>NZ_JBSFBQ010000005.1:0-313963 GCF_053593015.1 Streptomyces sp. NPDC002403 | reverse complement strand
GGTGCCGACCATGAGGGCGGTGGGGGTGGCGAGGCCGAGGGCGCAGGGGCAGGCGATGATCAGCACGGCCACGGCGGCGGTGAACGCGGCGGTCACGTCGTCGGTGGCCAGCAGCCACGCGGCCAGGGTGACGACAGCGATCACCAGCACCACGGGCACGAAGACCGCGGAGATCCGGTCCGCGAGGCGCTGCGCCTCCGCCTTGCCGCTCTGCGCGTCCTCGACCAGCTTCGCCATCCTGGCCAGCTGGGTGTCGGCGCCGATCCGGGTGGCCTCGACGACGAGCCGGCCGGAGGTGTTCACGGTGGCCCCGGTGACGGCGTCACCGGGGCCGGCCTCCACGGGCACGGACTCACCGGTGAGCATCGAGGCGTCCACGGCCGAGGTGCCCTCGACGACGGTGCCGTCGGTGGCGATCTTCTCGCCGGGCCGGACGACGAAGCGGTCGCCCACGGCGAGCCGGGCGACGGGGACGCGTACCTCCGTACCGTCGCGCAGGACGGAGACCTCCTTCGCGCCCAGGTGCAGCAGCGCGCGCAGGGCGGAACCGGCCTTCCGCTTGGACCTCGCCTCCAGGTAGCGGCCCAGCAGGATGAAGGTGACGACCCCGGCCGCGACCTCCAGATAGATGGTGGAGGAGGCGCCCTCGCGCGAGACGGTGAGGTCGAAGCCGTGCCGCATCCCGGGCATGCCCGCGTCGCCGAGGAAGAGCGCCCACAGGGACCAGCCGAAGGCGGCCAGCGTGCCGATCGATACCAGGGTGTCCATGGTGGCCGCGCCGTGCCGGAGGTTGGTCCAGGTCGCACGGTGGAAGGGCAGCCCGCCCCAGACGACGACCGGGGCGGCGAGGGTGAGCGAGAGCCACTGCCAGTAGTCGAACTGGAGCGCCGGGACCATCGCGAGCACGACGACGGGGACGGCCAGTACGGCCGAGACGGTCAGGCGCTGCCGCAGCGAGGCGAGGGCCTGGGCGGCGCTGCGCTCCTCGGGGTCGTCGTCCTCGGCGCCGGGCCGGGTCCCGGCCGTGGCCGGTGACGGGGCGGGCGGAGGCGGTTCGGGGCGGTGGACGGGCTGCGCCGTGTAACCGGTCCTCTCGACCGTGGCGATCAGATCCGTGAGCTCCGTCTCCGGGCCGAAGGCGACCTTGGCCTTCTCGGTGGCGTAATTGACGGTGGCGGTGACACCGTCCATCCGGTTGAGCTTCTTCTCGACGCGGGCCGCGCAGGAGGCGCAGGTCATCCCGCCGATCGTGAGTTCAGCGGTCGAGCCCTCCGCCGCCCGGGTTCCGGCCTCTGTTGCGCTGTGCATGTCCGAACTCCTGAAATGCCGACCGGGCCGTTCCCCACCAGTATCTGCTGGTCGGTCCGGCCCGGCGGCAAAGGGGGTGACGCGGGTGCGTCCGGCGTATCGGGGCGTGCCCCGAAGGTGTTCAGGCCCGGCCGACGAGCTCGTAGCCCGCCTCGTCGACCGCGGCGCGCACGGCCTCGTCGGTCAGCGGGGCCGCGGAGATCACGGTCACCTGGCCGGTGGAGGCCACCGCCTTCACCGAGGTGACACCCTCGATGCCGGAGATCTCCTCGGAGACGGCACCCTCGCAGTGCCCGCAGGTCATGCCGGACACCTGGTAGACGGTGGTCACGCCGCCCGCCTGCGCGCCGGCGTCCGCACCGTCGTGGCAGGAGCCGCTGGGCGAGCAGCAGGAACCGGTGGCCTGGGGGAGCTGGGTCTCGGCGGTCATGGTGTTCTCCTCTTCGACGAGCACAAAGGGTTGAGGCGTCGGAGGCCCCGGGGGAGCCCGGTGCGCCCGACACGCTCCACACTATACCCCTAGGGGGTATGAATGCGAGGACCCCGGCGGTCGCTCCTCCCGGAGGCGCGCGCGCTGCGGGCCAGCGACCGCAGCCAGGCCAGCGCGACGAGCGTGATCACGACGAGGCCGCCGACCGAGAAGAGGGTGAACAGATGCCGCTGCTCGTCGGTGGGGGCCGGGATGTAGCCCTGCGCGAAGAGCGCACGGCTCAGGCCCGTGTCGGTGATCCTGGCGACCAGCCAGATCGCGATGCCGTGCATCGAGTCCCAGAGCGAGTGCAGCACGGCGACGCCGAGATAGGTGCCGATCACGGGCGCGGCGAAGCGGAAACGCCCGTTCGGCTTCCGGAACGAGAGGAGGACGCCACCGGCGATCGCGGTCCAGAGGCCGTGCCCGAACGGTGCGAGCACCCCGCGCAGCACCTCGGTCTCCAGCAGGGCGCGCAGGTCGATGCCCTTCATGGTGACGGCGGCGTTGAAGGCGTAGCCCGCGCTCTCGAAGGCGGCGAAGCCGAATCCGACCGTCGCGCCGAGCACCAGCCCGGCCCGCATGCCGTGGATACCGGGGTGGCGGCGGAGCACGAACATCAGCGCCAGGAGCTTCACGGCCTCCTCGATCAGGCCGACGCCCAGGAACATCCAGATGGACGGGTGCAGCAGATAGGACTCCATGACGGAGGCGCCGAGCACGCCCAGGATTCCGCCCGTCAGGAAGCAGCCGAGGATGAGGTTCACGCCGAGGTCGCGGCCGTGCCGTTCGTACGCCCACAGCACGAAGACGGCCGGGACCAGGAAGCTGCCGAGCAGGATGAGGGTCGGCAGCAGATTGGTGTTGCGGGTGGCGTACGTGACGACCGCGGTCAGCAGCCAGAGGGCCGCGCCGCCCCACAGGCACCGCTTCCAGAGTCCGGGCCGTGGTTGCGGCGGAGCCGGTGGGCCCTGGGGGTGTGGCGGATCGGACGGTGACTGCCGGGCGGCGGGTGACGGGCTGCCTGGATCGCTGTGCCAGTTCACGCGGACTCCTCGATCTCTACATCTCGTACATATCTCCTAATTTGTCCGAATCCTATGGTGCATGACGTTGTGCGGCATTCGGGCGAGGGATGCCGCGTACGGGTGCCGGGCCTACGTCGCTTCTCCGGACCGTTCGGCGCGTCCGGGTGCCGCCGGGCCCCCGCACGAGCGGAGGAACTCCCGGGTGCGGCGGGCGATGGGGAGGGGCCTGTCGGGCGGGCACGGGTACATGTCCTGCTCGACGATGGCGAACAGATCGACGTCCAGCGCGCGGGCGGCGGCCAGCACGGGCTCCAGCGCGGGCACCCCGCCCGGCGGCTCGCACATCACCCCCCGCGCCACGGCCGGCCCGAACGGCACCTCGTCCGCCACGACTTGGGCCAGGACCTCCGGGGCGACCTGCTTGAGGTGCAGATAACCGATCCGTTCGCCGTAGGTCTCGATCAGCTTGACGCTGTCGCCGCCGCAGTAGGCGTAGTGCCCGGTGTCGAGGCAGAGCGAGACGAGTCCGGGGTCGGTGGCATCGAGGAAGCGGCTCACGTTCTCCTCGGTGTCGATATGGGTGTCGGCGTGCGGATGGACGACGACGCGCAGCCCGAAGCGGTCCCGCACCTCCCGGCCCAGCCGCTCCGTCTGGGTGGTCAGATGGCGCCACTGCTCGGCCGTGAGGGTGCGGTCCTCCAGCACCGCGCCCGTCCTGTCGTCGCGCCAGAACGAGGGGATGACCACCAGGTGCCCGGCGCCCATCGCCCGGGTGAGTGCCGCGATGTCGGCGACATGGGCCCAGGTCCGGTCCCAGACGTCCGGCCCATGGTGCAATCCGGTGAACACGGTTCCGGCCGAGACCGAGAGCCCGCGGCGGCCGGTCTCGTCGGCGAGGCGGGCCGGGTCGGTCGGGAGATAGCCGTACGGGCCGAGCTCGATCCACTCGTAACCCGCCTCGGAGACCTCGTCGAGGAAGCGCCGCCAGGGCACTTGGAGCGGATCGTCGGGGAACCACACCCCCCACGAGTCGGGTGCCGAACCGATACGGATACGGGCCGGGGCCCCTGCGGAGGAGGTCATGGTGTCCAGGGTTCCGGCCGGGGGAGCGGGTGTCAATCATTCGTCCGTATGTCCGGACAAAGGATTGACAGGGTTCCGGGGGAGGGCTAGACCTGGGGGCAGTCACCCCCGGACGGCGGTCGAAGGGATGGTCATGCCTGAGCGGTACGACGTCATCACCATGGGCCGCATCGGTGTGGATCTCTACCCCCTGCAGACCGGTCTGCCACTCTCCCGGGTCGACACCTTCGGGAAGTTCCTCGGCGGATCGCCGTCCAATGTCGCCGTCGCGGCGGCCCGGCTCGGGCGGCGGACGGCGGTGGTGACGCGGACGGGGCGGGACGCCTTCGGGGAGTATCTCCACCACCAGCTGCGGGAGTTCGGGGTGGACGACCGGTGGGTGACGCCCGTCGACGCGTATCCGACACCGGTCACCTTCTGCGAGATCTTCCCGCCCGACGACTTCCCCCTCTACTTCTACCGGCAGCCCAAGGCCCCCGATCTGGAGATCCACACCTCGGAACTGGACCTCGGGGCGATCCGGTCCGCCCGGGTCTTCTGGATGACCGGCACCGGGCTGTGCGCCGAGCCGAGCCGGACCGCGACCCTCGCCGCACTGCGTGCCCGCGACCGCCGCGGCATCACCGTCTTCGACCTCGACTGGCGCCCGATGTTCTGGGACACCACGAAGGACACGCCGAACGGCGCGTCGGAGAACACCCCCGCCGCCCGCTACCGCGAGGCCCTCGCCCTCGCCACCGTCGCCGTGGGCAACCTCGACGAGTGCGAGATCGCGACGGGCGAGCGCGAACCGTACGCGGCCGCCCGCGCCCTGATCGGCGCGGGCGCCGAACTCGCCGTCGTCAAACAGGGACCCGAGGGCGTGCTCGCCGTCCACCGCGACGGCTCGGTGGCCGAAGTGCCGCCGCTGCCCGTCGAGGTGGTCAACGGCCTCGGCGCCGGCGACGCCTTCGGCGGGGCGCTCTGCCACGGGCTCCTCGCGGGCTGGGAGACCGGGCGCATCATGCGGTACGCCAACGCCGCGGGGGCCATCGTCGCCTCCCGGCTCGCCTGCTCGTCCGCCATGCCGTTCCCGTACGAAGTCGAAGCGGCCCTGACCGAAGGCGCCGTCACCTCCCGCCCCACCGGAGCCACCCCATGACGCCCCCGGCCTCCTCCGTCCTTGAACTCGTCCAGTTGCGCATGCGCCACCCCGAGGCCGTCGCCGAGGCCGCCGCCGGGCGCCGCAGACGCCCCCTGGTCGGCCGCGGCGGCCGGCTGATGATCATCGCGGCGGACCATCCGGCCCGTGGCTCCCTCGCCGTGGGCGACCGCGCACTGGCCATGGCCAACCGCTTCGATCTGCTGGAACGGCTCCGGCTGGCCCTCTCCCGCCCCGGCGTCGACGGGGTGCTCGCCACCGCCGACATCCTCGACGACCTGCTGCTCCTCGGGGCGCTGGAGAACAAGGTCGTCATCGGCTCGATGAACCGCGGCGGACTCGCGGGCGCGGCCTTCGAACTCGACGACCGGTTCACCGGCCACCGCCCCGAGGACCTCGCACGCCTCCGCTTCGACGCGGGCAAACTGCTGCTCCGCATCGACTACGACGACCCCGGCTCGCTCGACACCATGCACGCCACCGCCCGCGCCATCGACGCCATGGCCGCGCACCGGCTGCCGGTCTTCGTCGAACCGTTCCTCTGCCGCCGCACCGGCGGCCAGGTCCGCAACGACCTCGGCGCGGAGGCGGTCACCACCTCGATCGCCATCGCGTCCGGGCTGGCCGGGACGTCCGCGTACACCTGGCTCAAGGTCCCCGTCACCGAGAACCCCGACGACATGGCCCGGGTGATGGAGGCGTCGACGCTGCCCGCGGTGCTGCTGGGCGGGGAGGTGGGCGACGACCTGGACGGGGCGTTCGAGCGATGGCGCACGGCGCTGCGGCTGCCCACCGTCCAGGGCCTGGTGGTGGGGCGTTCGCTGCTCTACCCGGCCGACGGAGAGGTCGCCGCGGCCGTCGACACGGCCGTTTCGCTGCTGGAGCCCAGAGGGACGGGGCCGGAAGAGAGGAAGCCGAGTCCATGACCACGACTGACGACGGATCGCGGTACCACCTGAGGGCCGGGAGCACGGCGAGCGGCCCGTACACCCTCGACATCGGCCCGGAGCGGGCCGGCTGGGACCGGTCGGGCCTGCGCGTCCTGGAGCTCGCACCCGGCGGAGTTCACACGTTCGTCACCGGAGAGAGCGAGTGGATCGTACTGCCGTTGACCGGTGGCTGTACGGTGCACTCCTCAGATGAGATCTTTGAACTGCTGGGCCGGGAAAGCGTGTTCAGCGGGGTATCCGACTTCGCCTACGTACCGCGTGACACCCGGGTACAGATCGCCTCCGGCGCTGGAGGCCGCTTCGCCCTGGCAGGAGCGAAGTGCGAGCGACGACTCCCCGCTCGCTACGGCCCCGCGCCGGAGGTACCCGTCGAGCTGCGCGGCTCCGGGAACTGCTCCCGCCAGGTCAACAACTTCGCCGCCGCCGACACCTTCGCGTGCGACCGGCTGATCGCCGTCGAGGTCCTCACCCCCGGCGGCAACTGGTCGTCCTACCCGCCGCACAAGCACGACGAGCACCGCCCCGGCGCCGAGTCCGTGCTGGAGGAGATCTACTACTTCGAGGTGGAGCACGACGGCCTCGGCTACCACCGGGTCTCACCGTCCCGTGAAGGCGGCACGGACGTACTCGCCGAGGTCCGCGACGGCGACGCGGTCCTGATCCCCGACGGCTGGCACGGCCCCTCCATCGCCCCGCCCGGCCGCACCCTCTACTACCTCAATGTGATGGCGGGACCGGGAGAGCAGCGGGAGTGGCTGATCACCGACCACCCCGACCACGGCTGGATCCGTGACACCTGGCCCGCGCAGCCGGTGGACCCCAGACTTCCCCTCTACGGGACCGAGGGACGCCCATGAGTACCCGTCACCTCACCACGGCACAGGCCCTGATGACCTTCCTGTCCCGCCAGTACACCGAGCGCGACGGCCGGCGCCGGCGCCTGATCGGTGCCACCTGGGGCATCTTCGGCCACGGCAACGTCGCCGGGATCGGCCAGGCCCTCGTCGAGTCCGGCCGTGCGATGCCCTACCTCCAGGGCCGCAACGAACAGGCCATGGTGCACGCCGCCGTCGGCTACGCCCGCCAGTCGGGCCGGCTCTCCGCGCACGCCGTCACCACCTCCATCGGCCCCGGCGCCACCAACCTCGTCACCGGCGCCGCCCTCGCCACCGTCAACCACCTCCCCGTCCTCCTCCTGCCCGGGGACACCTTCGCGACCCGGCCCGCCGACCCGGTGCTCCAGCAGCTGGAGGTCCCGGCCGCGGGTGACGTCTCCGTCAACGACTGCCTGCGCCCCGTCTCCCGCTACTTCGACCGGATCACCCGCCCCGAGGCCCTGGTCCCGGCCGCCCTCCAGGCCATGCGGACCCTGACCGACCCGGCGGAGACCGGCGCCGTGACGCTCGCGCTGCCGCAGGACGTGCAGGCCCAGGCGTACGACTGGCCGGAGGAGTTCTTCGCCGAGCGCGTCTGGTACGTACGCCGCCCCGCCCCCGATCCGTACGAACTCGACCGGGCGGTCCGGGCGGTGCGCACCGCCCGCCGGCCGCTGATCGTGGCGGGCGGCGGGGTCCACCACAGCGCCGCCGAGGAGACCCTCGCCGCGTTCGCCGCCGCCACCCGCATCCCCGTCGCCTCCACCCAGGCCGGCAAGGGCTCGCTGCGCCACGACCACCCCGCCGACGTCGGCGGCATCGGCCACACCGGCACCGCGACCGCCGACGAGCTGGCCCGCACCGCCGACCTGGTCATCGGCATCGGCACCCGCTACTCCGACTTCACCACCGCCTCCGCCACGCTTTTCTCGAACCCGGCGGTCCGCTTCCTCAACATCAACATCACCGGCTTCGACGCCCACAAGCTCGGCGCCCTCCCGCTCGTCACCGACGCCCGCGCCGCCCTCGAAGCCCTCACCACCGCGCTCGCCGCCCGCAACCACCGCGCCGACCCCGCCTACGAGACGGAGTACACCGACGCCAAGGAGCGGTGGGAGCAGCGTGTCACCGCCGCGTTCGCCGCCGAGGACCCGCACGCCCGGCCCACCCAGGCCCAGGTCCTCGGCCTCCTCGACGCCCTCGTCACCGAGGACGACATCCTGATCAACGCGGCCGGTTCGCTCCCCGGCGACCTGCACAAACTCTGGCGGACCCGCTCCCCGCACCAGTACCACGTGGAGTACGGCTACTCCTGCATGGGCTACGAGATCCCGGCCGCGATCGGCGTCCAGCTCGCCGCCCCCGGCCGGCCCGTCTGGGCCCTGGTCGGTGACGGCACGTACCTGATGAACCCCACCGAGATCGTCACCGCCGTCCAGCAGGAACTCCCCGTGAAGCTGGTCGTCCTCCAGAACCACGGCTACGCGTCCATCGGTGGCCTCTCCGAGCAGGTCGGCGCCGAGCGCCTCGGCACCGCCTACCGCCACCGCGCCGCGGACGGCACGTTCACCGGACCCCCGCTCCCCGTCGATCTCGCGGCCAACGCAGGGTCGCTCGGCATGCGGGTACTGCGTGCCAGGACCGTGCGTGACCTGCGCGAAGCCCTCGCCGAGGCACGCGCGGCGGACCGTCCCACTTGTGTCTACGTCGAGACCGAAACGGCAGACACTGTGTCGGGCCCCCCTCCGGCACAGGCGTGGTGGGATGTTCCCGTAGCCGAAACGGCCGCCCGGCCGTCGGCCGTGAAAGCCCGGGAAGAGTACGACCGCCACGTCGCCGACCGACGCCACCACCTCTGAAGGAGTTCTGTCATGAAGACCGTCAACCACTGGATCGGTGGCAAGACCGTCGAGGGCGCGTCGGGCAACTACGGCCCGGTCACCGACCCGGCCACCGGCGCCGTCACCACCCAGGTCGCGCTCGCCTCCCTCGAAGAGGTCGACGCCGCGGTCGCCGCCGCCAAGGACGCCTACGCCACCTGGGGCACGTCCTCGCTGGCCGCCCGCACCGCGGTCCTGTTCCGCTACCGGGCGCTGCTCGACGCCCACCGCGACGAGATCGCCGCGCTGATCACCGCCGAGCACGGCAAGGTGCACTCGGACGCGCTGGGCGAGGTCGCCCGCGGCCTGGAGATCGTCGAGCTGGCCTGCGGCATCACCACCCAGCTCAAGGGCGAGCTGTCCACCCAGGTCTCCAGCCGGGTCGACGTCTCCTCGATCCGCCAGTCGCTCGGCGTCGTCGCGGGCATCACCCCGTTCAACTTCCCGGCCATGGTGCCGATGTGGATGTTCCCGCTCGCCATCGCCTGCGGCAACACCTTCGTCCTCAAGCCCAGCGAGAAGGACCCGTCGGCCGCCAACCTGCTGGCCGAGCTGGCCGCCGAGGCCGGTCTGCCGGACGGCGTGCTCAACGTCCTGCACGGTGACAAGGTCGCCGTCGACGGGCTGCTGAACCACCCGGACGTCGCCGCGGTCTCCTTCGTCGGCTCCACCCCGATCGCCCGCTACATCCACGCCACCGCCTCCGCCAACGGCAAGCGCGTCCAGGCGCTCGGCGGCGCGAAGAACCACATGCTGGTGCTGCCGGACGCGGACCTCGACGCCGCGGCCGACGCCGCTGTCTCCGCCGCGTACGGCTCCGCCGGTGAGCGCTGCATGGCGATCTCCGCGGTCGTCGCGGTCGGCTCCATCGCCGACGAGCTCGTCGCGAAGATCAAGGAGCGCGCCGAGAAGATCAAGATCGGTCCCGGCAACGACCCGGCCTCCGAGATGGGCCCGCTGATCACCGCCGCCCACCGCGACAAGGTCGCCTCCTACGTCACCGGTGCCGCGGCCCAGGGCGCCGACGTCGTCCTGGACGGCACCGGCTTCACCGTCGAGGGCTTCGAGGACGGCCACTGGATCGGCCTCTCCCTCCTCGACAACGTGTCCACCGACTCGGACGCGTACAAGGACGAGATCTTCGGCCCGGTCCTGTGCGTCCTGCGCACCGAGACGTACGAGGAGGGCGTCGCCCTCATGAACGCCTCGCCGTTCGGCAACGGCACCGCGATCTTCACCCGCGACGGCGGCGCCGCCCGTCGCTTCCAGCTGGAGATCGAGGCCGGCATGGTCGGCGTCAACGTGCCGATCCCGGTGCCGGTGGGCTACCACTCCTTCGGTGGCTGGAAGGACTCCCTCTTCGGCGACCACCACATCTACGGCAACGACGGCGTGCACTTCTACACCCGCGGCAAGGTCGTCACCACCCGCTGGCCGGACCCGGCCGACGCCCCGGCGGGCGTGGACCTCGGCTTCCCGCGCAACCACTGATCCCTCATCCCGGCCGACGGCCCGTACGGACGCATCCCCCGTCCGTGCGGGCCGTCGCCGTGTCCGTACGGGACCTCGCCCCGCACTCTCACATGCGCCGCAGCCCCGCGTACTGGACCGCGCCCATCGCACCCACCACCAGGGCCTGGAACACGATCCAGCCGTTGCCGACCGTCGTGGCGGTCAGCGCGTCCAGGACGACGGTCACGACACCGGCCACGGCCCAGGCCGCGTTCAGGGCGATGACGACGGTGGCCGCGCCGCGGCCGATGTCCTCCTGCCGCGAGACGGTCAGCACCCACAGCGCGTACACCGTGAGGAAGACGCCCACCGCGTACTGGACGGGGAGAGGCACGCCGAGGAACGAGTCCAGGACGGTGGCGAGCGCGAGATAGCCGATGCCGTTCGCGCCGGTGAGGATCACATCTGCCACGAGGGCAGCCCGGAGCAGGCCGTCGGAGCGGGCGGTGCCCGTCGCCGGGACCGTACTCGCGTTCTGGGACGACATCACTGGGTCCTCCTGTCGTTGTCATGCGGTCGCTCTGGTCCTGCGAACGGTAAGGACGGACCCGGCCTGCGCTCAATTACCTCTGAGGTCATGGCCCGCCGGGGGCTGCCGGTGAGCGCACGGCGGAGAACGCCTGATGGCCGGTGGCGGGCAGGTGATTCACCGTTCGCACCCGATGCTTTGTGCTTATTTCGCATTACGGTGAGTCAATGGCCCGCTCTTTATGTGGCACAGACCACGTGGCGTGCGCCACTCTTGTGGCGATTTGGAGCGTTTGCCGTGTGCGGTGGGCCACGTGACGGGCGTCACTATGATGCGGAATAGTAGAGGGCCGGTGCCGTCGATCGCGCTGTCGTGCGCATTCCTGGATCATTTCCGGCGCCACATACGATTGCTTTTAGTAAAAGGCCATCATTGACCTGGATTTCCTCCTGGCATAACAATTCTTGGCATCGCCCCACCGACGAAAGAGGAATTTCAGAATGCAGATCACCGCGATGCCCCAGAAGTTCGCCCGCATGACCCGCACCAAGAAGGCCTCGCTGGGCATGCTCGCCGCCGGTGCGGCGATCGTGGCCGGCACCGTCGCCGGCGCCCCGAGCGCCTCGGCCGCCACCCCCGCCAAGGCCGCCGGCGGCAACGTGGACACATGGATCAAGCAGGCGCTCGAAGTCATGCGTGCGAAGGGCATCCCCGGCTCGTACGAAGGCATCCACCGCAACCTGATGCGTGAGTCCGCGGGCAACCCGAACGCCATCAACAACTGGGACTCCAACGCTGCCAAGGGCATCCCGTCCAAGGGGCTGCTCCAGGTCATCGACCCCACCTTCAACGCGTACCACGTGAGCGGTACCTCCAAGAACATCTACGACCCCGTGGCCAACATCGCCGCCGCCTCCAACTACGCCGCGCACCGCTACGGTTCCATCGACAACGTCAACTCCGCCTACTGAGCGGGGCAGGGTATTCACGTCGCATGACCGTGCCAGGGGTGTCCCGGGCCGGGACCGAGAAGAAGCCGGGAAAGGGAGCCATGACGGCTCCCTCTCATCGGCTTCTTCGGTTTTTCCGGCCTCTTCGGTCCACCCGGCCGCTTCTGTCTCTCCGGTCTCCCGGGCTTCGTCGGCCGGTCCTCGGCCCCGGCGTCAGCGCACCGAGTCCGTCGCCCGATCCGGGCGGACCGCCTCGGCGATCATCCGCTGCATCGGGACCGCGCCCACCCGCCCCGAGACCATGAAGGCGAACACCATCGTCGCCACCATGATCACCGTGCCGAGCCACACCATCGTCTCCACCGGCACCGTGTACGCGCCCACGGCCCGCACCACGCACTCGCCCAGCAGCGCCGCACCCCACACCGCCGAGAACCGGATCTCCGCCCGCCGGAACGCCACCGAGTGGGCCGAGAGCCGCTGCCAGGCGGCGTCCTTGACCGCGTCGCCCTTGACCAGCACGGGCCGCAACCCCTCGCTCATCATCGGCTGCCCCTTCAGTGCGGTCACCAGGATCACGAGCCCGATGATGCTGCTCACCCCGCTGTCCTTGGCGAGCATCAGCCGCGGGTCGCCGACCAGCAGGCTCGTCAGCAGGCCGACCACGTTGACCGTCACCATCAGCGCCGCGAGCCCGTTGAGCCGCCGCTCGCGCACCACACCCCACACGGTGCGCACGGCCGGCAGCACACTGCTCCAGGCCAGCGCGGCGAAGGTGCTCAGGCCCGCCGCCTTCAGCGCGTAGTACGAGACGAGCGGCACCCCCACGTCCACCAGCAGCGGCATCATGCCGGCCGGCAGGGCCCTGCGCGGCGCGAGCGGAGCGGCGGCGGCCGGAGCAACTGCGACCGGGGCGGTGACGGTGGCGGCCGGGCTGGTCATGAGGGGTTCCTCCCGTATCGGCGGGAGCCTTCGCGGCCCCGCTCTCGATACGTACAGACTGGCCGCCGGGGCCCGGTGCCCGGCAGAGCCGCGTGTACCGGACTCCGTATGACGAATGTCAGCCCCCGCCGGTGACACACCCGCTCACCACCCACCGGAGTCCCGGACTCCGGTGCGCCGGTAAACCGTTCGCCGCGCCCGGCGGGCCGGTGTTCTGATGGGGCCATGACCGCTCCGACCAGGCCGCAGTACGAGATCCGGGCCCAGTACACGGACACCACCGTCACCGTGTACCAGGCGTACGCCCCCGCCATCGGCCTTCCCGCCGCCCGCGACGGGCGTTTCCCCGAGGTCTGGAAGCGCGACCGCATGACCTGGATCAAGCCGAGCTTCCTGTGGATGATGTACCGCTGCGGCTGGGCCGTGAAGGAGGGGCAGGAGACCGTCCTGGCCGTCGAGATCACCCGTGAGGGCTTCGACTGGGCCCTGGCGCACGCCGAACTCTCCCACTACGTCGGGGGAGTCCACCCGGACCGCACCACCTGGCAGCGCAACCTGCGCGGCGCCCCGGCCCGCGTCCAGTGGGATCCCGAGCGCGACCTGCGCCTGAACCGGCTGCCGTACCGCTCCCTCCAGCTCGGGCTCTCCGGCGAGGCTTCCCGGCGGTACGCGGACGAGTGGACGGTGTCGGTCCGCGACGTCACCCCGCTCGCCCGGCGGATCCATCGACTGGTGCGTGAGGGAGGGCTCGACGAGGCGGCGGCGCTCCTGCCCCACGAGTCGCCGTACCCGCCGGGCGGCGTCCCGCTCCCGGTACGGGCAGCGGCCTGACCCCGGAAGCATGCGCGGCACCGCGCTCCGCGCATGCTTCCGGCGCGTCATGGCGCGGGCGGTCAGAGCTCCGGCACGTAGTCCGGGTCGTCGGTCCACCAGCTGGGCACGCGCGCCTGCGACCCGGACAAGCGAACAAATGCCGCATCAGTTGCATATCCATCGATACGCTCCCGGGATGATCCCCCATGTCATCCCCCTGGCGGCATCCGGCCTGAAGATCGACTGGGCCAGGATGCCGACGTACAACACGATCATGTCGGTGGCCGCCGGCGCCGGGCTGCTGCTCGTGGTGGCGCTGGGGCGCCAGCTCCTCACGCCCGGACGCACCATCAACCCCGAAGGCTGGGTCCTCGCGTTCGGGGCCCTCGGCTTCACCCTGGTGACCACGGGCCTCCACATGACCCTGACCTGGCCGCTCGCCGGACAGGGCTTCCCGTTCGACAACATCATCTTCGGCGAACCGGCGCTCGCCTTCGGCGTCTTCCTCTTCGCCGCGTCCTTCTACCTCTGGAGACGCGGAGCCGAACTCAACAGCGCGGACCGCATCGACCGGTCGGCCCGTGTCGCCATGCCCATCTCCGTCTTCGTGTTCGGGCTCGGGCTCGCCTGCCTCGGAATCGCCGCCGCGGGCTGGAAGTACACCCTCTTCGCCGCCCCGCCCGAGGAACCGATCTCCGGGGAGTTCGCGCGGTGGCCGATCCTGGAGGCGAGCTTCATGTCCGGGCTGTACGTCCTGGTGGGCATCGGCGCGCTGCTCTTCCCGTTCGTGCTGCGCAGGCCGTCGGGCTGGATGGCCCCGGTGACCGGCGTCGTCTGGGGACTGGCCGGTCTGGCGTTCCTGCTCTTCGGCGGGCTCAACTACTTCACCCACATCGGCCTCATCGTCAACACCATGTGAGCCACCCGGTGCCCCGGGCGCCCCGCGTCCGACGGTCCTTCGCGTGCGAACGGTCCGGCATACCGCGTACGGAGTACGGCGGGGAGCGCCGTACTCCGCAAGGAGGCCGGAGAGTTCGCCCCGGGGGCTGCCCACACGCGGCGGCGGTCCGCTTAGGGTCGACAACCATGGAGACCCCTCTTGTACGTACGCCCCGGTGGCGGCGCCCGCTGCCCCGCGGGCGCCGCCGGTGGGCCGCGGGCCTGGCGGCGCTCGTCGTGCTGGCCGGTGCGGGCACCTGGAACGCCGTGGCCGACGACGGCGGGCCCGCCGTGCACCGCCAGGACCGGATGATGCGGCTCGACGGGGTGTCCCTCGACACCTCGTACTTCACCACCGGGGGCGCGGAACGCCGGCCCGCCGTGCTGATCGGGCACGGCTTCGGCGGCAGCAAGAACGATGTACGGGCGCAGGCCGAGCGGTTGGCCGCTTCCGGGTACGCCGTGCTCACCTGGTCCGCCCGCGGGTTCGGCAGGTCCGGCGGGGAGATCTCGCTCAACGCCCCCGACCGCGAGGTCAAGGACGTGTCCCGGCTGATCGACTGGCTGGCCGACCGCCCCGAAGTGGAGCTCGACGCCAAGGGCGATCCCCGGGTCGGGATCACCGGCGCCTCCTACGGCGGGGCCGTCTCGCTCCTCGCCGCCGGGTACGACAAGCGCGTCGACGCCGTCGCACCGCAGATCACCTACTGGAACCTGGCCGACGCGCTCTTCCCCGACAGGGTGTTCAAGAAGCTCTGGGCCGGGATCTTCGTCACCACCGGCGGCGGCTGCCAGAAGTTCGAGAAGCGGCTCTGCGCGATGTACGAACGGGTCGCCGTCAGCGGGAAACCGGACGCCGCCGCGCGGGCGCTGCTCACCGAGCGGTCACCGAGCGCCGTCGCCGACCGCATCGAGGTGCCCGCGCTCATCGTGCAGGGACAGTCCGACTCCCTCTTCCCGCTCGGCCAGGCCGACGCCATGGCCAAGGCCATCAGCGGCAACGGCGCTCCCGTCGCCGTCGACTGGATCGCCGGCGGTCACGACGGCGGCAACCTGGAGACCGACCGGGTCCAGCAGCGGATCGGCGACTGGTTCGACCGCTATCTCAAGGACGACAAGGGTGCCGACACCGGGCCCGGCTTCCGCGTCACCCGCACCGGAGGCATCGACTCCACCGACGGGGCCACCCTGGTACGCGGGGCGAGCAGCGACACCTACCCCGGGCTGGACAGCGGCACGCAGGACATCGAACTGGGCCGTCGTACCCAGACGTTCCGCAACCCCGCCGGGGCCAACCCGCCCGCCATCTCCGCCGTTCCCGGAGCGGGCGGCGGCCTCGCCCAGCTCTCGTCCCTCGGCGTCGGGCTCTCGGTCGACTTCCCCGGACAGCACGCCCGCTTCGACTCGGCCCCGCTGGACGAGCCGCTGGACATCACCGGCTCACCGGCCGTGCGAGTCGCCGTCGAGGCGAAGCGGGGCGACGCGGTGCTGTTCGGCAAGGTGTACGACGTGTCCCCGGACGGCAAGCAGCAACTGCTGCCCTCCCAGCTGGTCGCCCCCTTCCGGATCACCCCGGACCAGCAGGGCAGGCCGGTCCGGCTGACCCTCCCCGCCATCGACCACCGGTTCGACGCGGGACACCGGCTCCGCCTCGTCCTCTCCGCCACCGACCTCGGCTACGCCTCACCGGCCGAGCCGACGACGTACACCGTGACCCCCGCAGGACCGCTGACCGTCCCCACCGCCCCCGCCCTGAGGACCGCCCCCGCCACCACGCCCTGGTGGACCTGGGGACTCCCGGCCGCCGCCGCGGTGATCGCCGCCCTGCTGCTGCTCACCGCCCGCCGCCGCACCGCCACGCCCGCACCCGACCCGGCACTCGCCGACGTACCCCTCCAGATCACCGGCCTGGCCAAGAAGTACGCCGGGTCCGCCGACCGGTACGCCGTGAAGGACCTGTCCTTCCGGGTCGAGAGGGGCCAGGTGCTCGGCCTCCTCGGGCCCAACGGCGCGGGCAAGACCACGACCCTGCGCATGCTGATGGGGCTCATCACCCCCGACGACGGCGGGATCCGGGTCTTCGGGCATGCCATCCGGCCGGGCGCACCCGTGCTCTCCCGCGTCGGCTCGTTCGTCGAGGGCGCCGGATTCCTGCCGCACCTGTCCGGGCGCGCCAACCTGGAGCTGTACTGGCAGGCCACCGGGCGCCCCGCCGAGGACGCGCACCTGGCGGAGGCCCTGGAGATCGCCGGGCTCGGCGACGCCCTGGCCCGTGCCGTCCGTACGTACTCGCAGGGCATGCGGCAGCGGCTGGCCATCGCCCAGGCCATGCTCGGCCTGCCGGACCTGCTCATCCTCGACGAACCGACCAACGGCCTCGACCCGCCCCAGATCCGCGAGATGCGTGACGTGATGATCCGTTACGCGGCCGGGGGCCGGACCGTCATCGTCTCCAGCCATCTGCTCTCCGAGGTCGAGCAGTCCTGCACCCACCTCGTGGTCATGGACCGCGGCCGGCTCGTCCAGGCGGGCCCGGTCGCCGAGATCACCGGCTCCGCCGACATGCTGCTCGTCACCACCGCGCAGGAGGTCGCCGAACCGCTCGTGGAGAAGATCGCCGCACTCGCGGGGGTCGGCTCGGCGGCCCGCACCGACGACGGCCCCGGACTGCTGGTCCGGCTCGACGGCGCCACCCCGGCCGGGCTGATCGCCGAACTCGTCAGGCTGGACGTGCCGCTGACCGGTGTGGGACCGCACCGCCGCCTGGAGGACGCGTTCCTCACCCTGATCTCCGGAGGCTCCGCATGAGTGCCGCAGTCGATCTCGCCGGGAACGCCGAAGCCCCCGGCTACCGGGCCCGGCACACCCTGCCGCTGCGCGTCGAGGCGGTACGCCAGCTGCGCAGGCGCCGCACCCTGCTCATGGGCGGGGTGCTGGCCGTGCTGCCGTTCGTCCTGATCACCGCGTTCGCGATCGGCGGCACCCCGGGTTCGCGGGGCGGCGGCAGCGGCCGGATCACCCTGATGGACACCGCGACCGCGTCCGCCGCGAACTTCGCCGCGACCTGCCTCTTCGTCTCCGCCGGGTTCCTGCTGGTGGTCCCGGTCGCGCTGTTCTGCGGGGACACCGTCGCCTCCGAGGCGAGCTGGTCCTCGCTGCGCTATCTGCTGGCGGCGCCCGTCCCACGGGCCAGGCTGCTGTGGAGCAAGCTCGTCGTGGCGCTCGGCTTCAGCCTGGCCGCGATGGTGCTGCTGCCGCTCGTCGCACTGGCCGCGGGAGCCATCGCGTACGGCTGGGGGCCGCTCGAACTGCCCACCGGGGGAGCGCTCGCCGCCTCGGCGGCCGTGCCGCGGCTCGCGCTCGTCGTCGCGTTCGTCTTCGTGTCCCAGCTGGTCACCGCGGGGCTGGCGTTCTGGCTGTCCACGAAGACCGACGCCCCGCTGGGCGCGGTCGGTGGCGCGGTCGGGCTGACCATCGTCGGCAACGTCCTGGACGCCGTCACCGCGCTCGGCTCCTGGCGTGAATTCCTGCCCGCGCACTGGCAGTTCGCCTGGGCGGACGCGCTCCAGCCCGGCATCGAATGGGGTGGCATGGTCAAGGGCTCGGCGATCTCGGTGACGTATGCCCTGATCCTGTTCGCCTTCGCCTTCCGAGGGTTCAGTCGTAAGGACATCGTGTCCTGACCTTGACGTTCCGCCGCCTTCCCGCTCTCCGTTGCCGCATCGAGACGCTTCCGCAACGTCTTCGTCTGCTCCCCGGCGCCGCCTCGCACGTCACATTCACAAGTGCTGGCACGAGGACGCTGGGGGCAGACGATGGAACGCCGGACAGGCAAGTACACTAAGAAGTACGTGCGGACATGGCAGGGGGCACTCGGTGTGCTGCTGGCGGGCGGGGTACTGCTCACCGGCTGCTCCGGGACGCCGACCGCGAACAAGACCTCCGCCGACGGCCGGCGCGGCGGCCCGCTCCCGGCCCCCGCACCCGCCGCGACGGGCGGCGCGGCCGACAGCGGCGCGGCCGAGAAGCGGGACGGGCTGCGGGAGTCCGCACCGCCCGACTACCTCTCCACCTTCGCCCTGGACGTCGACACCGCCTCCTACGGCTACGCCCGCCGCACCCTCGGCGACGGCGGCCTGCCGGATCCGTCCACCGTGCGGCCCGAGGAGTTCGTCAACAGCTTCCGCCAGGGCTACCGGCGCCCGGACGGCAACGGCTTCACCGTGAACATCGACGGCGCCCGCGCCGGGGCGAAGGGCGAGGACTGGTCGCTGGTGCGGGTGGGGCTGGCCACCCGGGCCGCTCCCGCCCGCGACGAACGCCCGCCCGCCGCCCTCACCTTCGTCGTCGACATCTCCGGATCGATGGCCGAGACGGGCCGCCTCGACCTGGTGAAGAAGTCCCTGGACATCCTCACCGACGAACTCCGCGACGACGACTCGGTCTCCCTGGTCACCTTCAGCGACGAGGCGAGGACCCTGCTGCCGATGACCCGGCTGCGGGACCACCGCGGCAGGATCCGCGACCGGGTCGACTCCATGGAACCCACCGACTCCACCAACGTGGAAGCCGGCATCCGACGCGGCTACGAGGAGGCGGTCGACGGCCGCGTCGAGGGCGCCAACAACCGGGTCGTGCTGCTCTCCGACGCCCTGGCCAACACCGGCGAGACCGACGCCGAAGCCATCCTGGAACGCATCGGCTCCGCCCGCCGTGACCACGGCATCACCCTCTTCGGGGTCGGCGTCGGCAGCGAATACGGCGACGCGCTGATGGAACGGCTCACCGACAAGGGCGACGGCCACACCACGTACATCGCCGACGAGGAACAGGCCCGCAAGGTCTTCGTCGACCAGCTGCCCGCACACCTCGAACTGACGGCCCGCGACGCCAAGGCCCAGGTCGCCTTCGACCGGGACACCGTCCAGCAGTTCAGGCTCATCGGGTACGAGGACCGCAAGGTCGCCGACGAGGACTTCCGCGACGACCGCGTCGACGGCGGCGAGGTCGGCCCCGGCCACACGGTGACCGCGCTCTACGCCGTACGCCTCAGGGCGGGCGCCTTCGGCCATGTGGCGACGGCGACCGTGCGCTGGCTGGACCCCAGGACCCGGGCACCGCACGAGCAGCACGGCACGGTCGGGACGGACGCGATCGGCGGACCGCTGTGGGACGGCGCCGGCAAGCGTCTCCAGGTGACCGCGACCGCCGCGTACTTCGCCGAGGCGCTGCGTGGCGGCCGGCTGCCGGGCGCGCCCGGACTCGGCGAACTCTCCTCGCACGCACGGAGGCTGGCCGCCGAGACCGAGGACGAGTCGGTGCGGAAGCTGGCGACCATGATCGGGCAGGCCGACCGGCTCAGGAACGGCCCCGGAGGCGATGGTTCCGAGAAGGTGCCGGAGGGCGAACTGGACTGAACGGGGAGCGCGGCGCGCACGCCGAGGACATGATGACCCTCATGTCCTCCACCCTGTCCTCCCTGTTCCTGGCGCTCGCCGTGATCACGACGGGTCTCTACGCCGGATTCATGCTGACCTTCCTGATCGCGATCATGCCGGGCATCGCGGCACTGCCCGACGAGCGGTTCACGGCCGCCATGCGCCGCTTCAACGAAAAGGTGCCGGGACCGGCCTTCCTGGTCCTCTTCCTCGGCGTGATCGCGTTCCCGGCCGTCGTGGCCGTCGGCGGCGACGGCGGCTCGGACCGGGTGCTCGCCGTCGCCGCGCTGGTCTGCGCGGTCGCCGGCCACCTGATCACGATCGCCGGAAACATCCCGCTCAACACGGCGCTCGCGCAGTCCGAGGGCGGCGACGACGGTGCGGCCCGCACGGCGTTCGAGTCCCGCTGGAACCGGCTCCACCGGGTCAGGACCCTCCTGTCCCTCGCCGCGTTCGCCCTGCTGGCCGTGGTCGGGGCGGAGTTCTAGGGTCTTTCGTCGGATCGAGCCCGGCATGATCCGAACGAGAGGCCCTGGGCCGGTCCGGCGGGCCGGCCGGGTCCCTCCGCTCAGAAGTCGAACGTGTCGATGTTGCCGCGGTCGAACACGGTCGGCTTGCCGAGGACGACCTCGCCGTCCTTGCCGACCGTGTACTCGCCGAGCCGGCCCGCCCCGAACTTCTCGCCCTGCGCGCCGGTGATCCGCCCCGACGCCAGCGCGGCGGCGGCGTACGCACCGAGGTGGCCCAGATCCTCCGGGTTCCACAGCGAGAACTGCTCGACGGTGCCGTCCTTGACGTACTTGCGCATCTGGTTCGGCGTGCCCAGGCCGTTCAGCACGACCTTGCCCTTGTACGAGGAGTCGCTCAGATAGCGGGCGGCCGCGGCGATGCCGACCGTGGTGGGCGAGATGATGCCCTTCAGGTCCGGGTACGCCTGCATCAGGCCCTGCGTCTGCTGGAACGACTTCTGGTCCGCGTCGTCCCCGTACGCCACCTTCACCAGCTTCATGTCCTTGTACCTGGGCAGCTTCAACTCCTCCTGCATGAAGCCGATCCAGGTGTTCTGGTTGGTGGCGTTCTGGGTGGCCGAGAGGATCGCGATCTTCCCCCGGTAGCCGATCTGCTCGCCGAGGTGCTGGACGAGGCTGCGGCCGATCTCCTCGGACCCCGCCTGGTTGATGAAGAGCTGGCGGCAGTCCTTCGCGGTGTCGGAGTCGTACGCGACGACCTTGATGTTCTTCCGCATGGCCTGCTTCAGCGGCCCGCACACCGCGTTGGGGTCGTTGGCCGCCACCAGGATCGCGTCCTGGCGCTGCTGGATCAGTGTGTTGATGTAGCTGACCTGCGAGGAGGCACCGGCGTCGGAGGGGCCGACCTCCTTGCCCGTACCGCCGAACTCCCGGGCGGCCGCGATGCCCGCGTCGTCCACGATCTTCTCGTACGGGTTGTTGATCTGCTTGGGCAGGAAGGCGAGCTTCAGGCCCTTCTTCAGCGGCGCGTCCGGATCGGCCTTCGCGGTCGTCCCGGCCTTCGCGGACCCCCGGTCCGTGCTCTCCTTCGTGGTGCCGGAGCAGGCGCTCAGGACGAGCGCGAGCGACACGGCGGTGGCAGCGGTTGCGACGGTGCGGAGCATCATGGCGGTGACGTGCCTTTCGACGGGGGACGGCGGACGGGGGGTCAGGGCCGGGCCTTCGCGGCGCGACGGTGCCGTCGCCCGACGACGGCGGCGATCACCCGGGGCGTGAGGACGGACGCCACGAGCAGCAGGCCGGTCACGATCACCTGCACCTCGTTGGCGACGTCGTTGAGCGTCAGGAGGTTCTTCAGCACCCCGATCAGCAGTACCCCGGCGACCGCGCCGAAGAGGGTGCCCTTCCCGCCGTCGAAGTCGATGCCGCCGAGCAGCACCGAGGCGATGACGAGCATCTCGAAGCCGAGACCGTTGTCGGCGCGGGCGCTTCCGTACCGCAGCGTGAACAGGACACCGGCGAACGAGGCGAACAGCCCCGTCACGACGAACAGCAGCAGCTTGATCCGCTTGACCCGGATGCCCGCGAAGTACGCCGCCTCCTCCTGGGCGCCGATCGCGAACAGCGAACGGCCGAGGCCCGTGGCGTGCAGCACGACCGCGGTGACCACCGCGAGGACGGCGAACAGCAGGACGGGATACGTGACGAAGGTGCCGGGCACGGTCGTGGTGTCGACCGTCCAGTCCGCGTACGTCCGGGGGAAGTCGGTCACCGCGTCACTGCCCAGCACCACCGAGGCCAGACCGCGGTAGAGCGCCAGGGTGCCGATGGTGACGGCCAGCGACGGCAGCCCCACCCGGGTGACCAGCCAGCCGTTGAGCAGCCCGCCCGCCGCACCGGCCAGCAGCACCACCGGCACGATCGCCTCGAAGGCCCAGCCGGCGTTCCACAGCGCACCGGTCAGCGCGCTGCCCAGCCCCAGCATCGAGGCGACCGACAGATCGACCTGGCCGGCGACGACGAGCAGCGTCATCGGCAGGGCGATGATGGCGACCTCGACGATGTCGTTGAAGGCGAACGCCAGGTTCTCGCCGGAGCCGAAGCCGTCCGTGGAACCGAGGCCGACCGCGAGTACCGCCACCAGGAGCACCCCGACCGCGGCGTCCCAGCGCAGCGCCGGACCCCGCACGAGGCCGACGGTGTCCTTTCCCGCCCGTTTCCCCGTCGTCCGCGCGGCGTCCGCCGCCCGCCGTGTCTCAGGCGCCGTTCCCATGGCGGGCGCTCCTCTTCCTCAGTGCGGCGGTCATCCGCAGGTTCACGACCCGGTCGACGCCGATGGCGAGCAGCAGCAGCGCACCGGTGATGGCGCCCTGCCAGAACGCGTCGACCTTCAGGACGACCAGGACGCTGCCGATGGTGGTGAGCAGCAGGGCGCCCAGCGCCGCGCCCCAGACCGTTCCCGTACCGCCGGTGATGGCGACGCCGCCGACGACGACGGCGCTGACGACGGTCAGTTCCCAGCCGTGCGCGTTGTCCGCGACGACCGTGCCGAACCGGGCCAGCCACAGCGCCCCGGCGAAACCGGCGACGGCGCCGGAGAAGACGTACGCGGCAAGGACCCGGCGGCGGATCGGGATTCCGGCGAGCAGCGCGGCCTCCGGGCTCGAACCGATCGCGTACAGCTCCCGGCCCGAGCGGTGGTTGCGCAGGAAGTACGCGGTCGCGGCGAGCAGGACCAGGGCGATCAGCGGCAGATACGGCACGCCGAGGACGCCGCCGCTGCCCAGCCCGAGGACGGGGTCGGGCACCTCGGCCGCCCCGATCTGGTCGCCCTGCGCCCACCAGTAGTCGACGCCCTGGATGATGTAGAGCATGCCCAGCGTCACGACCAGCGCCGGGACCTCGCCGAAGCCGACCAGGGCGCCGGAGACGAGCCCGCAGACCGCGCCGACGGCGACGCCGAGCAGCATCACGGTGAGCACGCCGTGGTCCGTCCCGGCGACGAACCTGCCGCAGGCGAAGGCGGAGAGCCCGACGACGGAGCCGACCGACAGATCGATGTTGCGGGTGATCACGACGGCCGACTGGCCGACCGCGAGCAGCACCAGGATCGAGGCGTTGAGCAGCAGGTCCTTGACGCCCTGGCCGGACAGGAACCGCGGGTTGGCGAGGTACGTGCCGAGGACCAGCAGGACGAGGGCCCCCGCGATGGAGATCTCCCGGGCCCGGAACACGGCGGCCACGAGCGGGGCGGCGCCGCGCGCCGGCGCCCCGGCGTCCGGCGGACCTTCGACGGCGGTGGTCATGCCACGGCCCTCCCGCCCAGCCCGGCCGCCGCGGCCATGACCGCCTCCTCGGTGGCGTTCCGGCGCGGGAGTTCGGCGACGAGCCGGCCCTCGTGCATCACGAGCACCCGGTCGGCCATTCCGATCACCTCGGGCAGATCGGAGGAGATCATCAGCACCGCGAGCCCGTCCGCCGCCGACGCGGAGAGCAGCCGGTGCACCTCGGCCTTGGTGCCGACATCGATGCCGCGGGTCGGCTCGTCGACGACGAGTACGGACGGCTCGGTCGCGAGCCACTTGGCGAGCACGACCTTCTGCTGGTTGCCGCCGGACAGCACGCCGACGGCATCGGCGAGGCGGTGGTACTTCAGCCGGAGCCGTACGGCCCAGTCGGCGGCCCGGTCGTGCTCCAGGGCGCGGCGGACGAGCCCGCGCCTGCGGACCTCGCCGAGACCGGTGAGTGCGATGTTGCGCTCGATGGACATCTCCATGACGAGCCCGCGCAGGCGGCGGTCCTCCGGTACGAGCGCGAGCCCGGCGGCCATCGCGGCGGCCGGCGACCCGGGGCGCAGCACGGTGCCGCCCACCCGTACCTCCCCGGCGTCCGCGCGGTCGACGCCGAAGACCGCCTGGGCGACCTCGGTCCGGCCGGCGCCGACGAGCCCGGCGAGCGCGACGATCTCGCCGCGCCGGACCTCGAACGACACATCGCGGAAGACGCCTTCGCGGGTCAGCCGGCTGACGGACAGGGCGACTTCACCGACCGTCGCGTCCTGCTTCGGATAGAGCTCGTCCAGATCGCGTCCGACCATCCGGCGCACCAGATCGTGCTCGGTCAGTCCGGCCAGCGGCTCGCAGGAGATCCGGCGGCCGTCGCGCAGCGTCGTGACCCGCCCGCACAGCTCGAAGATCTCGCCGAGCCGGTGCGAGATGAACAGCACCGCCGCACCCTCGTCGCGCAGCGCCCGTACGACGGAGAAGAGCCGGGCCGTCTCGCCGCCGGTGAGCGCGGCCGTCGGCTCGTCCATGATCAGGACCCGGGCGTCGAAGGAGAGCGCCTTGGCGATCTCGACGATCTGCTGGTCCGCGATGGAGAGCCCGCGGGCGGGCCGGCCGGGCGCCAGGTCGACGCCGAGCCGGCGCATCAGGGCCGCGGTGGCCGCGTGCACGGCACGGTGGTCGATCCGGCCGAGGGCGCGCCGGGGCTGGCGGCCCATGAAGATGTTCTCGGCGATCGACAGGTCGGGGAAGAGGGCCGGTTCCTGATAGATGACCGCGATCCCGGCATCGCGGGCGTCGGCGGGCCCGTGGAAGACGACGGGCTCCCCGTCGAGCAGCAACTGCCCGCTGTCCGGGCGGTGCACACCGGCGAGCGTCTTGATGAGGGTGGACTTGCCCGCGCCGTTCTCCCCGGCGAGCGCGTGGACCTCCCCGGGACACAACGACAGGGACACCTCCCGCAGGGCGCTCACTGCGCCGAAGGACTTGCTCACATCCTTCAGCGCCAGGACCGGGGCGAGGGGATCCGGGGCGACGGGATCCGGGTCCGGGGGCGGGCCCTCGGCGGGCTGGTTCATGGGGGCTCCTCAGCGGTGGCATGCGCGGGTGGAGCGCGGTGTCCGTACACCGTGAAAGGATTCAATGAGGTGCCTCGGAAGCTAGACGGGGACCGTGGGCGCAGTCAATGGTGCGGTGGCGCCCCTGTTCCGCCCCCGCTTGCCAAGGGCCCCGGGTGGGCGGCCAGGGTGTTCTCGATGCCCGTCCGGACGAAGGTGCGCGCGAGGCGGCCGCGCCTGATGCGCCACGCCGTGGACGTGCGGTGCGGCCCGGCTTCGTACCGGCGGTGGTGGATGTCGCGGACGACCTCGGGCGGCGCACCCCACGCGGCCAGTACCTCCAGCGCCTGCCCCTTGGTGATGAGCCGTCCGTCCCGCAGGGTGACCGCCGCCCGCGCGAGTGTCAGCAGCCCGAGGTCCACCCAGATGTCCCTCAGCCAGAGTGAGGGCCGGGCACTCGCGGGGTACCAGAACCCCTTGAGGTCGCCCCGGACGAACTCCGCCAGCTCCTGGTCGGTCACCTCCGCGACGATTCCGGCGGGCCCCGGCCCGAACAGCGTCAGCCCGCCCGTGCTCAGCTCCCGCCGGCTGACCGGCGTGACCGGCCGCTCGAACAGCCGGGACTGCGCCCAGGTCACATGATCGCGCCCGGCGTCCGACAGCTGCGAGCGCACCACGTAGGAGCAGTGCAGCCCGGCCGCCTCCGGTACCTGTGCGATCAACGTGCGGTGCAGCTCTTCGAGTTGCCGCCGCTGCCGGTCGCTGACCGGCTCGCCCACGAGGGCCACGAGGTCGAGGTCGCTGCGACCGGGCCGGTAGTCGCCCAGTGCCAGCGACCCGTGTGCCCAGAGGGCCTCCAGGGCGACCACGCGACCGACATCGGTGGTGAACCGTTCCAGCAGCCGCCGGGCGGGCTGATCCGCGGAAGCATTCATGGAGCCGACCATGGCACGGAGCGGACGCGGCCCG
The DNA here is from genome assembly GCF_053593015.1 of Streptomyces sp. NPDC002403. NCBI lineage: Bacteria > Bacillati > Actinomycetota > Actinomycetes > Kitasatosporales > Streptomycetaceae > Streptomyces > Streptomyces sp. NPDC002403. The sequence goes on along the minus strand of NZ_JBSFBQ010000005.1, from coordinate 287,887 downwards.
ACAGTGCTCCGGGGGGCATGGTGCGCGCCTTGCCGCTCAACTCCGGCCGCAGCGGCCGGATATCGTCGCCCGGCGTTCGCCGGCCGTTCGCGTGCCAGAGCTGTAACGGTCGCTCCGGGAAGGCAACCGTCGCGCGTCGGCGCCTGTCTGAGACTGCGCGGTGCCGGTGCTCCACCGACGCATCGCACTGTTCATCCGAACCTTCCGAAACCCGAACGAAGGAGTCCACGTGGCATCCCGCGCCCTAGGAACCACCGTGGTCCTCGCCATCACCGTGGCGACCGCCGTGACCACCTTCTCCACCGCCCAGGCGTCGACGCCCGCGCGCGCCACGACCTCGGTGTCGGCGTCCGCGAACGGGGCGGTGCCCGCACCGACCCCGCGCCGCGACGACTTCAACGGGGACGGCTACCCGGACCTCGCGTTCACCGCGCCGGGTGCCACGGTCGACGGCAGGACCAAGGCCGGATACGTGGGTGTGGTGTACGGCTCCAAGAACGGACTGCAGACCTCCACCAAGCAGGTCTTCACCCAGGACTCGCCCGGAATACCGGACGCCGCCGAGAGCGGCGACGCGTTCGGCAGCTCCATGGTCTCCGCCGACCTCGACAAGGACGGCTACAGCGACCTCGTGGTCGGCGCGGGCAACGAGAAGACCGGCACGTTCAAGCAGGCCGGTTCGCTCACCGTCATCTGGGGCGGTGAGAAGGGGCTCTCCGGCGGCGCGACCCTCCTGACCGGTGATCAGGAGTACGACGGGGTCGGCGCCCAGACCGCCGTGGGCGACTTCGACGGCGACGGCGCCATGGACATCGTCACGCTCGGGCTGGGCAACATCCGCGTCCTGTCGGGCCCGTTCAAGCGCGACGGCAGCGCGGCGGCCCCCGCCCGGAAGATCCCCGACATGGACGATCTGCGCTTCACGGGCATCGCCGCGGGCGACTTCAACGGCGACGGCCGCGACGACCTGGCCGCCGCCGTCCACGACGGCGACGAGTACGACGCCCGGCGCATCCTCATCCGCAACGGCACCACCACCGGCCTCGCCGAGGACTACACCACCGTCAACCGGCCCAACGGCTACCGCCTCCAGGGCGGCGAGACCATCGCGGCAGGCCACATCAACGGGGACAAGTACGCCGACCTCGTCGTCGGCCGCACGGTCGAGGGCTACGACAGCGATCTGGACTACCCGCTCGCCCTGGGCGGCATGATCACCTACGTACCGGGCAGCGCCACCGGCCCGCGCGGCGACCGGGCCAAGGTCTTCAACCAGGACAGCGCCGGTGTCCCCGGCGCCGCCGAGGTGCACGACGGATTCGGCTCGTCCCTGTCGATCGGCGACATGAACGGTGACGGCTACGGAGACATCGCCGTCGGCGTCGCCCAGGAGGACATCGGCACGAAGAAGGACGCGGGCTCGGTCCTGGTCCTCCCCGGCACCGCGTCCGGCCCGACCGGCACCGGAACGGTGGGCTTCAACCAGGACACGGCGGACGTCCCCGGGGCGGCCGAGGCCGGCGACCTGTTCGGCGGTGCCGTCAAGCTGGTCGACGCCAACCGCGACGGCCGCAGCGAACTGGCCGTCGGCGCCCCCGGCGAGAACAGCGACGCGGGCTCCCTGTGGGTCTTCCCGACCACGGCCAAGGGCCTGACGGCCAAGGGCTCGTTCACCTTCGGCCACGGCACGCTGGGCACCGTGGGAACGTCCGCGGCGCTGGGATCGTCGTTCAACCGCTGACCGTACGGGAACGGGGGTGGGGCCTGCCCCACCCCCGGAAGTCGGGCAGCGCGTATGTCCCGCCCCGGTGGCCTCCTCCTACGGTGAGGCCATGCACCCCCGCACCGTGTGGCAGGCCCTGCCGTCGCCCCGCTACCCGCTGTCCTCCTGGCCCTGGCGGTCGGCCGGCTACCTGATCAGCGGTGCCCTGGCCGGCGCGGTCGTCCTGGTGGTGACCGTGACCGGCGTGGCCGTGGGCGGCGCGCTCTCCGTCGTACTGATCGGGCTGCCGCTGCTCGCCGTCCTGGCCCTGACCGGAATCCCGGTGGCGGCCCTGGAGCGGCGCAGGCTCGGCCTGATGGGCCCCGTCCCGGCCCCCGACCCGCACCGCAGACCGGCCGAACCGGGGCTGCGGAGCTGGGCGGCCTGCCGGTTCCGGGAGCGGGCCACCTGGTGGGAGCTCGGGTACGCGCTGCTGTTGGCCGTGGTCCTGTGGCCGGTCGACGCCCTCGCGGTGGCCGTCTGCACGGCCGCACCGCTGGCGATGCTGAGCACCCCCGTACTGATGGAGGTCTACGGGGACGGCACGGAGTTCCGGGTGGTGAAGCTGTGGACGGTCACGACCCGGCCCGAAGCCTTCGCGACGGCGGCCGGCGGACTCGTACTCCTGGTGCTCGGCAGCTACGCCCTGGGCGCGCTGGCCGGGGCGAGGGCGGAGCTGACCCGCCTCCTGCTCACCCCCGCGCCCGCCGGGCCGGACGAGCGGGTCATGGAACTGACCCGCTCCCGGGTCCGCCTGGTCGACGCCTTCGAGGCCGAGCGCCGCCGTATCGAGCGCGATCTGCACGACGGCGCCCAGCAGCGCATCGTGGCCCTCACCATGATGCTCGGCCTGGCCCGGCTGGACGCCCCGCCGGGCCCCCTCGCCGACCAGCTCACCAGGGCCCACGAGGAAGCCGGCAAGGCACTCGCGGAACTGCGCGAACTGATCCACGGCATCCACCCCCAGGTCCTGGCCGACTACGGCCTCCAGGCCGCCGTCGCCGATGCCGCCGAACGCTCCGTGATCCCCGTCGCGCTCGACGTCGAACTGCCCGGCAGACTCCCCGAAGCCGTCGAGGCGGCCGCCTACTTCGTGGTCTGCGAGGCCCTGGCCAACGTCGCCCGGCACAGCGGCGCGAGCCGCGCCGGGATCAGCGGGGGCCACCGGGGCGGCCGGCTGTTCCTGGAGATCCACGACGACGGACGGGGCGGCGCGAGCACGTCCTCGGGCGGCAGCGGACTGACCGGCCTGGCCGACCGGGTGTCCGTGCTCGATGGCAGACTGGCGCTGTCCAGCCCGGCCGGAGGCCCGACCCGATTGCGTGTGGAGATCCCTTGCGAGTGGACCGATCGCTCCGCGTAGTCCTGGCCGAGGACAGCGTGCTGCTGCGCGAGGGACTGACGGGCCTGCTCAGCCGCTTCGGCCACGAGGTGGCCGCCGCCGTCGGTGACGCGGAAGCGCTCGTGGCGGCCGTGGCCGAACACGCACCGGACATCGTGGTGACCGACGTCCGGATGCCGCCCGGCTTCCAGGACGAGGGCCTGCACGCGGCGGTCCGGCTCCGCGAGCGGCAGCCCGCCCTCCCGGTGCTGGTCCTGAGCCAGTACGTGCAACGCGCCTACGCCGCGGACCTCCTGGACTCCGGGGACGGTTCGGGCGTCGGCTACCTGCTCAAGGACCGGGTCGGCCAGGTCGAGGAGTTCATCGACGCGTTGCGGGAGGTCGCCGACGGCGGCACGGTCGTCGACCCCGAGGTCGTACGCCAGCTCCTGCGCCGCCGCCGCGACCCGCTGGAGCGCCTCACCGCCAGGGAGCGCGAGGTGCTCGCCCTGGTGGCCCAGGGCCGGTCGAACGGCTCGATCGCCCGCGAACTGGTCGTCTCCGAGGCGGCGGTGGGCAAGCACATCGGCAACATCCTCGCCAAGCTGGACCTCCCGCCGGCCGACGAGACACACCGCAGGGTCCTGGCGGTCCTGACCTTCCTGCGCGCCTGACCCGCTCGCGGGCCCACCCCTCCGCCTCCGCCGGGGCTTACGCCACTGCTTCGGAGCCTGCGCGGACAGGGCGGCGTGGAAAGCCTCGGCATCAGGGGCACGGGCCCCGGTGAGTATTGAGTCGCGACGCTCTGTGACCACCGGCGAGACGTGTGCGCATCCCTCGTTTCGGCTCGCCTGCGCGGCCGGCCTGCACAGGGCCCGCACGGCAGGTGATCCGGGGCCGGCCGTCATCAGGACAACCTCCTGGTCATCCCCCGGCCTGCGGGCCACCGATCCCGCCCCCCGGGCCGCCGCTGCCGGTGGCGAACCGGCCGAGGCCGCCGAGGGTGCCCTCCGCCTGGCCCTGCTGCCGGACGACGGCCCCACCGGTGGCTTCTTCTCCCGGGACGGAACGCCCGTGCCCTGGTGATGGGCCATGGGCGGCGCCGGGGGCGGGTATGCCGGCGGTGAGCGGTCCGGGCTCGGCGGATCGGGCTGGGGACGGTGATGACGGTGTCGGCGAGATCGAGGGAAGCCCCGATGGTGCGCTTGACGGCCCTCCTCCGGCGTCCGATCCGTTCCCGGTTGTCCTGGGCCCGGCGGGCTACCGGTCCTGTGGCCGGCCGGTCCGCTCCCATCACCCTATAAGCTGAGCATGTGAACTTTTCGGGTCGATTCCGGCGTTTTGCCGGCGGTGGCCTCGGGGAGCAGGTGGTGCGTCTGGCGCCCCTGGCGCTGATCGCCGTCATCACCGTACTGGCCGTTGTGACCCCGAGTGGTCTCTACTTCAGCCGCTTTCTCTCGCTCGCCCCCGCGTTCGCCGCCTCGGTGTGGCCGGTGGTCGGAACGTTGGCCATCGGGGGGCTCGCCGCGGCCATGGACGTAGTGGTCCTTCTGACCATCGGCAATCCGGGCGAGAGTTCGCACACGCACCTGTTCACCCTCGCGGTGATCGCGGGCGCCACGGCCGCAGCCGCCTGCGCCAGCCATGTGCGCCAGCAGCGGGAGCGGACCCTCGCCGAGGTCCGCTCGGTCGCCGAGGCGACCCAGAAAGTCCTGCTGCGCCCCATGCCGCACCGCTTCGGCCGGGTGGACGTCGAGGCTCTGTACCTGGCCGCCGCGGCGCAGGCCCGCGTAGGCGGCGACTTCTACGAAGCACTGGAGACGGCCCACGGTGTCCGCATGATCATCGGGGACGTGCGCGGCAAGGGCCTCCCCGCGGTCGGCATGGTCTCGGCGATCCTCGGCTGCTTCCGCGAAGCCGCGTACGACGAGCCGGACCTGGCACGACTCGCACGCCGACTGGACGTCAGCGCGAACCGCTACACCGCACTGCTGCCCGACGACCGGATGGAGTACTTCGCCACGGCCGTGCTCGTCGAGATCCCCGACGACGGATCGGCCGTCGGCATCGTCAACTTGGGACACCCCCCTCCGCTGCTGCTCCGCGCGGGAACGGTCCGCGAGGTCACCCCCACGGCTCCCTCGCCACCCATCAACATGGGTGCGCTGGTCGGGGAGGACTACTGCGTCGACACCTTCTCCTTCGTCGCCGAGGACCAGCTGCTGCTCTACACCGACGGCGTCACGGAGACCCGCGACCACAGCGGCGCGTTCTTCCCGCTGGTGCAGCACGCGGGACGGTGGGAAGCGGGCTCCCCGTCCCGGCTGCTCGGACAGTTGCACAGCGACCTGGTCCGCTTCAGCCACGGCCGTCTCGACGACGACATCGCGGCCATCGCCGTCCGCGCGGCGGCCGGCACACCGCCGGACGGACGGGGTCGGGGAAGTGCCCACGCCCGCGGGCGCGGGCACTTCGGATCGTCCTCGGCGATCACCGGGACCTCGGCCTCGGGCAACGCCGGCGGCTTCACGGCGGGCAGGGGGGAGCGGTCGAACTCTTCCTCGTCCACCATTCAACTGAACAGGGTTCTCTGGCTGCGGAAATGGTCGTGCGCGTCGCTCGCGCCCGTCCGCTGCATCGCCGCCGTGGTGTACGCCCGACGTGCTCTCGGTGGATCTCGTCGGGGCCGGTCGGTGCCGGCCGTCCCTCGGTCCCCGTCGTCCTGGTCGGCCGGTGGCCGGTGATCGGCCTCTTTGCCGAGCAGGAACTCGCCGAACGGCTCTGCCGTTTGCGCGCAGGCAGGAACCGTGATGCCGGAAGGACTCCGGGGTCGCAGAGAGCGGATCCAGGAGGCGGGCATGGGGGCGAGGGCGTATCGCGCGTCTGTCCTGGGGCCACCACGCCGCCCACTGCCGTGGGCGGTCGAGGCGCTTGGGCGCTTGGCGTACAGGCGATGTGCTTCGCGCCAAAAAAGAAGCCTCACCGGCGTTTCCGCGGGTGAGGCTGTGTTTGCGCCCCCGGCAGGACTCGAACCTGCGGCCAAGCGCTTAGAAGGCGCCTGCTCTATCCACTGAGCTACGGGGGCCGGGTGGTGGCCTCGGCGGCCTGGAGCCCTGGGGCCGGGCCGGTCGGTGACCTGCCGGGACAAGGATAGGGCTCCGACTGCCTCGTCCTGGTTGCTTCACCTGCGTGGCACGATGTGGAGGTTCGGTGAAGCGAACCGATAATCGCAGGTAGGTGGGATTCGTGCAGCGCTTTTCGCGCCTCGCGCCCCGGGTGTTGTGCACTCGTTATGCCTGCGCCCCACTCATCCCCTCTGTCCCGACTTCGTTCCTGGGGGAGAACCGGCGCGCAGAGGTGGCTATACGCTTCAAAAAGGCTCCAAAATTGGGCATTCTTCGCATGTGGTGACCTTGGACGTACGGCCTCAGCTCATCGACGCACTCTCCGCCCTGCGCGACCGTGTCGCTGCCGTGCGTCTTCCACTCCCGCTGCCGGGGGCCGCGCGCGCCCGGCAGACCCGGGGGGAGCTGCTCGCCCAGCTCGACGACTATCTGCTTCCCCGGCTCAGGGATCCCGAAGCACCCCTGCTCGCGGTCATCGGCGGGTCCACCGGGGCGGGCAAGTCGACGCTGGTCAATTCGCTGGTGGGCCGGCCGGTCAGCGAGGCCGGGGTGCTGCGGCCGACCACCCGGACCCCCGTGCTCGTCTGCCATCCGGATGATCACCACTGGTTCGCGGGGGCACGCGTACTGCCGCAGCTGACCCGGGTCTGGCTGCCGCCGGAGGAGTCCGGGGAGCCCGGCCGGTGCGAGGACCCCGACGGCCTCGACGGGTACGAGGAGGACGACGGGACCACACTGCGGGTCGAGACCTCGCCCGGACTGCCGCGCGGCCTCGCGCTGCTCGACGCACCCGACATCGACTCGCTCGTGGTGCGCAACCGGATGCTGGCCGCCGAGCTGATCTGCGCCGCGGACGTCTGGGTGATGGTGACCACCGCCTCCCGGTACGCGGACGCGGTGCCCTGGCACCTGCTGCGTACCGCCAAGCAGTACGACGCCTCGCTCGTCACCGTCCTGGACCGGGTGCCGCACCAGGTGATCGCCGAGGTGTCGCGGCAGTACGGGGCGCTGCTCACCCGGGCGGGCCTCGGCGAGGTGCCGCGCTTCACCATTCCCGAGCTGCCCGAATCGGCCGGCGGCGGCAACGGGCTGCTGCCCACGACCGCCGTCGCCCCGCTGCGGGCCTGGCTCACCCACCGCGCCCAGGACCCGGCGGCCCGCCAGCAGGCGGTGGGGCGTACGGCGGCCGGGGTCATCGACTCCCTGGACGTGCGGATGCCCGAGCTGGCCGGGGCGGTCGCGGCGCAGTACGCGGCGGCCGTGCGGCTGACCGGCGTGGTCGAGGACGCGTACCGCACGGAGGGCGCCCGGGTCCGGCGCAGGCTGCGCAGCGGCGGCGTGCTCGCCGGGGACGCCCGCACCAGGTGGCGCGGATTCCCGCTGTACAGCACCTCCGGCGAGCTGCTCGAAGCACTGGTCGAAAGCCTTTCCACGCTCCTCCAGTGCGCCGTGGCCGCCGCCGACGAGAAGATCCGCGCGACCTGGCAGCGCGAGCCCGCGGCCGGGGAGTTCGGCTTCGAGGGCGTCGGCCGGGAGGCCGGGGGATGGGGACCCGCCGAGGACATCCGGGGCCGGATCGCCATGGCCGTACGGCGGTGGTGGCGGGTCCTGGAGGAGCTGGCCGAGGAGGAGGTGCGCAGCCTGGAACGCAATGCCGCCCCCGACGCCGAGACCGTGGCCGCACTGCTGGCCGCCGCACTGCTCGGCGGGCGCCGCACCCGGGGCGCCGGGGAGCAGCTCGCCGAACGGATCGGCGCCCAGGGCGCGTTGCGGCTGCGCGACAAGGGCGGGGCGCTGCTCACCGACTGTCTCGACCGGGTGCTGAACGGCGAGCGCGACCGGCGGCTCGCACCGCTCGACGCGCTCGACGTGGCCCCGGAGCCGCAGGCCGAACTGATCGCCGCGCTGTCCGTACTGCAGAAGGAGAGGTGGCAGCGATGACTGCCGTCACTGACGAGGGGCCCGGCCGGATCGGCGGCCCCGCTTCCCACGAGGACCCGGACCTGGACGGGCACGGGCGGATCCCCGGAGCGGGCCGGATCCCCGGGGCGGGCCGGGCCTCCGGGGCGGGCCGGGAATGGAACGACGGGCTCATCGCCCGGCGGGCGACGACCAGGGCGGCGGACCCCGAACCCGAAACCGCCCCGGACGACGACGTACGGCCGCCCCAGGTCGAGGCCTACGTACCCTCCGGCGGACCGCTCCGGCCGCGGCTCGACGCGCTGCGCGAACTCGTCGGGCTGTCCCGGGCCCGCCTCGACGGGGACACCCTCGCCGAGGCGGGACGGGTCCTCGACGAGGCGGCGGCCCGGCAGCGGCTCTCCTCGCGGCACACCGTCGTCGCCATCGCCGGGGCCACCGGCAGCGGCAAGTCGACGCTCTTCAACACCCTCGCGGGCGCCCAGATCTCCGACACCGGACTGCGCAGGCCGACCACCGCCGCCCCCCTCGCCTGTTCCTGGACCGACGGGGCGGCCGGACTGCTCGACCGGCTCGCCATCCCCGGCCGGCTCAGGCGCAGGCCGCAGCAGGGCGGCGCGGACGCCGACGAGGCCCTTCAAGGGCTCGTCCTCGTCGACCTGCCCGACCACGACTCGGCGGCGACCGAACACCGGGAACAGGTCGACCGGGTGCTCGCGCTGGTCGACGCCGTGATCTGGGTAGTCGACCCGGAGAAGTACGCGGACGCGGCCCTGCACGAGCGCTATCTGCGGCCGCTCGCCGGGCACGCCGAGATCACCTTCGTCGTCCTCAACCAGATCGACCGGCTGCCCGGCGACGCCGCCGACCTGGTCCTCGACGATCTGCGCCGGCTGCTCGACGAGGACGGCATGGCGCTCGGCGAGCACGGCGAACCCGGCGCCACCGTCATGTCCCTGTCCGCGCTCACCGGCGAGGGCGTCGGTGAACTGCGCGAGGTGCTCGGCCGGTTCGTCCAGGAGCGCACCGCGGCGGCGCGCAGACTCTCCGCCGACGTGGACGCCGCCGCGGCCAGGCTCCGCCCGGTGTACGTGGCCGAGGGGCGTCCCGGCCTCGGGGAACGGGCCCGCGAGGAGTTCGCCGACCGGCTGGCGGACGCCGTCGGGGCGGCCGCGGCGGGCCAGGCGGCCGAGCGGGAGTGGCGCAGGAACGCCGGACGGGCGTGCGGCACGCCGTGGCTGCGGCTGTGGCGCTGGTGCGAGTCCGTCCGGCGGCCGGGGAGCCTGGAGCGTCCGGTGCTGCCCGATCCCCCCGAGGAGCAGCTCACCGCCCGCCAGTGCGTCGAGCAGGCGGTACGGGCGGTGGCGGACGAGGCCTCCGACGGACTGCCGGGCCCCTGGGCGCAGGCGGTCCGCGAGGCCGCGGTGCACGGTGCGGAGGGGCTGCCGGAGGCGCTCGACGCGCTGGCGGAGAGGGCCGGGGCCGCGCACGCGTCGGGCGGTGCGGCGGTGGTGGCGACGGGGGTGGCCGGGGCCTCCGGTGTGGCGCACAGCGGCCGGGTGGGCGGGAAACCGCCGCGGCCGAGGTGGTGGCCCGCCGCGGTGCTGGCCCAGGTGTCCATGACGCTCCTGCAGATGTTCGGCGGTCTCTGGCTGGTCGGCCAGATCGTCGGCGTACTCGAACCGGGCTACCTCACGCCCGCCATGGTGATGCTGGCCGGGGTCATCGGTGGCCCCGTCGTGGAGTGGTCGTGCGTGGCCGCGGCGCGTGGGCCGGCGCGGCGGTACGGGCAGGAGGCCGAGCGGCAGTTGCGCGAGGTGGCGGCGGCCTGCGGCCGGGCCCGGGTACTCGATCCGGTGGCCGCCGAACTCGTGCGGTACCGCGAGGTGCGGGAGAGGTACGCGGCGGTGACGGAGATTTCCACAACCGGCGGGTAGTCCACAGGCGTCAGCGGGATTTCCGCCTTCCCTTCACTCTGGGACCAGTGACCACGCGGACGCGATCACTGATCCGAAGGCCGAAGGGGAGGCGGAGTCATGAACGACACCTTGGTGACACTGGTGGGCAACGCGGCGACGGGCGTGGAGTTCCGGGAGACCGCGACCGGCCCAATGGCGCGATTCCGGTTCGCGGTGACGCCACGCCGCTGGGACCGCGGGAAACAGCTCTGGACGGATGGGCACACCAGCTTTTACACCGTGTGGGCCTGGCGGACCCTGGCATTGAATCTGGCCGGTTCCGTTTCCGTCGGGGAACCACTCGTCGTGCACGGCAGGCTGAAGGTGCGCGAGGAGGAACGGGAGGGGCAGCGGCGGACGTTCGTGGACATCGAGGCCGTCGCGGTGGGCCACGACCTGACCCGGGGGACCGCCGCGTTCCGGCGGGTCGTGCGGGGTGATCCCGCGCTGACGGCGCCTGTGGGGAGCGCGGACAGGCCGGACGGCGACGGCCCCGACGAGCCCGGTGGGGCCGGGGAAGGGGCGGTACGTTCCGGGAGCAAGCGGTCGACGGGGCGTCAGAAGCTAGGGAAGGAGCTGGCGTCGGTGCCGTGACGGGCTGGCAAGGGGCGGAAAAGGGGCTTAATTCGGGCCGGGGGCGGGCCGGTAAGGCGAACGGGAGTGATACCGGCGATAACGATTCCGATTCGGAATGGTTGTACGACGGTATGACGGGGGACTGTTCATCGCTTCGTCCTTAGTATTCCCCAGTACTCACGGGGCACTTGAGTCGACTGGCGGGGCAGTCCCCACACGCGCATCAGGCGCGGAGGGTCCCGCCCGGAGGGGAATTCTGTGTTTTCTGCTTCTTCAGCGACCGCTTCGTCGTCCTCGGTGACGACGGCCAATTCTGCGAGGCGGCGCGGCATAGCCCGGCTGGCCGCTTCGGTGGTGGCATCCGGTCTGGTCATGGCAGGCGCCTTCGTCGGCGCGGGCGGCGCGGTCGCCGACGAGGCGCCGCAGCACCAGGGCGGCGCGGCCGCGGTGCTGGACGGGTTGAAGACCTTCGACCGCGCCGTGCTGCACGCGAACGGCAAGGACCAGCCGGTGCCTGCCGGGCTCTTCGAGATGACCGTCGACGGCGGCGGCAAGCTCAAGACGTACTGCATCGACTTCCTCAACCCCACCCAGGACCAGGCGAAGTATCTGGAGACCCCCTGGAACCAGACCTCGCTCGGCGGCAACAAGAACGCCGGCAAGATCCGCTGGATCCTGGAGCACTCCTACCCGCAGGTCGACGACCTCGCGGCGCTCGCCAAGGAGGCCGGCACCGGACCGCTCACCGAGAAGACCGCGGCGGCGGGCACCCAGGTCGCCATCTGGCGCTACTCGGACAACGTCGATGTCGACGCGGCCGACGGCCAGGCCGAGAAGCTCGCCGACTGGCTGGAGCACAACGCCGTCGACCAGGCCGAGCCCGAGGCGTCCCTCGCCCTGGACCCGGCCGCGGTCTCCGGCAAGTCCGGTGAGCGGCTCGGGCCGGTCACCGTCCGTACCAACGCCGGCCAGGTCTCCGTGACCCCGCCTGCTGACGCCGCCAGCGGTGTCAAGGTCACCGACAAGGCCGGCAAGCCCGTCACCGCCGCCGCCAACGGCGCCGAGCTCTACTTCGACGTGCCGGCGGGCGCCGCCGACGGCACCGCCTCGCTGACGGTCCAGGCCACCACCTCGGTGCCGGTCGGCCGGGCCTTCGCCGGTGTGACCAAGAGCCAGACCATGATCCTGGCCGGCTCCAGCGAGTCGACGGTCTCCGCGACCGCCACCGGCACCTGGGCCAAGAAGGGCGCGATCCCGGCCGTCTCGGCACAGAAGAACTGCGCCAAGGGCGGCGTGGACGTCACCGCCTCCAACACGGGTGACGAGGCCTTCACCTTCGAGCTGGCCGGTGCGAAGCACACCGTCGAGGCCGGCAAGTCCGAGACGATCACCGTCCCGGTCGCCGAGGACCAGGCGTACGACTTCACGATCACCGGCCCCGGCGGCTTCACCAAGACGTTCAAGGGCGTCCTGGACTGCAAGACCAGCGGCAGCGCCACGGGCGGCACCGAGACCCAGACCGGCGGGGACAAGACCCCGGCCACGTCCGGCGGCAGCAGCTCCACCGGTGGCTCGGGCGACCTCGCCGAGACCGGCGGCTCCAGCGCCACCCCGGTCATCGCGGGCGTCGCGATCGCCCTCGTCGTGGTCGGCGGCGGCGCGGTCTTCCTCCTGCGCAAGCGCAAGACGCAGACCTCCGCGCAGTAGTCCCGCACCCTCGCCCCGCGGCCGTACCCGCGGAGTGACGATCGGGACGCGGACTGTCACGTCCACCTGGTGAAGGCCCCGGTACGCCGACGCGTACCGGGGCCTTCGCGTGCCGGGAACCGGCTCCCGGCACGCCCGGCGAGCCGGGACGGGCGTATCGCGGACCGGGCGGGTTTCCATCCCGGTGCGGCCGTCAGGCAAGATGGGGTGTATCTGCCCACACATCGATTGCCGGACGGTTTCTCTTGGCTGAGTACATCTACACCATGCGCAAGACGCGCAAGGCGCACGGCGACAAGGTGATCCTTGACGACGTCACGCTGAGCTTCCTGCCCGGGGCGAAGATCGGTGTGGTGGGTCCCAACGGCGCCGGTAAGTCCACGGTGCTGAAGATCATGGCGGGCCTGGAGCAGCCCTCCAACGGTGACGCGTTCCTGTCGCCCGGTTTCAGCGTCGGCATCCTCATGCAGGAGCCGCACCTCGACGAGACCAAGACCGTCCTGGAGAACGTCCAGGACGGCGCCGCCGAGGTCATGGGCAAGCTCAAGCGTTTCAACGAGGTCGCCGAGCTCATGGCGACCGACTACTCCGACGCGCTCATGGACGAGATGGGCAAGCTCCAGGAGGACCTGGACCACGCCAACGCGTGGGACCTGGACGCCCAGCTGGAGCAGGCCATGGACGCTCTGGGCTGCCCGCCCGGCGACTGGCCCGTCGTCAACCTCTCCGGTGGCGAGAAGCGCCGCGTCGCGCTCTGCAAGCTGCTGATCGAGGCCCCCGACCTGCTGCTCCTCGACGAGCCCACCAACCACCTCGACGCCGAGTCGGTGAACTGGCTGGAGCAGCACCTCTCGAAGTACGCGGGCGCCGTCGTCGCCGTCACGCACGACCGCTACTTCCTGAACAACGTCGCCGAGTGGATCCTCGAACTCGACCGCGGCCGCGCCATCCCGTACGAGGGCAACTACTCCACGTACCTCGACAAGAAGGCCGCCCGCCTCAAGGTCGAGGGCCGCAAGGACGAGAAGCGCGCCAAGCGGCTCAAGGAAGAGCTGGAGTGGGTCCGCTCCAACGCCAAGGGCCGGCAGACCAAGTCCAAGGCCCGTCTCGCCCGTTACGAGGAGATGGCGGCCGAGGCGGACAAGATGCGGAAGCTGGACTTCGAGGAGATCCAGATCCCGCCGGGCCCGCGGCTCGGTTCCATCGTCGTCGAGGTCGAGAACCTCTCGAAGGCCTTCGGCGACAAGGTCCTCATCGACGACCTGTCGTTCACGCTGCCGCGCAACGGCATCGTCGGCGTCATCGGTCCGAACGGCGCGGGCAAGACCACGCTGTTCAAGATGATCCAGGGCCTGGAGACCCCGGACACCGGCTCCATCAAGGTCGGCGACACGGTCAAGATCTCCTACGTCGACCAGTCCCGCGCCAACATCGACCCGAAGAAGACCCTCTGGGCCGTCGTCTCGGACGAGCTGGACTACATCAACGTCGGCCAGGTCGAGATGCCCTCGCGGGCCTATGTCTCCGCGTTCGGCTTCAAGGGCCCGGACCAGCAGAAGCCGGCCGGCGTCCTGTCCGGTGGTGAGCGCAACCGCCTCAACCTGGCGCTGACGCTCAAGGAGGGCGGCAACCTGCTGCTCCTCGACGAGCCCACCAACGACCTCGACGTCGAGACCCTGTCCTCGCTGGAGAACGCCCTCCTGGAGTTCCCGGGCGCCGCGGTGGTCATCTCCCACGACCGCTGGTTCCTGGACCGCGTCGCCACGCACATCCTGGCGTACGAGGGCGACTCCAAGTGGTACTGGTTCGAGGGCAACTTCGAGTCGTACGAGAAGAACAAGGTCGAGCGCCTCGGCGCGGACGCGGCCCGCCCGCACCGTGCCACGTACAAGAAGCTCACGCGAGGCTGATCGTCTTGGCTCGTCACATCTACAGCTGCCCGCTGCGCTGGTCGGACATGGATGCCTTCGGCCATGTGAACAACGTGGTCTTCCTCCGCTACCTGGAGGAGGCGCGCATCGACTTCATGTTCCGGCTGGCGCCGGGGGACGGTTCGCCGTCCTTCTCGGGCGGTTCCGTCGTGGCCCGGCACGAGATCGACTACGTCCGCCCGCTGGTCCACCGGCACGAGCCGGTGACCGTCGAGTCATGGGTCACCAAGATCGGCGCGGCGTCGTTGACGATCGCGTACGAGATCAAGGACCCGGAGCAGGTGTACGTACGGGCCTCGACCGTCGTCGTGCCGTACAACCTTGCCGAGGAGCGGCCCCGGCGGATCTCCGCCGAGGAGAAGCTCTACCTCCAGCAGTACCTGGCCGAGGAGCCTGCTGCAGCATGACGGTGCCCGTACGGTCGCTGGTGTTCGCCGACCCGAGGGAGGCCGCGGATCTCGCGGCCTTCCTCGGCCGGCTGCTCCACTACGACCGGGCCGCCGCGGTGCGGATGCAGGCGGGCGGCGGCGCGCTGGCCGTCTTCGGCAGGCCGCCGTCGTTCGAGGTCCTGGCGATCCGGGCGGCGCGGCTGGCCGAGCCGGACGACTTCGACCTCACCGTGTCCGCCGGTGAACTCCTCGAATCCCTCGGGGAGTCCACCGGATCCGGATCGATCCCGGCACCTGTCACCGGCCCGCCGTGGACAGGTGTCCTCCCGCCCCGCGGCGGCTGGCGCGAACTGCCGGGCCTGCCCGACCCGGTCTCCCTGCGCACGGCGGTCACCGCCGCGGTGGCGGAGTTCCGCTCCCGCGACGAGGCCCTGCCCGAGGAGCGCCGCACCCGGGCCGAGCGGGACCTGATCGGCCGCGAGATCTGGTCGCGCACGCTCGCCGGCACCGAACTTCCGCTGCGGGCCGTGCACGCCGCCCAGTCCCTCGGCTTCCTCCGGCCCGCGCCGGACTTCCCGGTCGCCCTGCTCGCGGCCGGGTCCTGGCTGCGGCTGCGCACTCCGTTCGGCTCGATCGCCCTGCGCGGCCCGGGCAGCGGGCTCGGCACGCTCGCCGTGTCGGTGGGCGCGGGCTGAGCGACCGGCCGGACGGCCCGGTCTAACCGGTCAGGGCCCGGTCCACCAGCCGGAGCGCGGCCAGGTCCTGGGCGTCCTGAGCCGGGTCGCCCATCCGCAGGGAGAACGTGGCGCTGGTCGCGGCCCGCGCACCGTCCGGTGTCACCCCGCTCTCGGAGACGATCCCCAGATGGGTTCCGCCGTGGAACCAGATCCCGCCACGGCTCCCCGCCACCGGGCGCCAGGCGATGCCCAGTCCGTAGCGGACCCCCGGCGCCGGACTCCAGTCCTCGGCCACGACCGTCTCCTTCATCGCGGCCAGCTGGGCCGGGCGCAGCAGCCGGCCACTCATCAGGGCGCGCAGGAAGACACCGTGGTCGTGGGTGGTGCTGATGACGGAGCCGTCCGCCCCACCGCCGGAGGCCGTCGTCGTGTCGGTCGGCCGGGTGCAGCCGGGGAACCAGGTGTACGCGGTGGCCGTGGGCCGGGGCAGGTACGGCGAGGTCCCCGGTGTGAACGTGTGGCGCAGGCCCAGGGGTTCGATGATCCGGTCGTGGATCTCCTGCGCCCAGGGGTTGCCCGTCACCCGCTCGATGATCATGGCCGCCAGCACGTAGTTGGTGTTGGAGTAGCCCCAGCGCCGTTCCCCGGCGGGTTGACCTGGGTCCGGCAGCCACAGGGGCGGCCGGCTCAGAGCCGCCTTCAGCTGGTCCTCGGGGGCCGTGGTGCGAAAGCGCGACCGGCGGTAGCCGTCCGGGGTGAAGGCGTCCGCCGCGTCCGGTGAGACGGCGAGATAGTCGTTCAGCCCGCTGGTCTGGCGCAGCAGATCGGCGACCGTGATCCTGCGGCCGTCGTTGCCGTTGCCCCGCACGGCGCCGGGCAGCCACCGCTCGACGGTGTCCGTGAGCGCGAGCCGCCCCTCGCCCACCAGCTGGAGGGCGAGCGTGGCCGTGAAGGTCTTGGTGTCGCTGCCGATCCGGTAGTAGGCGTCCCAGGGGACCGGGTGGTGCGGGGCCTCCAGGGCGGCGGATCCGGCGCGGGCCGTCGTCCGGTCCCGGGCGCTCTGCACCTCGGCCAGAACGCCGGTGGCGCCGGTGGCCAGGATCGCGTCCACATCGCTCTGGAGACGGTCACCGGTCCCGGGGGCGCGGCGGGGTGCGGCGGCGGCCGTCGCCGCGGGTCCGGACGCTCCGGTGAGCAGGGCCGCCGCCGTGGCTGCCAGGCCCGTACGCCTGCTGATCACCGGTCCTCCCCGGCACGGGGGCAGGTCAGGTCGGCGCCGGGCAGTGTGCCGTCGCGCAGGTAGTCGTCGACCGCCGCGTCGGCGCAGGGGACGGGAGTGAGGCCGTCGAGTCCGCGTCCGTACACCCCGTGCGAGCGGATGTCCGCCGTCACCAGCCGTGAACCGGTCAGCCGGTGGTGCAGGGCCAAGGCCCCTTCGTAGGGGACGTTGTTGTCGCGCCGGGCCTGGAGCATCAGCACGGGTACGTCGTTGCCGATCACCGTGGCGGGCTCGCGGGACGTGCTCGTCCAGAACGCGCACGGGGCCATCATGCTGTTGACGAGCGGGCCGAAGACGGGCTGGGCGGCGCGGCTGCGTTCCATGTTCCGCCAGTACGTCTCCGGGTTCCCCGGCCAGCCGCCGGCCGGCCAGCCGCGGTCGCCGCACATGAAGAGGGTTCCGCCCAGCATGCTGTCCGCCAGCTCGGGCGACGCGAGCATGTCGAGCATGGCGGCGAGCTCCGGGCCGGGCTCGACCGGCCTGCCCGCGGCGGCGTCGGTCAGGTCGCGCACCGTGCCGGCGAGCGCCGGGTCGTACTCCTCGTGCTGGATGAACTGCCGCAGCATCAGGCGCAGCAACTGCGCGTCGAGCCGGATGCCGGAGACGGTGACCGGGCGCCGCTCGGCCCCGTCGAGCAACCGCTGGACGCTCGCCCGGACTTCGGCCGGTGTGCCGCCGAGCCGGTAGGTGCCGTCCCGCCGCGCGGTCCAGCCGGCCCAGGCGTCCAGTGCCTCTTCGAGCGGCTTGCCCGCCCGCTGGAAGAGTTCGTACTGGGTGGCCGTCGGGTCGGTCGAGGAGTCGATGACGATGCGGTCGGCGCGGCGGGGGAACATCTGGGTGTAGACGGCGCCCAGATCGGCGCCGTACGAGACGCCGTAGTACGACAGCCTGGGCTCGCCCAGCGCCGCGCGGATCGCGTCCATGTCGCGGGCGACGTTCCTGGTCGTGGCGTGCGGGAGGAGCCGGGCGTTGTCCCCGTGCTCCTGGCAGCGGCGTGCGGTGTCGCGGGCGGACCGTACCGACTGCTCGAAGTCCTCGCGGCGGGTCGTGACCGGTCCGGGCGCGGGCACGGGAGCGGCGGGGTCGCAGGTGAGGGGGGTGGACTCGCCGAGGAAGCGGGGATCGAAGCCGATCAGGTCGTAGCGGTCCGCGACGTCCTTCAACGCGGGCCGCAGATACAGGGTGTTGGCGAGTCCGGTGCCGCCCGGACCACCCGGGTTCGACAGCAGGACGCCCCGCCGCTGCCCGTCTTTCGCGGTGGCCCTGATGCGGGAGACGGCGATCTTGATCGTCCGGCCGCCGGGGTCGGAGTAGTCGAGCGGGACGGTCACCTCCGTGCACTGTGCACCCGCCTCGTTCAGCTCCCGCTGCTGCGGTGAGCAGGGGCCCCAGACGAGCCGCTGGTGGGTGGAGGGTGTTGCGGGGGTGGCCGACGCGGGCACGTTGCCCGCGAACAAACAGGTCAGGCCCAGGCCGGCGGCGGCCAGCGTGGCGACGCGCATGGTGCTCCTCGGGATCAGGTGGATGACTCCCGCACGACGCTAGGGGCGTACGCGGCGCGAGAACATCGGGCCACCTGGTCGGATCGACCTGGGGCCAGCACCACCAACATCCGTCACGGGCGCGGCTGTTCGTCCGGCCAGACCCCGATGTGGTCGCGCTCCAGCTCCAGCATCACCCGGTGCTCCATCCCGAGCGCCTCCGTGTAGTCGGCGGGCAGTTGCAGCCGGCCCGCCCGGTCGAGCATCGCGTACTCCCGGGCCACCTGGGACTCCAGGCCCGTCGCGGCGTCGACCTCGGTGCGGCGCAGCACCTCGGAGGAGGTACGGCCGTCGCGGATGGCGACCGTGCGGCGGACCTCGTCGGCCACCGCCTGGTCGTGCGTGACGATCACGATCGTGGTGCCGAGCTCCTCGTTGGCCCGGCGGAACGCGGCGAAGACCTGCTCACCGGTGGCCGAGTCGAGCTCGCCGGTCGGTTCGTCGGCGAGCAGCACCGACGGGTTGTTGGCGAGTGCGACCGCGATCGCCACCCGCTGCTGCTGGCCGCCGGAGAGCTGCTGCGGGCGCCGGTCGCGGCAGTCCGCGACCTCCAGGATCCGCAGCAGCTCCTCGGCGCGGGCGGCCCGTTCGGCCCCCTGGATCCGGCCCCGGCCGCGCAGCTGCATCGGCAGGGTGACGTTCTGGACGGCGGTGAGGTAGGGGAGCAGATTGCGGGCGGTCTGCTGCCAGACGAAGCCGACGATGTCCCGCCGGTAGCGGAGCCGTTCCTTCGGTCCCATCGACAGCAGATCGCAGCCCGCTACCTTCGCCGACCCGGCCGTCGGCACGTCGAGGCCCGCCAGGATGTTCATCAGGGTCGACTTGCCGCTGCCGGACGCGCCGACCAGGGCCATCAACTCGCCCTCGGTGACCAGGAGATCGAGGCCCTGGAGGGCCTGCACCTCCACCCCGTCCGCGGAGAAGATGCGGACCAGCCGGTCGCAGGCGATCAGCGCGTCGTGCCCGTACGAGGGCCGGTCGCGGCGCGCGGCGGCCCGCTGTTCGAGCTCGGCGAGCGTGGTGTCGGGCGAGGTCATCGGGGGTCTCCTGACCTGAGTTCGGTGATCGGTCCGCGGCGGCCGGCCCACCGGGCCTGGACGGTGGCCACCGCGGTGGTGAGGACGACGACGCCGAGCGCCGGAAGCGTCAGCGACCACGGGTCGGCCCGCAGCTGAGCGGTGTCGAGCGCCACGGGGCCGGGCCCGGCGAAGAGCGCGAGGCCCACCAGGTCGACGCCCGGTGCCAGCAGCACGATCGTCGCCCAGCCGACGAGCACCCCGCCGAAGGCCGCCGGCAGCGCCTGCGGCAGCGATTCGAGGCCGAGCAGCCGTCTGCCCTGCCGGGAGGTGAGGCCCATGGTCCGCAGCCGGGCCAGCAGGGCGGTGCGCTCCGGCGCGGTGCGCAGCAGCGACAGCAGGACGGCCAGCAGGGCGTAGCCCGCCCCGGCCGCGACCGCCGCGGCGTAGATCCCGCGCGCGCCCCGCTGCATCGGGGTGTCGACGAAAGTGGCCCGCTCCTCGGCGCGCAGCCG
Organism: Streptomyces sp. NPDC002403; assembly: GCF_053593015.1. Lineage (NCBI taxonomy): Bacteria > Bacillati > Actinomycetota > Actinomycetes > Kitasatosporales > Streptomycetaceae > Streptomyces > Streptomyces sp. NPDC002403. The sequence continues at coordinate 268,170 of NZ_JBSFBQ010000005.1, read as the reverse complement.
TACGGAGATGTCCTTGCCCGCCTGCCGGACCGTGGCCCGCAGCGCCTTCGGGTCCGGGTCACCGGCCACCAGCAGGGTGGTGGTCCACTGCCGGGTGAGCGCCGCCGTGTCGACGAGCAGGAACTCGTGATCGGGGACGGCGGCGGTACGCGGCAGGGTCCCGGCCACCCGCACCCGGAGGTCCCCGGCCGGGGTGGTCAGGTCGCGCGGCCCGTCGCCCAGCTCGGCGGCGACGGACGGCGATGCGATCACCGGCACGACCGCGCTCCCGGCCTTGTCCCTGCTCCCGTGCGCCCGCAGCCGGCCGGCCGGGAACGCCCCCAGGTCCGCCGTACGGGCCAGCTTCGCGTACGTGTCCGGGTCCACGCCCAGCACGACCGTGTTCTTCATGCTGCCGGTGCCGTCCGCGCCGGGCGGCAGCGGCACCCCGGTCACCACCTGCACCTCGGCCACCTGCCGTACACCGTCCGCCGCCCGGATCTCCCGGACCAGGCGGGCCGGGAGCGGTGCCGCGTCGAGCAGCCCGCTGATCCGGGCGTCCGCGCCGACCGTGAGCACCGCCGCCCGGTCCCGGGCATCCGCGATCCCCGCGAGGACCGAACCGCCGAACGCGGCCGTGGTCAGCGCCAGCAGCAGCGCGAGCAGCGGCAGCGCACCGCCCGCCGAACTCCGCCCGGCCCGGGCCAGCGACAGGAAGCCGACCGCCCCGCGCCGTCGGGCGACGGCCCGCGAGGCCAGCCGCAGCGGCCACGGCAGCAGCCGCACCAGGACCAGCGCCGCGATCAGCCCGACGAGCACGGGCGCCGCGCTGATCAGCAGATCGCCGCCGTCCGCCGTACCGCGCCGCCGCAGCCCGACCACCGCGCCCACCGCCAGCACCAGCACGGTGAGTTCGGCGACCGTACGCAGCCGGGACGGACGGGCGTCCATCAGGTCGTCGCGGGCCCCGGGCAGCCGCGGCCGACGGTGCGGCAGCACCGCGCCCACCGGCACCGCGACACAGACCAGCACGGCGACGACGACCGGCCCCGCCACCGAGGGCCACGACCGGGCCGATCCGAAGAACGGCAGCGCGGCCAGCAGCCCCAGCGCCGCCGCGGGCACCGCGGCCACCGCCGTCTCGGCCAGCAGCCGCCCGCCCAGCCCGGCCAGCGAACCGCCGCGCGCCCGCAGCAGCGCCAGCTCCTCCCGGCGCCGCCCGCCGATCAGTCCGGCGGTCATCAGCAGCACCACGGCGGCGACGGCCCCGACGCCCACGGCGGCCACCGTCACGACCGGCTCGATCGCCGCACGCAGCGTGTCGTACCCGGCGAGGATCTGGTCCAGCTCGGTCCGGAACGCCGCGTCGTCACCGGCCACCGCCCGCAGCCGCACCAGCCCCGGACCGTTCTCCAGCGAGGCGAGCGCCGAGCGCAGCCCCGGTACGTCGGCGGCGGTCAGACCGGAGACGTCCGGCGCGAACCGCCAGAACATCTCCGGCTCGCCCGTCGAGCCGAGCAGCGCGGGCGCGGCGTCCGGCGGCAGCAGCACGGCCGCGGTCCAGTAGTAGCGAGGCGGGTTCAGGCTGGGCGGGTTCATGGCCGGCTCGGGCACCAGGGCAGGGGTCCGGAACAGCGGCTCGGCCGACCAGTAGGTGCTCCCGGGCCCCCTGGGGGCGACGATGCCGGTGATCCGTACGGTCAGATGCTCCCCGGCCCGGGTCGGTACGGAGATCGTCGCGCCGGGCCTGGCCCCCAGCGCCTTCGCCGTCTCCTCGGTGACCACGCCCTCCACCTCGCCGGTGTCCTCGGTGACCGTCCCGCGTACGGCGGGCCAGGCCCCGGAGCGCAGCACGGCGTGGCGGGGGAGGTCGGACGGGGTGGCGTAGCTCAGCTTCGGGTCGACCCCCTCCGGCCGGGGCAGCCAGGCGTCCGGCGCGGGCACCGGCCGACTGGTGCGGAAGCCGTAAGCGGAGTCGGCGGCACCGGGCCGCACCTCGGCGGGCAGCGCGGCGCGCGCCTTGTCGTTGATGGTCTTCAGCGCCGCGCCGCGCACCACCGCCTCGCGCTCGGCCTGGGGCATCTGGAGGCTGGGCTGCGGGCTGCTCAGCTCCAGGACGCTGCGCCTGACGTCGGCGGAGGTGATGTCGTGGTGCAGCCCCTCGATCCCCTGGTGCTCCACCGCGCGCGGGAAGAGGGCCGCGAGGAACGACGTGACCAGCACCAGCAGCGCCAGCGCCCAGGCAGTGCCGGGCGCGGTACGCAGCCGGGTACGGACCCAGGGCGCGTCGGCCGGGTGGTGGCCGGTGCGGACGGAAAGCGGATTCATGTCAGCTGTCCCCCTGGACACGCAGCGAGGCGGCGGGATCGGTGCGACGCAGGGCGAGGAACACCACGGTCAGCAGCGGCAGTACGGCGACCCCCGCCAGCAGCGCCGCGATCTGCCCGGCCGGCAACTGCACCAGCACCCCGGGCACCGGCGCGGTGGCCTGTCCGGTCAGTACGACGAGCGGTACGACCGCGCGGTTCAGCACGGCCCCGAGCACGGTCCCGACCAGCAGCGCGATCGCGATGAGTACGCCCTGCTCGGCGGCGATCATCCGGGTCAGCCGGCGGCGGGGGGTGCCCAGCGCCCGCAGGACGGCGAATTCGGCGGCCCTCTCCCGCTGGGCGCCGACGGCGCTCACCGCGAAGCCGACCGCGGCCAGGGCCGCGGCGACCACCGCCACCGCGGGAAGCGCGGACTGCGGCCCGGCGCCCAGCGGATCGCCGACCAGCTCCCGCGCGATCTCGTCCCGCACCAGGACCTGCGCCGGATCGGTGTCGGGCCGTTCCCGCAGCGCGGCGGCGGCCTTCGCGGCCTGCCCGGGGGCGGTGCTCAGCCACCACTCGTTGGCGGTGAGCACGGCGCCGGGGCGCTGGGCGAAGACCTGGCCGACGGCCCTGAAGTCGAGCAGCAGGGCTCCGCCGTCGCGGTCCTCGGCGCGCCCGGCGGCGGAGTCGTCCGCGCCGGTGCCGGTGGTCGGCAGCCTGCGCACCACGTCCGCGATCCTCACCCGGAGCGTCTCGCCGGCCAGCGTCACATCGACGCTCTGGCCCTTCTTCGCCCCGGCGGCCTTCAGATAGCCGTCGGTGACGATCGCCTTCGGCATCGGGGCCTTCGGGCGGGGCGCGGTGACCCGTAGGGAGAAGGCGGGCGTGTAGTTCCACGTGTTCGGGGCCGAGCCGGTGTCGTACCCGACGGTCAGCGGGCTCTTCGCGGAGGCCGTCGCGTCCACCGCCTCGCCGGGCTCCGTCTCGCCACCGTTCCCGGTGCCGGTCAGCTCGGCGCGCCAGCCGAACCCCTCGGGCACCGGGACGGGGTGCTCGGTTCCGTCGGCCGTCACTGTCCGCAGGGAGCCGATGCCGAGCCGCTGGGATTCGCCCGGGCCGGTCGGCCGGTTGCCGCTCAGCTCGAACCCGGTCACCGCGAGCTCACCCGCGGCGGCCACCGCGAAGTCGACCGGATGCGCCTTGCCGTCGGCGGGCACGGCCCCGGCCGGCACCCGGTACGGCAGTCCGTAGCGGTCCTCCAGCAGCACGGCCAGGACCGGATCGTCGGCCGTCGACGCGCGCGCCCCGGCCACTGCGATCCGTACGTCGAACCGGAGCCGCTCGCTGTGCTCCGGCAGCGCGAGCCCGGCCCGCGCGGCCCTCGGCGGGGCGAGCGGGCCGAACAGCCGCTCGCGCGGCCGGTCGCCGAGGTCGTCGCGGATCAGCATCCGCTCGGTGGCGTGCGCGGTGTCCAGGGCGAGGACCGCGGCGGTGCGGTCGCCCGAGAGCTCCGTGGTCGCGCGGAACGCGGGGGCGGCGTCCCGTACCCCCGGCAGCCCCGCGTACCCGCCCGCCTTCGCCGGATCGTCGTCGGCACCGGTCGTCACGCGCAGCGACGCACCGGCCCTGAAGTCCGCCTGGTCGCTCTGCGAACGGTCCCAGGAGGCGCGCTGCCCGACGGCCAGCATGCCCATCGCCACCGCGAGGACCAGCAGCAGCACGGGCCCGGCATTGCGCAGCGGGCGCCGGCTGAACTGCCAGCCGGACAGGGCCACGATCAGCCCCCGGCCACCCGCCGCACCGCGCTCCGCGAGCCGGGCCGCGGGCGGCAGCAGCCGCAGCGTCAGCACGGTGCCCGCCAGCAGGAGCAGCGCGGGCGCCGCGACCAGCAGTGGATCGACGCCGAGCCGGCCCTGCCGGTCCCCGCTCAGCACGCCGCCGCCGACATCCGCGGCCCGGCGGTCGAGCTGCCAGTACGCCACCGCCGCGATCGCCAGCAGCCCGAGGTCGGCGCCCGCACGCAGCGGCGCGGGCAGTGAGGCGGCCCGGCCGCCCCGGCGCTCCCCGGCGCCCGCCGCCAGCGCGGGCGCCACCACGGCCAGCGCGCAGGCGAGTGCGGTGACCACGGCGACCAGCCAGACGGTGGCGGTGGCGCCGCCGTCGAGCCGCAGTCCGATGCGGGACAGTGCGCCGCGGCCCGCGAGCAGCCGGGTCAGCGGCCCGGCGAGCAGCGGCGCCACGAGCGCGGCGGGCACCGCGAGCAGCAGCGCCTCGATCGCGGCGAGCGCCGTGATGCGGCCGCGCGATCCGCCACGGGCCCGCAGCACGCGGGTCTCGCCGTCGCGCTCGCTGCTCAGCAGCCGGGCCACCAGCAGCAGCGCGTATCCCGCGAGCAGCACCAGCTGGACGGCCACGATCATCAGCGTCGAGCGGGAGACCAGCAGTGCCCGGTCGATCTGTTCCAGCACCTGGGGGAGCGAGGTCCGCGCGGCGGCACCGCTCTTGAACTCGGGGGCAGCCGTCACCGTCTTCGGAGCGGCCGTGGCGGCGCTGTGCAGGGCGTCGATGCGGTCCGTGGTGACGGTGCGGAAGTCTGCGGCCGCCAGCCAGGACATCGTTCCGGAACTGATCCGTCCGGTGCCGGCCGGGTCGGGGCCGGTGAGCAGCGGGCCGTAGGTGGTGAAGGCGAGCCTGCGGATGCCGCGCCCGCCGAGCTCGTCCAGCTGCCAGTACGGATCGGCCGGGTCGGACACCTCGTACACGCCCGTGACCAGGACGTGCAGCGGCTTGTCGGTCAGCCGGTCGGTGACGGTGATCCGCGCACCGGGCTTCATCTTCAACGCCTCGGCGGCCGGCCGCGGCAGGGCGACCTGGACGGGCCCGTCGGACTTCTCGCCGCTCTTCCCGTCGGACTTCTCGCCGGTCCTCCCGTCGGCCGGGGCCGGCATGCGGCCCGCGGTGATACGGACCCGGCTGCGGTCGACCGAGGCGAAGTGGGTGAGATCGGGCTCGCCGCCCCGGGCCTGCGGGGCCCGCAGCTCACGCGGCAGCGCGTACGCCCCCGAGGTCTCCAGCGTCCGGACGGTCACCGGAAGGCCGTCGAAGGCCTCGCGGGCCGCTTTCCGGGCGATCGCGTCGGCCGCGTCCCGCTGCGCGGGCGCCACCTGGGCGGACATCACGAGGGAGGCGTCGGCCGCCGAACGGTGGGTCAGCGCGTGGCGCAGCGCCGCGTCGCCGACGGAGCCGGAGAAGGCGGTCAGTGCCGCCAGCACCGAAGTGGTCAGCACGACGGCCAGAAGGGCCGCGGAGAGCAGGAGCCGATGGGCCCGCACCCGGAGAAAGACGAACCCCGTCACTCACGCCCCCCTGGGCCCTGGTCACACTCACGCCCCCCGGCGTTCTCCGGATGCTTTCAAGCCGCATGCGCTCTTGGAAACCGCTTGCGTCCGTACTTGATCCGATTGTGACCGTATATCGGTCACGGAAGACCGTATTCCGCGCCTTGGACGGGAAGCGGTGGGGGAAGAGGGGCTCAGCCCTGGGTGTTCACCATCGAGGCCGCGGCGTAGGTCAGGTAGTCCCACAGCTGCCGCTCGTGCTCCGGCGCCAGCCCGAGCTCGTCGAGGGCCACCCGCATATGGCTCAGCCAGGCGTCGTGCGCGGCCCGGTCCACCCGGAACGGAACGTGCCGCATCCGCAGCCGGGGGTGCCCGCGCTGCTCGCCGTAGGTACGGGGCCCGCCCCAGTACTGCATCAGGAACAGCGCGAACCGCTCCTCGGCCGGGCCCAGATCCTCCTCCGGGTACATCGGCCGCAGCAGCGGGTCCTCCGCGACCCCCTGGTAGAAGCGGTGCACCAGGCGCCGGAAGGTCTCCTCGCCGCCGACCTGCTCGTAGAAGGTCTGCTCTTCCTGCAGCGTGTCGCGCGGAATCTCTGTCACCCGTCCATCGTCGCAGACGCACCGGCCGAGGACCGGGGTCCTAGGACCACCCGGGCAGCTCCAGGTGGTTCAACGGCCCGTCGCCCGCCCGGGTTCCTGGCCCCCGGGCCCCGGACGCAGGAAGGTGGAGGTATGGACACGCACACCGACCGGTTCGCCGTGGCCGCCGCCGAGGAACGGTGGGCGATGGTGCGCTCCATCGCGGCCGGCGGGGCGCTGCGCGACCCCGACTGGCGGGCCGCCTTCGAGGAGGTGCCGCGGCATCTGTTCGTGCCGTACTACTTCGTGGCCGGCGGCTACGACCGCCTGTGGTGCGAGGACCCCGACCCGGTCCGGCGGGCCCGCTGGCTGCGCGGGGCGTACGAGGACGGACCGCTGGCCACCCGGATCAAGGACGGCGAACTGATCTCGTCGAGCAGCCAGCCGTCACTGATGGCCCGGATGCTCGAAGAGCTGGACGTACAGGACGGACAGCGGGTCCTGGAGATCGGTGCGGGCAGCGGCTACAACGCCGCGCTGCTCGCCCACCGGCTCGGCGACGACGCCGTGACCACCGTCGACCTCGACCCGGAGATCACCGAGTCGGCCCGCCGGCACCTGGCCGCCGCCGGGTACCGCCCGGCGGTGATCACCGGGGACGGGACCCGGGGCTGGCCCCCGCGCGGCCCGTACGACCGGATCATCGCGACCTGCACCCTGCCGTGCGTACCCCAGCCCTGGCTGGGGCAGTGCGTGCCGGGCGCCCGGATCCTGGCCCCGTTCGCCACCGGACTGATCGCGCTGCGGGTACGGGACGGGACACACGGCAGATACGCCGAGGGCCGGTTCCTGCACACGGCCGCCTACTTCGTACCGTTGCGCGGCGCCCCGGCGCGGGCCGCACGGCGCCCGCACACCGGCACGGTGCCGAGGCGTGTCAGCGAGAACGACCTCTTCCGGTTCATGCTGGCGCTGACCGAGGGCTCCCTCGACCCGCGCGAGGCCCACTCCCTCTGGCGGCGCGAGCAGCGCCCCGAGCGGGAGAGGTTCGGCATCACGGTCCGGGACGGGCGGCAGTGGGCCTGGCTGGACGACCCCGAGGGGCCGTACGCCTGGCCACTGCCCACCGTGTGACGCGGGTCAGTCCCGGCGGATCGTGATCGTCGTCCACGCCCCGACATGCACCCGGTCGCCGTCCTGGAGCGGGACGGGGACATAGGGCTGGATCGGGTCCTCGGCACCGTTGAGCGTGGTGCCGTTGGTGGAGTTCTGGTCGACCACGGCCCAGCTGCCGTCGGGCTGCTGCACCAGCACCGCGTGCTGGTGCGAGACGCCCGGGTCCTCCGGCGGCACGGACAGATCGATGTCGGGGGACTCGCCGGTGCTCTGCCGGCGGCGGCCGACGGTGACCTGGTTGCCGGAGAGCGCGAGCTGCTGCTCCGGGGAGTACGCGGGCAGGTTCAGCCCGGTCGCCTCGGGGCCGCTGCGCTGCATCATCGCCAGGAAGTACTCACGGTCCGGGGCGATGACAGCGGTCCAGCTCGCGGGCGGCTGGTTCTGGCCCGGCCCCGGGAACGACGGCTGTTGCTGCTGCGGCGGGGCCGACTGCTGCTGCGGGGACTGGGGATGAGAGGGCGGCGACAGCATCCAGTCGTCGTCACCGCCTCCCTGCGGCCCCTGCGGCGGGGCCGGCGGCTGCGGTCCCTGCGGCGCGGGCGGCTGAGGAGCCGGCGGCTGCGGGGCGGGCGGCGCCGACTGCTGCTGGAACGGCGGCGGCGCGGACTGCTGCTGGAACGGAGAGGGTGGCGCCGACTGCTGCTGGAAGGACGGCGGAGGCGGCGGCCCCTGCTGGAACGGCGGCGGCGGACCCTGCTGGAACGGCGGCGGGGGCGACTGCGGGCCCGGTCCGGGCACCGGGGGACCCGGGGGGTTTCCCGGCTCGGAGGAGAGCGGCTCGGCCGGACGGTTCACCTGCGAGGGCCGCGAACCCTGGTACTCGAACGGATCGCGCGGCCTCGGGGCCGGCGGCTGCTGCGCCTGGAAGCCGGGCGGCAGATTGAGACCGGGCGGCGGGCCGGGAACGCCGTGGGCCGGGGCCAGCGGCGTGTACGAGGTCGCGGTGTTCGTGAGGAAGTTCCAGCGGCACTCCTCGCAGAACGGCGCCATCGCCTCGCGGGGCGTGCGGCACTGCGGGCAGAGCTCCGCCTGCTGGGTCGCGTCGGCCCCGGGGCCGGGCGGGTAGCCGTAGCCGGGAGCGGGCGGCGGGGGCGGTGGCGGGGGGACCGCGCCCGCAGGCGCGCCCGCGCCGGTCATGCGATGGCCGCAGACCTCGCACCAGTCATCGGAACCCGACTGGTGTCCGTTCGGGCAGGTCGGCATGTCGGCGCTTCCCCCTCTCCTGGGCCGGCCCCGGGGCCGGCGTATTCTTCCTGCTCTTCGCCCCCCGGCGGAGCGTTCCGCCGGGAGGTTCGACTATGCGGCTCTGTGCTTTTCGCCGTACGGTTCCGTGCTTTTCCGCCGTACGGCTCGGTGGTCACTTCTTGACGCGAACGGTCTTGGTCGAGCGCGTTTCGAGTGTCATCTCGTCGGCGTCCGCGACCTTGGCCTTCAGTCGCACAGTACCGGTCGCCGCGTCCACGACGTCCACCACCTTCGAAAGCAGTTTCGCAGTGTCCTCGTTTCCGGACGCCGACGCCAGCTGCACCGCGCGGCCCAGTTTCGCGGTCGCGCCGTCGAAGTCCCCCGACTTGCGGGCATCGAGTCCCTGCTGGATGACCTGGGCCAGTTCCGCCTGGCCGGTGTAGTGCGCGACCTGCGGATTGATCGAGGTGGACGCCACCATGTCCTCGGTCCATACGGCCCTGACCAGGCCCTGCGAAAGCGTCTGCGGGGCCCCGCCCGACGGGTCGGGGAGGATCAGCGAGACCCGGGAAGCCAGCATCTCCTGCCCGATCCCGGCCTGCGGCACCTGCACGCACACGTGGTAGTCGCGGGACTCGTCGCCCCAGGAGCCCGTGGGGTAGTCCCCGGCGCGGGGGCCCGCCTCGGTGCGCCGGCCGGTCAGATCGACCACCGTCGGTGCGACCTGTTTCACAAATCTGATCTCGACCCCGACGGGCGTCCAGAGCCGCAGCGCGACATCCGCGACCTCCTTGCCCATCGCGTTCTCCATCATCCGCGTGAAGTCGGCGGCCAGACCCGCCGGGTCGGAGACGATGTCGGCCGTGCCGAGCAGCGCGGTGGCGATCGCTGTGACCTCTTTCACCTCCCAGTCGGTGCCGACACCGCGGGCGTCACAGGTGAAGCGGCCCGCGCAGGACTCCAGCGCGGCCCGCAGGTCCTCGGGGGCCTCGTGCTCGTTGCGGCCATCGGTGAGCAGGATGCCGTGCCGGATGTCCACATCGGCCGCGCCGAGCAGCCGGTCGGCCAGCCGCAGCCAGGTGCCGATCGCCGTACCGCCACCGGCGCCGAGCGCGCGCAGGGCCTCCTTCGCCTGGGCCTTGGTCCGCGCGTCGGCCACGGCGAGCCTGCCGTTGCCCGGGTAGACCTCCTTGGCGACGTGCGTACCGCCGACGACGGCGAACGAGGTGCCGTCGCGCAGGGTGTCGATGGCCGCGGCCGTCGCGTCGCGGGCGTTGCGCATCTTCGTCGGCGGATAGTCCATCGAACCGGAGCAGTCGACCATGATCACCACAGCGGCCCTCGGTGCCTGCCCGGAGTCGCGCGCGGGCGTCACCGCCGCACCGGACAGCGGGACGCCGCCGGTGGTGCCGCCCCCGGTCGAGGTGACCGTGACGATCGCGTTGACCTCGCGTCCGCCTTCCGGCAGATATTCGTTCTGGTACACCTCGACGGAGAACTGCGGCACGTTCGACTTGGAGAAGTTGGCCATCTGGTCGGCTCCTTGGGACTCCAGGTGTCGGATGAAGACAGCTGTGAGCGAAGAAAAACGGGCGAAGGCGGCGGTGGCGGGGCGGACGGTCGGAACTGGAATCAAGCGTTACGGAACGGGACTCACGGGGTACCGCACGCCGATCCTGCCCCCTGCGGCTCCACGGCGAACGGCAGCAGAGCCACTGTTACGTTGTCGTGGCCCCCACCGTCGAGCGCATGACCCACCAGCACCTGGGCGCCGTGCAAAGGCCGTTGATGCGCGTCGGCCGGCACCGCCGCGGCCATCTCGGCCGCCGACTCCGCGTAGTTCCACAGGCCGTCCGTGCAGACGACCACGAGACCGGACCGGTCCGGCTTGAAGGACGCGGTGTGCGGTTCCAGCTCGTACGCGTCGGCGCCGAGCCACCCCGTGATGGCGTGGGCGCGCTCGTCCGCGTACGCCTCGGCCTCGTTCATCAGCCCCGCCGCCACCATCTGCGCGGCCCAGGAGTCGTCCTCGGTCAGCCGGGCGGGCGGGTTGGCGCGGTCGTCGGGGACCCAGTAGACACGGCTGTCGCCGACCCAGCCGACGACCAGCAGGCCGCCCGCCATGATCGAGCCGACCAGGGTGCACGCCGGGGCGTTCTGGTGGCGGTGCCGGTCGTGCTCCATGGCCCGGCCGGGCTCCTGAGCCAGCGCGTTGACCGCCTCGGCGGCGGCGAGGATCGCCTCGTGCATCGCCTGCTGGGGATGGGTGCCGCGCGGCAGCGACTCCAGCAGCGCCTCGTTGGCCGCGCTCGCGGCGGCCGCCGACGCCTCGTCGGGGCGGCTGGCCGACGAGACACCGTCGCAGACGATCGCGACGACGGCCGGTGAACCGTCGGGCAGGGCGGTGGTCGACACCGCGAACGAGTCCTCGTTGCGGTGATGGCGCAGCCCCCGGTCGCTGACGGCGGCCACCGAACCGAGCTCCTGCTCCATGTGGTCACGCTCGCGCGGCTGGGCGTGACCGCAGTTCTCGCAGTAGCCGTCGGTGTCGACACTGCCGGCCCGGCAGGCCACACACACCCGGGTACCGGCCGGCGGCGTCGGCGCCAACGGTTCCGCGGCGGGGGTACGGGGGTCGGGCGCGGGCGCCGGGGCACCGGCCGACGGCGCGGCGGCCGGCTCGGGCGCGGCCAGCTCGAAGTCCCCGGATCCGCCCGGCGTTCCCGGTCCGGCCGACGCTCCCTCTCCGCTCGATCCGGCGGCTGCGTCCGGTCCGTCCGACCCGGCCCGCCGGTCGAAGCGGACCTCCGCCGCGCGGGCCTGGGCACCGCTCTCCGCACCGTTCTCCACGGGGACGGTCAGCGCGATCGTCGGGTGGTCCTGCGGGGCGGGGGGCACGGCCGACAGGTCGTACCCGCACGCACCGCAGAACAGGTCCCCCGGCTCCAGCGGCTCCTCGCAGCCGGGGCACTTCGACAGGGCCGTCTCCTGGGGCTTCTGCGACATTTTCACACCCACGTCCGGGGGCGGAAACGGTTGGCCCGCTCCACCAGTTCGATCCTCTCATCGCCGGGCTCCGCAAGCCTGGCGAGCATCCGGTACGAACGCTCGAGCCCGAACCGCAGGCCCCGCTCGTCCAGCTCACTGCCGAGCAGCGTTCTCGGCCCGGTCGGCCCGGCAGGTACGGGCGGCTGCGCCGCCGGGCTGCCGGAGAGCACCCAGTCGAGCGCCGTGCCCAGCACCTCGGTCGACAGCTGCTCCCGGCGCACCGCGTCCAGCCCGAAACCGGCCAGTCCCGAGACCTGGTCGGAGGCGGCCGTCAGATCGTCGATCAGCGGCTCGTCCGGGGACCGGCCACGCAGCCGGGCACGCACCGCGGCGACCCGGGCCGCCGTGTAGTGGATCGACGCCTCCGGCACCGACTCCAGCGCCCTGACGGCACCGGCCCGGTCCCCGGCGGCGATCTGCACCCGGGCCAGCCCGAAGGCGGCGCTGACGAAGCTCGGGTCGGTCGTCCACACCAGCCGGTAGTACTCGGCGGCGTTGTCCAGCTGGCCCAGCACCTCCGCACAGATCCCCAGCGCCAGCTTGGGCGCCGGCTCACCGGGGAACGCGTCGTACACCGCGTCGAAGGAGAGCGCCGCGTTCTCGTTGTCACCGGTCACCAGCGAGGTGATGCCGCGGTACCAGACGACCCGCCAGTCGTCGGGGTGCTGGCCCTCCAGCGCGGTCAGGGTCCGGCTCGCGGCACCGAGTTCGTTCATCTCCAGGCGGGCGCGCAGCTCGCGCAGCCGGGTCTCCAGCGAGGCCGCGGGCACCGCGTTCAGCGCGGTGATCAGCTCGGCCGGGGCGGTGGTCATCAGCCCGGCCAGGAATCCCGCGTTGGGGTCGCTCGCGTCGACCCGGGGCACGGGCAGCGCGAGCGCGGTGGACCGTACGTCGAGCCCGGCCGGCCGGGCGCCCGCCGGCACCGGGAACCCCGACGGCGCACCGGGGGCGCCGGCCGGGACCCGGGGGCCCGGAATCGCGGCCTGCGCGGTCAGCGGGCCGGCCCCCGGCGCGGCGTACCCGGGGGCGGGCGGCGCGCCCGGCGCCGGTGCGGCGCCCCCCGCCCCGCCCCGCCGCCGCCCTGAACGGCCGGACGCGGGGACCCGGGCCCCCAGCCGGGACACGTCCTCCGTCAGCTCGGGGAACAACTGCGTGTCCGTGACCCGTACTTCCGTGCCGAACAGCGTCGAAAGCGCCGGGCGCGGCCGCCCCGTCTGCAGCGACACCACCTCGCGCAGCACACCCGTCAGCTGCTCCGCCATCTCCGCCGCCGAGGCGAACCGCCGCGCCGGATCCGGGTCGGTGGCCCGCACCAGCAGCCGGTAGAACGACTCGTAGGTCCGGAACACCTCGATGTTGTCCGGATCCGGCAGCGAGTCCACGAAGACGTTGGTGTAGCCCTGGAAGTCGAAGGTGAGCACCGCGAGCGTCCGCGCGACCGTGTACAGGTCGGAGGCGACCGACGGGCCGATCTCCGCGACCTCCGGCGCCTGGTAACCCACCGTGCCGTAGATGGCCGACTCGTCGTCGTCCATCCTGCGGACGGCGCCCATGTCGATCAGCTTCAGCTGGTCCTCGGTCTGGATCGCGTTGTCGACCTTGAAGTCGCAGTACAGCAGGTTGCGGCTGTGCAGATGACCGAGCGCCTCCAGCGCCTCGATGCCGTACGCGCAGGCCTGCCCGACCGGCAGCGGATCGCGCTTTCCGGCAGCGGTACGGCGCTCGTTGGCGATGTCCTTGAGCGCCTTGCCGCCGACGTACTCCATCACGATGTAGCCGTCGAGCGAGCCGGTGCGCTGGTCGAGGTGCTCGACGAAGTTGTAGATCCGGACGATGTTGGAGTGCTCGATCTCGGCGAGGAAGCGGCGCTCGGAGATCGCGGCCGCCATGGCGTCCTGGTCACCGGTGTCGAGCAGGCCCTTGAGCACCACCCAGCGGTCGGAGACCGCGCGGTCGACCGCGAGGTAGACCCAGCCGAGCCCGCCGTGCGCCAGACAGCCGGCGACCTCGTACTGACCGTGCACGATGTCGCCCGCGTGGAGCTTGGGCACGAACGAGTAGGGGTGACCGCACTTGGTGCAGAACCCCTCGGTGCGGCCCACCCGTTCCCCCCGGGACCGGCCGACCGGTGCCCCGCAGTCGGAACGCGAACAGAAACGCTTCCGCTCCGGCACCTCCGGGTTCTCCATCACCGCCGAGCGCGGGTCGGGACGCGGCACGTCCGGTACCTGCACCAGGCCCACGCCCAGCCTGCCCCGGGCGGACGCGCCCGAGGACGAACCGGAGGAACGCACCGAGACCGAGGGGGAGGTGGCGGAGCCGGACAGCGAACGCGAGAGCCGTCCCGACACCGAACGCCGGGAGGTCGACGAGCGGGACGAGCGGGACGAACGCGAGGACGCCCGGGACGACGACCCCGAACCGCTCCTGCTGCCCCGGCTGTTCGCGCCACCGCCCGCGATCCCGGTGGGCGGCGAGCTCACCATCCCATCCCCAAGTTCTCGACTTCGCTCGAACAGGGGAGGCCCCACTGGCGACACGACCGGAGCCAGACCGCAGGTGTCGCAGTACAGCTCACCGCCGCCCATGTCCTCGTAACTGCCCTCGCACGCGGGGCGCTGGCACTGCGTACTCATGGTCGGTCCCCCTGGTCGCCCCGCCGCCGCAGCGGCCCTTCCGCCTTGCGTGCCCCTGTGGTCATCGCCGGTCCTCCGGCCCCGGTGCCCGGCGCTGGGAGAGCAGTTCGGCCGCCGCCTCCTGGTAGCGCAGCACCGCCTGCCCGGCGACCCGCAGATCGCACGGCGCACTCCACAGCATCCGGCGCGCCGCGTCGTAGCGCTCGATCAGCAGCGGGTCCTCGGCCAGACCGTGCCGGGCGACCTTCGCCTTGTACGCGTCGAGCCTGCCGCGCAGCTCCGCCCGCACCGCCAGCGGGGCCGTGACCGCGGTCAACGACTCACGGGCCCGCAGCAGTTCGTCCTCGGCCTCCCGCTCCAGCGTCTCCAGGAGCGGGGACAGCCGGTGCCACTGCGCATGTCTGCGGTACTCCGATGCGGCGGCCAGCCGCTCCTGGAGCACGGTCGCCGGGCCGCTGACCGCGGGCACCTCCGAGGCCGCGATCTTCGCCAGCACCTCGCCGCGCGCCGCCCGGGCCTCGGTCAGGGTGCGGTCCGCGCGGGAGAGCACGTCGCGCAGCTGGACCAGGCGCTGCTCGGCGTCCTGGCGCACCGCGAGCACCGCCTCGATCTCCCGGCGTACGTCGTCCAGGGCGCGGGCCGCCCGGTCGTAGCGCGCCGTGTCGGGGCGGCCGCCGCCGGGCGCCGAACTGCCCGGCCCCGGCAGCCAGAAGGCGAGCGGGTCGGAGATCACCTGGACGCGGAGCGTGGCCAGTTCGTGGGTGATCGCCTCCAGGTCGTCGCCCGCCGGGTGCTCACCGGGCCGCACCCCCACGGAGTGCGCCAGCGAACGCGTGCGGTGCAGCTCGGCGGCGAGCAGATCTATCCGGGCGGGCAGCGCGGACCACACGGAGTCGGAGGCGACGACCATGTCCAGCGAGCGGGCGTACAGCTCGTTCATCCGGGCGACCAGCTCCTCCAGCGTGAACCGCTCGGAGAGCCTGGCCGGGCCGTTGACCGAAGGATCGGGGCGGGCCGCCGCGTGCGCCACCGTGACGCCCTGGCCGCGCAGCAGCTCGGTGAGGGCCACCAGATCGTCCCGGTTGGGATAGCGGCGCCGGGCCCGCACCGCACGCGCCTGGGCGAGTGCCCCCGCGTAGGCGTCGAAGTACCCCCAGAGCAGCGTGATCGCCTGGTCGGTCGAGGCCCAGCGCTCCTTGGTGACGCCGGTCAGCTCGGCGCCCTCCAGGAGCCGGCGGCCCGCATGGTCCTGGAGGGCGAGGAGCGAGGTCTCGATCGCCTCGTGCTCCGCGCCGAGCCGGGCCAGCGCACGGTCCGCGTCGTCCCGGTCCATGACCGGGACGGGGGGCCCGGCCGCCTGGCCGGGGAAGGGGCCCGCGACGCCCATCGATCACCTCTCCGCTCTTCCCTCCGGGACGGGCCCCGGCAGGATCAGTACCACTGTCTCTCCGGCCGGGTCCGCTCCGTCGCGCCCACCCGGCCGGCCCGGCGTCAGTTGCTCCGGTACTTGGGGGCCGGCGGGGCCGTTATCCCCGGCAGACCGGCCTCCAGCCAGTTCCGGTACGACTGCATCCAGCGGCTGTCCTTGCCGCCCCTGCGGTAGTCCACCAGAACCTGGTTGACCCTGGCCACCAGGTCGTCCGCGCCGAGCTTCGCCGCCACGCCGTAGTACTCGGTGGTGAACGGCTTGTCGCCCTTGAGCTCGACCGCCGGGTCCTGGGCGGCCTGGCCGGCCGCCAGCGCGTTGTCCGTGACCACCGCGTCGACCTCGCCCAGCTGCAGCCGCACCAGGCAGTCCAGCTGATTGGGGACGGTGAGCTGGTCCTCGTCCGCCTCGGTACCGTCGTGCGGGTCCTTGAAGACCGCGCCGAACGACTGCTTCTCCAGCGCCTCGTAGGCGGTGGAGCCCTCGGCGGTGCAGACCCGCTTGCCGGTCAGGGACTTGTCGAAGCCGGTGATCGTCGAGTCCTTCGGCGCCAGGACCTGCTGCCCCGCCTGGAAGTAGGCCGTGGAGAACGAGACCTGCTTCAGCCGGCTGCAGTTGATGGTCATCGTCCGGACGACGACATCGACCTTGTCGTTCTCCAGCGCGGCGATCCGCTGGTTGGTGGGGATGGCCCGGAAGATCACCGCGTCGCGGTCGCCCAGGATGTTCTCGGCGATGGCCCGCACCAGATCGATGTCGAAGCCTTCGAGCTTGTCCTTGCCCTCACCGGCCGCCGTATTGCGGTAGCCCCAGCTGAAGCTGTTCTGGTCGACGCCCGCGATCAGCTTTCCGCGCTTCTTGATCTTCTCGATGTTCGGACCGCTGCCGGACGACGGCGGAAGGCTCGCCTCCGGGTCCGTGCAGTCGTCGGCCCTGATCTGCACGGCCCGGGCCGTGCCCGGCCCCGCGGCATCCCCGCCGAGGACCTGGGTGCCGCCGTGGGAGAGCGGCAGCAGGGTGAGCGCGGCCGTCACCGCGCAGGCCACGGCCATGCCCGTCACCCCGCCCCAGCCGCGCAGCCTGCCGGGGGCGGACCACCGGCCCGCGCGCTTCCTGGTCATCGCTGCCCCTCTCACCGGTACTCCGAGAGCCTGCGGTTGACTCCGACGATCGCGGCCACGGCGGCCAGTGCGGCCAGTGCGGCGGCCCCGGTCGGCAGCCCGCCCAGAGCCCCCTGTCCGTCCTTCGCGGCCCGGGTGAACTCGCCCTGCTCATGGGCGAGCGCCTGCTTCAGCGCGTCGTCCACCCGCTCGAAGGACTCACCCGTCGAGTCCTTCGCCCCGATGATCTGGGTCCGCGCACCCTCGTAGTCGCCGCTGTCGTCGGCCGTACGGGCCGTCCGGTGGCGGCCCTGCCACTCGGAGACGGCGTCGACGGCCTTCGCCACCGGTCCTCTTCCCTGCTCGTCGTCGGCCAGCTTCCCGGCTCTCCCCAGCTCTTCGCCGAGGGCCTTCATGCCCGTGCTGTAGTCGGTCTCGTACTTGTCGTTCCTGCCGTCCGCGGTGAGCACGGCGCCGCGGGCGACCAGAGTGAGGTTCTCATTGGCGCGCGCCTTCAGCGAGTCGATCCGCGCGTGATTGAGGACATCGAGGGACTGCTGCCCGTTGACATCGGCTCCATGCAGCGCGGACCGCGCCACCGTGTGCCCCACGGCCAGCCACAGCAGCAGCACCGTGGACGCCGCGGTCGCCACGAGCAGTCCGTGGTTGAACACCCGGTTCGTCCTGCGGTAGTTGCGCCGCTGCGCCCAGACCAGCCCGGCCAGTGCCACGACCCCGAGCCCGAGCGAGAAGAACGGCCACGCCCTGGCCGAGTCGCTGTCCTCGCCGAGCCGGCCGGTCTCCGCCGCGTACAGCCGCTCGGCGGCCGGCAGCATCACCTTGCTCATCCGCTGGTTGGCGTACCGGATGTAGGCGCCGCCCAGCGGAAGGCCCTGCCGGTTGTTGGCGCGAGCCCGCTCGATCAGGCCGGTGTACCGGGGGAGTTCCTTGTTGAGCGTGGTGATCTCCTGGCCGGACTTCGTCGACGCGTCGGTGTTGGCGGCGGCCTTCACCAGGAGACGGGACGCCTCCTCGATGTCCTTCTCGTACCGGTCGTGGACATCGCGCGGCTCCTGCGCCCCGGCCAGGAAGCCGCTCGCCGCGGCGGTGTCGGCGTCCGCCAGCGAACGGTAGATGGCCGCCGCGTCGGCGCTCAGCGGCTGGCTGCGGCCCACCACGTCGTCGGCGGCGGACGCCCGGTCGGCGATCTCGAAGGCCGTCACGGCCCCGAACGCCACGACGAGCAGGGCCAGCACGGCCCCGATGATCTGGAGCCTGCCCGGCTCGGTGGTGGCCGCGGCCCGCACCTTGCCGGCCGTCACGGACAGCACACCGCGCTGCGACGGAGCGGGTACGGTCGCGGGCACGGGCGGCTGTGCCCGCTCGTGCTCAGGCGCCGTGCGCACACTCGGTGGGTATGTCACTCGACCTCCCCCTCGGTCACTGACGGTGGCCCGGCCCCCGGCCGATCGGGGACTGGTGCCCGGCCATGAAGTATGGCCGCAGGGACCGGCATCCACACCACTTACGTCCGGATCCCGCACCGGTCCACGGATGCGCTCACACGCATTCGATCAAGGCATGCGCCGCCGATCAAGCCGATCGACGGACCAGTAACCGGAGCGGACCGATCTCCCCACTCATGAACACGTCCGGGACAACTGAACGGTTCCCGTGCGCGAGGGGCGTCCCGCGGCGCGAAAACGCGACGGAACGCCCCCCGGGGCACCTCGTGGGCCGTGTCGTGGATCACGGACGGCATGTCAGCTGTACTGCGCACGCAGCCTCTCGTGCACCGCGGCGGCCGCGCCCGTGCGATCCAGGCCCAGCAGCGCGGCCCCCAGCACCGGCGGCTGGGTCACCACCCGGATCTCCGCCTTCGGGGCCCGTACCGCAAGGAGTTCGGAGATCTTCGCGTCCAACTGCGGGTGCCGGGCGGCCAGTACGCTGCCGCCCAGCACCACCGGCGCCTCCTCGCCCAGCAGGTCCAGCCTGCCCAGCGCGACCGAGGCCATCGCGACGACCTCCTCCGCCAGCCGGTCCACCAGCGCACCCGCCACCGCGTCCCCGGCCGCCGCGGTCGCGAAGAGCACCGGAGCCAGCTCGTGCCGGCGCTCGAACTCGACCCGGCCCAGATGCAGCGCCTCGATCAGCGCGTACATCGAGCCGAGCCCGAAGTGCTCCGGCAGCGTACGGACCAGCTCGGTCGGCTCACCGCGCCCGTCCTCGGCCCGCGCGGCGAACCACATCGCCTCCTCGGCCAGCCCCGCACCGCCGCCCCAGTCACCGGAGATCCGGCCTATGGCGGGGAACCGCGCGGTCCGCCCGTCCGGCACCATGCCGACACAGTTGATCCCCGCGCCGCAGACCACGGCCACCCCGCGCGGCTCGTCCACCCCCGCGCGCAGTATCGCGAAGGTGTCGTTGCGCACCTCGACGGTGGCGCCCCAGCCCCGCGCGAGCAGCGCCGCGGCCAGCTGCTCCTCCTCCACCGGGAGGTCGGCGTTGGCGAGACAGGCGGACACGTGCGCGACGGGTCCGGCCGGTCCGCCGGAGAGCTCCAGCGCCCGGTCGACGGCCGCGCCGAGGACGTCGACGGCCGTCCCGATGCCCACGGCAGGCGGCTGGAAGCCACCGCCCCGGGCCTTCGAGAGCACCGTTCCGTCCGCACCGATCAGCGCCACGTCGGTCTTGCTGTTCCCCGCGTCGATCGCGAGGACCGAAGCGTTCACGCCCACGCCAGGTGCTCCCGGTTGTGCGCGATCAGCTTGTCGGTGAGCGCCTCGGCATACTCGAACTGGCCGATCAGCGGGTGCGCGAGCAGCGCCTTGAAGACCCGGTCCCGGCCGCCGCGCAGCGCGGCCTCCAGGGCGAGGTCCTCGTACGCCGTCACGTTGGCGATCAGACCGGCGTACAGCGGGTCCAGCTCGGGAACGGCGAGCGGCGTCGCGCCCGTGCCGTCGACCCGGGCCTGCACCTCGATGACCGCGTCGTCCGGCAGGAACGGCAGCGTGCCCCTGTTGTACGTGTTGACCACCTGCACCGCGGAGCCGCCCGAGCCGAGCAGCGAGGACGCCAGGTCCACGGCCGCCTCCGAGTAGAAGGCGCCGCCGCGCTTGGCGAGCAGCGCGGGCTTCTCGTCCAGCGCCGGATCGCCGTACATGGCGAGGAGTTCCTTCTCCATCGCGGCGACCTCGGCGGCCCGGGACGGCTTGGTGCCGAGCTCCCGCACGACCGCGTCGTGCGCGTAGAAGTAACGCAGGTAGTACGAGGGGACGACGCCGAGCCGGTCGGTGATCGCCCGCGGCATGCGCAGGTCGTCCGCGATCGTGTCGCCGTGCTCGGCGAGCAGCCTCGGCAGGACGTTCTCGCCGTCGGGGCCGCCGAGGCGCACCCCGAGTTCCCAGGTCAGGTGGTTGAGCCCGACATGGTCGAGGTGCACCTCGCCGGGGGTGACGTCGAGCAGCCGGGCGAACTTCCGCTGGAAGCCGATCGCGACGTTGCACAGGCCGACGGCCTTGTGGCCGGCCTGGAGCAGCGCCCGGGTGACGATGCCGACCGGGTTGGTGAAGTCGATGATCCAGGCATCGGGGTTGGTGCGGCGGACCCGCTCGGCGATGTCCAGGACGACCGGCACGGTGCGCATCGCCTTGGCGAGGCCGCCGGCGCCGGTGGTCTCCTGGCCGATGCAGCCGCACTCCAGCGGCCAGGTCTCGTCCTGGTTGCGGGCGGCCTGGCCGCCGACGCGCAGCTGGAGCAGGACCGCGTCGGCGTCGGCGACGCCCGCGTCGAGGTCCGAGGTGGTGACGATCCGCCCCGGGTGGCCCTGCTTGGCGAAGATCCGCCGGGCGAGGCCGCCGACGAGTTCCAGGCGGTCGGCCGCCGGGTCGACGAGCACCAGCTCCTCGATGGGCAGCGTGTCCCGCAGCCGGGCGAAGCCGTCGATCAGTTCAGGGGTGTAGGTGGACCCGCCACCAACTACTGCGAGCTTCATAGGTCAGCCCTTTACTCCGGTCAGTGTGACGCCCTCGACGAATGCCTTCTGTGCGAAGAAGAAGACGAGGATCACGGGGGCCATGACCAGTACGGTCGCGGCCATGGTCAGGTTCCAGTCGGTGTGGTGTGCGCTCTTGAAGGACTCCAGGCCGTAACTGAGCGTCCAGGCGGCCGGGTTCTCCGAGGCGTAGATCTGTGGGCCGAAGTAGTCGTTCCAGGCGTAGAAGAACTGGAAGAGGGCCACGGCGGCGATGCCCGGCTTCGCCATCGGCACGACGACCCTGAGCAGGGTGCGCAGTTCGCCGCAGCCGTCGACCTTCGCCGCGTCGAGGTACTCGTTCGGGATGGTCAGCAGGAACTGCCGCAGCAGGAAGATGGAGAACGCGTCCCCGAAGGCCATCGGGATGATCAGCGGCCAGAGCGTGCCGGACAGGTCCAGCTGCTTGGCCCAGAACAGGTACATCGGTATGACGACGACCTGCGGCGGCAGCATCATCATCGAGATGACCAGCATCAGCGACAGATGCCGGCCGCGGAAGCGGAACTTGGCGAGCGCGTACGCCACGGGCAGCGACGACACGACCGTGAGGACGGTGCCGAGTCCCGCGTACAGCAGGGTGTTGCGCCACCAGGTCAGGAAGCCGTCGGTCTCGAAGACCCGCTGGTAGTTGCTCCACTCGAAGGGGTGCGGCCACAGATCGCGGGTCAGCGCCTGCTGGCCGCTCATCAGCGAGGTGAGCACCAGGAAGACGAACGGCAGCACGAAGAAGAGCGCGGCGGCGACCCCGAGCGAGTGCACGGCGATCCAGTTCAGCAGCGCCCTGCGGCGCGCGACGCGTTCGGCCGGGGTGACCGGGCCGGTCGCGGGGTCGGCTTCCTTGACGGCGTCGAGTACCTGCGCCACGTCACTCACCTGCCTGGATCAGTCCGCTGCGGCGTCGCATCAGCAGTGTGGTGAACGCCATGGCGAGTACGAAGAGAACGAGCGCGACCACGCAGGCGGAGCCGTAGTCGAAGCGCTGGAAACCGAGGTTGTAGACGACCTGCGGAAGCGTCAGTGTCGACTTGTCGGGATAGCCCGGTTCGAACTGCTGCCCGGAGCCGCCCATCACGCCCGAGGCGACCTTCCCGGCCACGAAGGGCTGGGTGTAGTACTGCATCGTCTGGATGATCCCGGTGACCACCGCGAACATGATGATCGGCGAGATGTTCGGCAGGGTGACGAAGCGGAACCGCTGGAACGAGGTCGCCCCGTCCAGCTCCGCCGCCTCGTACTGTTCCTTCGGTACGTCCAGCAGGGCGGCCATGAAGATCACCATCAGGTCGCCCACCCCCCACACCGCGAGCGCGGTCAGGGCCGGCTTGGACCAGGCGGCGTCGGTGAACCAGCCGGGCGTGGGGAGCCCCAGCTCGCCGAGGATCGAATTGACCGGCCCGGTCCCCGGGTTGAGCAGGAAGACGAAGCCGAGCGTCGCCGCGACCGGCGGGGCCAGGTAGGGCAGGTAGAACAGGGTCCGGAAGACCCCGGCACCCGTCTTGATCTTCGTGATCAGCAGCCCGACACCGAGGCCGAACACCACCCGGCAGGTGACCATGACCACGACCAGCCAGAGCGTGTTGCGCAGCGCCGGCCAGAACAGCGGGTAGTCGTTGAAGACGAAGGACCAGTTCTTCAGCCCGCTGAACTCGGGGGCCGTGAAACCGTCGTACGAGGTGAAGGAGAAGTAGACGGTGGAGATCAGCGGGTAGGCGAAGAAGACGCAGAACCCGATCAGCCACGGCGACATGAAGGCCGCTGTCCGGAGCGCCGAGCGGCGGCGCTTCGCACGGAGTGTGTAGGTGGTCATCGCGGTTCTACTCCGCCTGTGCGATCGCCGCGTCGATTTCCTTGGCGGTCTTCTCCAGGCCCGCCTCGATGTCCGTCTGCTTGCCCTTCTCGATGTCGAATGCGAGGTTCTGCAGGGACACCAGGTACGCGCCGCCGTTCACCGAGGGCGGGGTGGTGGTGCTGTCCGGGTTCGCGGCGATGTCCAGGAAGGTCTTGAACCGCGGGTCGTACTTCAGCTTCGGCGACTTCAGCGCCGCCAGGGTGGACGGCACGTTGTGGATGGCGTTGGCGAAGTTCACGACGGCGTCGGTGTCGGTCGTCATGAACTTCACCAGCTCCCAGGCCGCGTTCTGCTTCTTCGAGGTGGCGGCGATCCCGGCGATGGTGCCGGTCAGGTAGCCCTTGCCGTAGGTGTCGGCCTCGTTGTCGGCGACGGGCATCGGGGCGACGCCGATCTCGAACTTCGGCTTGGTCTCCTCGGCCATCCCGAGCCGCCACTCGCCGTCCAGCTGCATGGCCACCTGGCCGGTGTGGAATGGGTGCTTGGCGCCCCACTCGTCACCGAACGACGTGCGGTACTTCTCCAGCTTCTCGTAACCGCCCAGGTCGTCGACCAGCTTCTTCTGGGTCTTGAGCATGGAGGCGAACGCCGGGTCCTTGGCGATGTTCGACTTGCCGTCCGCGTCGAAGTACTTCGGGTCCCAGCCGCCGAGGTAGTGCTCGGTCGTCGACTCGTAGCCGTGGTAGTTCGGCATGAAGCCGAGCTGCTCGTACGAATCGCCCTTGGTCTTCGTCAGCCGCTTGGCGGTCGCGGCCAGCTCCGACCAGGTCTGCGGGGGCCGCTTGATGCCGGCCTTCTCGAACGCGTCCTTGTTGTAGTAGAGGCCGTACGCGTCACCGAGCAGCGGCACGGTGCAGCGCACCCCGTCGAACTGCGTGTACTCGTTCATCGCCTTGGGGAAGGTCTTGTCCGGGTCGATCCCGTCCTTCTTCAGGAAGGGATTCAGATCGATGAACGCCTTCGACGAGCAGAACTTGCCGACATTGTTCGTGGTGAACGACGAGACGACGTCCGGGGCGTTCGAGCCGCCCGCCCGCAGCGCCTGGTTGATCTTGTCGTCGGTCATGTCGCCGACGACCTTCACATGGATGTTGGGGTGCGCCTTCTGGAAGGCGTCGACCGTCGCCTGGATGCCCGCGACCTCGTTCGGCGAGACCCAGCCGTGCCAGAAGGTGATGGTCGTCTCCTTGGACGGGTCATCACTGGCACCGGATTTGCTCTGGCCCGTACAGGCCGAGGCGAGCAGGGATATGGCGGCGGTCGCGGCGAGCGCGGCGGCCGTCTTCCGGCGGTTTCCGGACATGGCGGTCTCCCGGTGAAGGATGGGGGCGGGGGTACGGAGGAGGACAGGCCGAGAAGGGTCAGCGGGACGTGTCGAAGACTTCGTCACGGGTGGTGGCGAGCGCGCTCTCCAGCGCTCCGCGCAGTACGGGGCGGTGCTTCACTTCCCCGGCGATCAGCCGGGGCCGGGAGGCGGCCAGTTCGGTGAGCTCGGACGCCACCCGGCAGCGCAGCGGCTCGCCGCCGGCCGCGATGACCTCGCCGGACAGCACGACGACCTCCGGGTCGAGCACGGCGGTCAGGGAGGCGAGACCGGTCGCGAGTCCGGTGGCGAACAGATCGAGGAGCCGGGGGTACGGGCCGTCCTCGCCGGCCTCGGCGGCCTCGGCGGCGCGGGCGAGCAGCCGGGCCGCGACCTCGTGATGGGTGCCGGGCGCACGGATCAGCTCGTCGTCGATACCGAGCTCCCGGCCCAGCCGGGACAGCACCTGGGCGCCCGCCAGTTCCTGGAAGCCGCCCGCGTTCACCTTGGTGACCTGACGGACCAGCGGGGCGCCCGGCACCGGCAGGAAGCCGACCTCGCCCGCGCCGCCGGTGAAGCCGCGGTGCAGCCGTCCGTTGATGACGAGGGCGGCACCGAGCCCCTCCTCGTTCCACAGCAGGACGAAGTCCTCGTGCCCCCGCGCCGCGCCCGCCCGCTGCTCGGCCACCGCGACCAGGTTCACATCGTTCTCGTACTCCACCGGCATCGGCAGGAAGGCGGCCAGTTCCTCCAGCAGCGTGGGGGAGTGCCAGCCCGGCAGGTGCGAGGCGTACCGCAGCCGCCCGGTACCGGGGTCGAAGGCGCCCGGGGTGCCGATGACGACCCGGTGCACATCGGAACGGGTGAGCCCGGCGTCCTTCACCGCCCCGTCCAGTGCCTCGGCCACCTGCCGCACCACACTGTCGGCGCGCCGTCCGGGGGTGCGCAGCTCGAACTCCCCGACCGTCTCCCCGGTCACATCGGCGACGGCCGCGACGATCCGGCGGGCGTTCACATCCAGCCCCGCGACATGCGCGGCCCGCGCGTTCACCCCGTACAACTGCGCGTTGGGCCCCGGCCGCCCGGCCACGGTCCCGGTGGCGACGACCAGCCCGGCCGCCTCCAGCCGCGCCAGCAACTGCGAGGCGGTGGGCTTGGAGAGCCCGGTCAGCTTTCCGATCCTGGTCCGCGAGAGGGGGCCGTGCTCCAGCAGCAGATCGAGGGCGGCCCGGTCGTTCATGGCCCGCAGAACGCGGGGGGTACCCGGTGTGGTTCCGGCCATGAGTGCTGCACCTGCCCTCTGTTAGGAAAGTTTCCTATTCGGTGAGAGGACGGTATGCGCGCGTCACCTGGCCGTCAATGGGCAGCGCCGCGGTGGCAACCAAAGCGTTACCTGGCACACTTCCGGAATTTCCGGGTCCATGGTGACGCATGCCCAACCGGTTCTTCGGTGAACCGAGTTGGAACCGTGTCGGCCCGCCCGGCGAGTGCTACTTCGAGATGTTCGGCGGGGTGATCGGGGCCGTGGCCAGGGATTGCGGGGAAGTGGTCGAGGCGTAGGCCGAGGGGGCGGCCATGCCGGCCGCCGGGTCGGGGCCGGAGGGCTCGTCCGCCTGGGCCGGGACACCGCCGACGATGCGGATGCCCGCCTCGTCGAAGGCCTGCTTGATCCGCCAGCGCAGCTCGCGCTCCACACCCAGTGCCTTGCCGGGCATCGTCTTCGCGCTCAGCCGGACCGTCATCGAGTCCAGGAGCACCGAGTTCAGGCCCAGGATCTCCACCGGGCCCCACAGGCGCTCGTTCCAGGGGTCCTCCTTGGCCATCGCCGCGGCGGCCTCGGTGATCACCGCGCGTACCTTGCCGAGGTCCTCCGTCGGGCGCACCATCACATCGATGCCGGCCGTCGACCAGCCCTGGCTGAGGTTGCCGATCCGCTTCACCTCGCCGTTGCGGACGTACCAGATCTCGCCGTTGTCGCCGCGCAGCTTCGTGACCCGCAGACCGACCTCGATGACCTCGCCGGAGGCGACGCCCGCGTCGACGGTGTCGCCGACGCCGTACTGGTCCTCCAGGATCATGAAGACACCGGAGAGGAAGTCGGTGACCAGGTTGCGCGCACCGAAACCGATCGCCACACCGGCCACCCCGGCGGAGGCCAGCAGCGGGGCCAGGTTGATCTCGAACGCGCCCAGGATCATCAGGACGGCCGTACCGAGGATCAGGAACGACGCGACCGAGCGGAGTACGGAGCCGATCGCCTCCGAGCGCTGACGACGGCGCTCCGCGTTGACCAGCAGCCCGCC
Source organism: Streptomyces sp. NPDC002403 (assembly GCF_053593015.1). Lineage (NCBI taxonomy): Bacteria > Bacillati > Actinomycetota > Actinomycetes > Kitasatosporales > Streptomycetaceae > Streptomyces > Streptomyces sp. NPDC002403. The sequence continues at coordinate 241,898 of NZ_JBSFBQ010000005.1, read as the reverse complement.
CAGCGTGGTGCCCTCGACCGCCTGGGCACTGCGGTTCATCCGTTCTATGAGCTTGGTCAGCGCACGCCGGACCGCGATGCGCAGCGTCACCGCGACGGCCGCGATGAGCATGATCCGAAGGCCGGTGCTCAGCCAGGTGGACCAGTTCTCCTGCACCCAGCTCGCTGCGTCGCCGGCCTGCTTGGCGGCATCGTCCAGCGAGCTGCCGGGCTCGGGCGACGGGGCTGCGGCCAACAGGGCGGACAGGGACACGGTGGGACCTCCAGTCGGGCGACGGCCGTCCGACCACATTAACGGGGTATCGGGAATGCTCCGTTGCCCCGAGAGAGCGGCGGGAAACACATCGATCGGGGGATACAGAGGGCGGTGGGCGGCGGCGGGACGGTACCGGCGGCGGCCTCCTGTGGCCGATCGCACACCCGACGGGGCCGCCCGGCGCCCGTGGCCCGGGCAAAAATCCTTCCGGCCCGTTACCCGCACGTGGTGGCGCTTCCACCAGGCAGGAGTAGAGACTGAGATCGGATCGTCCCGGCGCGAGCCACGCGCCGCCGGCGTACAAGGAGGCATCCACCGTGCCGCATGTCCTGGTTCTCAACGCGTCGTACGAGCCACTCGGCGTCGTACCGCTCCGCCGCGCGCTCGTCCTCGTCCTCGAAAACAAGGCCATCTGCCTAGAGGAGTCCGGCGCCTTCATGCACAGTGCCACCCGGGCCGTCCCGGCGCCCAGCGTCGTCCGCCTGAAGCGGTTCGTACGGGTTCCCTACCGGGGGCCCGTACCGCTGACGCGCAGGGCGCTGTTCGCCCGGGACGGGGGGCGCTGCATGTACTGCGGCGCCGCCGCGACCAGCGTCGACCACGTGATTCCGCGCAGCCGCGGCGGACAGCACGTCTGGGACAACGTGGTGGCGGCCTGCCGCCGCTGCAACCACGTCAAGGCGGACCGGCACCTGCCGGAGCTCGGCTGGCGGCTGCACCAGCAGCCCGCCCCGCCGACGGGGCTCGCCTGGCGGATCATCGGCACGGGACACCGCGACCCGCGCTGGCTGCCGTACTTGCAACCGTTCGGAGCGGACGACGCCATGGCCCGGATCGACGGCATCTCAGCCTGAGGGATCCGGGCCTTCCGCGTCCCGGGGCGGAAAGGGCCGGACCGTTACTCCGTCGGGGCGACGGCGTACGCCTCCACCGACCAGAGCGAATAGCCGAACTCGGTGCCCCGGGCATCGCCCTGGACCCTGAGGTAGCGGGCGTCCTTCGCGTCCATCCGGACCGATTCGCGCCCGCCCCTGCCCTCCCGGACGGTCGCCGCCGTGCGCCAGTTGCGGCCGTCCGGGGAGACCTGGACGCGGTAGCGGGTGGCGTACGCGTCCTGCCAGTGCAGCACCACCTGGCCTATCCGGGCGGCCCGCGGCAGTCGTGCCTGCCACCAGGCGCCGTCCTCGGCCGGTGAGGACCAGCGGGTCTCCGGATCGCCGTCGGACGCGGCCGCCGCCGGGAAGTCCGGGGTCTCGTCGCCGGACGAGGACGCGTCGGCGGTGCGCAGCAGATCGGGGCCCGCGGTGCGCGGGAACGCCCGGACGGTGAGCGTGCTGCGTTCGTCGCCGAAGCTGAACGGCACCTCGTACTCCCCGGCCGGGGTGCCCGCCGGGACCGTGATCTCCACGGGCACGTCGGTACGGGAGCCGCGCGGCACCCGCGTCTGCTTCGGGACCTCCACCCTGATGCCCCTGGGCGCCTTCGCGGTGAGCGCGCCGCGCACCTCGGCGGGGCGGCGGGCGGCGAGGCGCGCCTCGACCCGCTGCGGCCCGCCGCCGATCTCGGCGTCCGTCTCGCCGCGTGCCAGATCGAGCCGGGCCGCCGGCTCGTCCCCGAACCAGGGCACGAGCGCGTGCACCCGCGGAGCCGGCGGCGGGGCGCTCCCGGAGGCGCTGCCTCCCGGGGCCATCGGCGCCACCGTGCGGGAGACGACCGGGGGCATCGCCGGGACGCCCGTGGGCCGGCTGATACGGATCGCGTCGGCCCGCAGACCCTTCGCCGCCGTCTGGGTCCAGCCGCTCGCCGACAGCGCGCCCAGGCGACGCCAGCCCTCGCCGGGCACATGGGCCTCCAGCACCGCGCCCTCCACCGTGTCGCCGGGCACGGTCATCGCCGTCACGGTCTCCACCGGGCGGGCCCGGTTCAGCCGGACCGTGTAGCTGCCCGGGGCCTTTGTGACCGTACCGGCGTCGCGGTCCGCGCCCGTCCAGGCATCCGCCTCCCGGCGCACCCGGTCCAGGAACGGGCCCAGCACCCCCTTGCCGACCGTCGCGCCGCCCGCCTTGGCGGCCTTGCGCACCGGCTCCAGGGCCAGCGACGCCTTCCACGCGGCGTCGCCGTCGCCGCGCGACTGTGCCTGGAGCAGGTCGACCGCCAGTTCACCCGCCCGGCCGTACCGGGACAACTGCTCCGTCCACGGTCGCACTTCGTCGTCCAGGCGCCCGTCCGCCAGGCCCTTCAGCCGCTGCGGGGCCTCCCGCATCACGGTGAACGCCTCCCGCAGCCTGCGCGCCGCGTCGGCCCGCTCCGTGGCGTCGTGCCCCGCGCGGGCCTTCCAGAACGCGGCCAGCAGCGGCCGCAGGTACGCGGACTCGTCGCCGCCCAGCACGGACGTCGCACTGTTCCCGGCCAGCGCCCGCAGCGCGTCCCTGGTGCGCGTGTCACCGCCCGCCAGGTCGTCGATCGCCGCCTGCCAGGACTCCTGCGGCCGGTAACCCCTCGGGTTCCAGGCGAAGTCGGCGGCGGTGAACAGCGGGATGCGGGACGCGGACGGCTGCTCCATCGCGTTGGCGAGCAGCGCCGCGGACCCGATGGCCACCGCGGGGTCCCGGCCGGTGTACGGACCGAGGAATATCCGGTCCTGCGCGTAGTCGTTGACCGGGTAGTTGTCCATCGTGACCAGCGGATGCCCGAACGCGGCGCGGGCACCGGCCAGCTCCCCGCCGGTGATGGTCCTCGGCACGACCCCGACGCCGGTCCAGGCGATCTGGACCCGGTCGTCCAGTTCCTCGGCGAGCGCCGTGCGGTAGTCGGTGGACCCGTCCTGGTAGAACTCCGTCGGCATCACCGACAGCGGCTGCGAACCCGGGTACCGGTCCGCGAGATGGCGCGCCACCTCGCCGGCCACCCGCGCCTGCGCCCCGGCCGCCGCCCGCGGGCCGCTGCCGAAGGTGTCGGCGTCGCCGTCGCAGTGCCATTCGCTGTAGCTGACGTCCTGGAACTGGAGCTGGAAGGCCCGCACGCCCAGCGCCCACATCGCGTCGAGCTTCTTCGTCAGCGCCTTCACGTCGCCGGCCGAGGACATGCACATGGCCTGGCCGGGGGAGACGGCCCAGCCGAGCGTCACATGCTCGGCGCGGGCCCGCTCGGCCAGCGCCCGGAAGTCGGCCCGCCGGCCCGCCGGGTACGGGTCGCGCCAACGGGCCTGGCGGTACGGATCGTCACCCGCCGCGTACAGGTACCTGTTCTGCTTGGTGCGCCCCATGAAGCCGATCTGGGCCAGCCGCTCCTCGTGGGTCCAGGGCTGCCCGTAGAAGCCCTCGGTCATGCCGCGCACGGCGGTGCCCGGCCAGTCCCTGACGGTGACCCCGGCGACGCTCCCGTCCCGGACCAGCTGACGCAGTGTCTGCACGCCGTGGAAGAGGCCGTCCTCGCCGACCCCGTCCACGGCGACGGTGTCCCGGCCCGCGACCCGGCCGGCCGCGATCCGGTAGCCCCCGGAGGGCAGGTCGCCGCGCGCGGGGGCGCGCAGGGTGCGCAGCGCGTCCCGGGCGCCGTCGCCGCCGAGCCTGATGACCGGGCCGCGGCCCGGCAGCGCCTCGTGGACGGTCCGCACGCCCGCGTCCCGCAGGATCTGCCGGAGCGCGTCGACCGCGTACGGATCGGCGTGGGCGCCAGCGGCGAGGGTGACCTCGGCGGAGAGCGGCACGGATGTTCCGGCGGCCTCGATGGACTGCGGCCGGGGCCATACGGAGGGCAGTGCCGCGTCGTCCGTGCGGTCGGGGTTGGTGACGGCGGTGGAGCCGGGCGCGGAAGGGGCCGCGACGGCGGCCGGGGTGCCCGTGGAGAGCAGTCCGCCGAGCACGGCGACCGCGATGGCCGTTGCCTGCGTTCCGCGCCTGAGCCGCATCGCTCGTCTCCCTCGTTCCCGCCGGTGGGCTCCGAGCCCACCACCCGCGCGCGAGGGTGTCAATGCGCGTGGGTGGTGTGCCGGAAATGCCCGATGCCGCAGGTGGGGCGGGGGTCGGCGGGCCGGGGCCGCCGACGCCAAAGATGACGCCGGATGGCCGAAAACAGCGGACAACTTGCGGAGAACGGGCCCAAGGGGAACGGAATGTGACCCAGAGCACGTTCAATTCGTTGTGATGGCGCCTGCCCGGTGGTCGAGTCCGCGGGCAGGCCCGCTGTGTCCTGTTTCCCCACGGCCAGGAGGCCGCCATGCCCGCCGTCGCGAAGCGTCCGCTCTCCGCCCTCCCGGGACAGGCACCCGGCCCCGCCGCCCCGCCGCCCCTCGCGCAGCCGGCTCCCGCGCCCGGCCCCGGCCCGCTGACCAGCGAGCCGCCGCTCGCCGACGCGATACCTCTCACCAGCGAGCCGCCGCTCGCCGACGCCACCCCCCTGACCAGCGAACCCCCGCTCGCCGTCAACGCCCCGCTGACCAGCGAGCCGGCCACGTCCGGCGCCGCATGGGGCACGGAGTTCCCAGGAGTCTGAATGGGCTTGGACCGGCTCGCCGCGCTGCACGGCGTCGCCACCTCCTACTCCCCGTCCGCCGACGTCACCGTGTCCGTCTCCGATGACACGGTCGTCGCCGTGCTCGCCGCGCTCGGTGTGGACGCCACCACGCCCGAAGCGGTACGGGAATCGCTCGCCGCCGCCGAGTCCTCGGCCCGCTCCCGGCTGCTCCCGCCGACGCTGGTGGTGTGGACCGGTGAGCCGCTGCCCGGGGCCCTGACCGCCCTCCCGCCCGGCACCACGCTGGAGATCGCCCTCGAGGACCCCGGTTCGGCCCCGCCCCCGCGGATGCGCATTCCGGCCGACCGACCGGATCCGGCCGTTTCGGTGCGGGGCGCCGACGGCGGGCGGGCGGACCCGGTGGACGCGGAAGGGGCGGGCGACGGTACGGGGGCGCCCGTGGTCCCCGCCTGGTGGACCGGGCCGCCGCTCGGGGTGCACCGGCTCGCCGTGCGGGCTCCCGGCGGCCGCAGTGCGACCGGCACGCTCGTCGTCGCCCCGCCCCGGGCACCCCGGCCGCCCGCCCGCAGCCACGGCTTCCTCGTCCAGCTCTACTCCCTGCTCTCCGCCCGCTCCTGGGGCATGGGCGACCTGGGGGACCTCGCCGACCTCGCGGCCTGGTCCGGGCGGACCCTCGGCGCCGGATTCGTCCAGGTCAACCCGCTCCACGCCGCCGTGCCCGGCCGGCCCACCGACCCCTCCCCGTACCGCCCCTCGTCGCGGCGCTTCCCCGACCCCGTGCATCTGCACATCGAGTCCGTCCCCGAGTACGGGCACGTGACGGACCGGGCCACCCTCGACGACCTGCGCCAGGACGCCGCGGCACTCGGCGACACCGTCCTGAACAAGGGCGCGCTGATCGACCGCGACGCCGTCTGGGACCTCAAGCGCCAGGCTCTCGAACTCGTGCGGCAGGTGCCCCTCACCCCCGGCCGCCGCGCCGCGTACTGCGACTTCCTGGCCGAGCAGGGACAGGCCCTGGAGGACCACGCCCTGTGGTGCGCCCTCGCCGAGGTGCACGGCCCCGACTGGCACAGCTGGCCCGCCGGGCTGCGCGACCCCCGCTCCGAGGAGACCGCCCGCGCCCGCGGCGAACTGCTGGACCGGGTCGACTTCCACTGCCGGCTCGCCTGGCTGACCGACGGTCAGCTCGCCGCCGCCCAGCGCGCCGCCCTCGACGCCGGCATGACCGTCGGCATCGTCCACGACCTCGCCGTCGGCGTGCACCCCGGCGGCGCCGACGCCTGGGCCCAGCAGGACGCCTTCGCGCACGGCATGTCCGTCGGCGCGCCGCCCGACGCCTTCAACGCCCGCGGCCAGGACTGGGGCCTGCCGCCGTGGCGCCCGGACGTCCTCGCCGCCTCCGGCTACGCCCCCTACCGCGGACTGCTGCGCGGGCTCCTCGCCCACGCGGGCGCCCTGCGCATCGACCACGTCATGGGCCTGTCCCGGCTCTGGTGGGTGCCGGAAGGGCGCCCGCCCACCGAGGGCACCTATGTCACCCACGACGCCGAGGCGATGCTCGCCGTCCTCGTCCTGGAGGCGCACCGGGCCGGCGCGGTCGTCATGGGCGAGGACCTCGGCACGGTCGAGCCGGGGTTCCGCGAGGCGCTGGCCCGGCGCGGCGTGCTCGGCACCTCCGTCCTCTGGTTCGAACGGGACTGGGCGGGCACCGGCCGCCCGCTGGCCCCCGAGGAGTGGCGCGAGGCCTGCCTCGCCACCGTCACGACGCACGACCTGCCGCCCACCGCGGCCCGGCTGACCGGCGACCACGTGACGCTGCGCCACCACCTCGGCCTGCTCACCCGCCCCCTCGACCAGGAGCTGACGGCGGACGCGGCCGACACCGCCGAGTGGCTGGGGTATCTCACCAGGCTCGGCCTGCTCCCCGAGGGCGAGGACGACGAGGAGGGCGCCGTCCGAGCCGTGCACCGCTTCCTGCTGCGCACCCCCGCCCGCATGACCGGCGTCTGGCTGCCCGACACACTCGGCGACCGCCGCCCGCAGAACCTCCCCGGCACCTGGGACCAGTACCCCAACTGGCGCCTGCCCGTCGCCGATGCGGAGGGCCACCCGGTCACCCTGGAGGAACTGGCCGCCGCACCCCGCCTGCACCGGCTGATGGAGGTCTTCCGGCCCCGCGAGGACCGCCCGGACCCCGCCGGGTGACCCCGCCCCGAACCCCGCCCCCGGCCCCGTACGGCACCCCCGGGCGCGCGCCCCTCGCGGGCGTTCGCTACGTTTGCACCGTGGACAAGAAGAACGCTATGCGCGCCGGCGCCGTCGCGGCCGGAACGACGCTGATGATGCTGCTCATGTCGTCCCCCGCGCTCGCGCTCACCCGCGACGACGGTGACGACCCGGGGCCCGGCCTGAGCGCGATGGAGACCATCGGCCTCTACGTCGTGGCACCCATCGTCCTGTTCCTGGTGATCACGGGCCTGGTCATGGTCCTGGACAAGTCCAAGAAGCAGGCCTAGTACCCACACGTTCCTCCCGAGTGCGCCGCAGGTGCTTTTGCGAGTACCGCGCGGCGCACACGCATGTCCGCGGCCGGGCACCCGGGCGCGGACGCCCCGTCCCGCGGCGCCGGGTAGGTTGCGGCCATGATCGAGTGGGACGTCAAGAAGCTCCGCATCCTGCGCACCCTGCGCGACCGGGGCACGGTCACCGCGACCGCGCAGGCCCTGCTGATGACGCCCTCCGCGGTCTCGCAGCAGCTGTCCAGCCTCTCCAGGCAGCTCGGCGTGCCGCTCCTGGAGGCCCAGGGCAGGCGCGTCCGGCTCACCGACGCCGCGCACCTCGTGCTGCGCCACGCCGAGGCCGTCTTCGCCCAACTGGAGCGCGCGGACGCCGAGCTGACCGGCTATCTGCGCGGCGAGGCCGGTGAGGTGCGGATCGCCGCGTTCTCCACGGCCGTGCCCGCCCTCGTCGTACCGGCGATCCAGCGGCTGCGCGCCGAGGAACGGCCGGGGCCGGACGTGCGGGTGCGGGAGGCCGAGGCCGCGCAGGCGTACGAACTCCTGGTCGCCGGTGACGTCGACCTCGCCCTGTCGCTCGCCGCGCACGCCCCGACCGCCCGCGACCCCCGGTTCGCGGTGCTGCCCCTGCTTGCCGACCCGCTGGACGTGGCCCTGCCCGCGGACCACCGCCTCGCCGCCGCTCCCGCCCTGCGCCTGGCGGACCTCTCCGGCGACCCGTGGATCTTCGGAGGCTCGGGGCCCTGGTCGCAGATCACGACGGCGGCCTGCGAAGCCGCCGGATTCGTGCCCGAGCAGGCGCACAGCGCCTCCGGCTGGACGGCGATCCTGGCCATGGTCGAGGCGGGCATGGGAGTGGCGCTGGTCCCGCGCATGGCGTCGGCGGAGCGGAGCGGCCGGGGCGGCGTGGTGATGCGCGCCCTCGACGCCGATCAGCCGCGCCGGCATGTGGTGGCGGCGGTACGACAGGGCGCCGAACGGGGCCCCGCGGTGGCCAGGGTCCTCGCGGCGCTCACCGCGACCGCCGAATCGTTCACTTCGACTGAATAAACAATGCAAAAACTTTCGATGGACCTGATGGGTTGTTCGCCGTGACAGTAGGCCCATGACCTTCGACCAGAATGAGAACCACCACGAGGACCCCCACGCCAACGACGCGGCCCCGTACGGCGGTGGTGACCCGTATGCCGACTACCGCACCACCGACCTCCCCTTCACCGAGCTCGTCGATCTCGCCGACCGCCGCCTCGGCGCGGGCGTGATCGCCGCCAACGACGAGTTCTTCGCCCAGCGAGAGAACCTCCTGCTCCGGGAGCGGGCGGTCTTCGACCCCGAGCACTTCGGCCACAAGGGCAAGATCATGGACGGCTGGGAGACCCGCCGCCGGCGCGGCGCGGACGCCGACAACCCGTTCCCGGCCCCCGGCGAGCACGACTGGGCCCTGGTCCGGCTCGGTGCCCCCGGCATCATCCGCGGCATCGTCGTCGACACGGCCCACTTCCGCGGCAACTACCCGCAGCGCGTCTCGATCCAGGCCACCGCGGTCGAGGGCTCGCCCAGCCCCGCCGAGCTCCTCGCCGACGACGTGAAGTGGGAGGAGATCGTCCCGCCGACCCCCGTACGCGGCCACGCCGCCAACGGCTTCGAGATCACCGGCGGCCGCCGGTGCACCCACGTACGCCTGTGCCAGCACCCCGACGGCGGCATCGCCCGTCTCCGCGTCCACGGCGAGGTCCTGCCCGACCCGTCGTGGCTGGCCACCCTCGGCACGTTCGACCTGATCTCGGTCCTGAACGGCGGCAGCTACGAGGACGCCTCCGACCGCTTCTACTCCTCGCCGACCCAGATCATCCTGCCCGGCACCTCCCGCAAGATGGACGACGGCTGGGAGAACCGCCGCCGCCGGGTCCGCGACACCAACGACTGGGTGCGCTTCCGCCTTCCCGCCCAGGGCGCGGTCCGGGCCATCGAGATCGACACCGCCTACCTCAAGGGCAACTCGGCGGGCTGGATCGCCCTCCAGGGCCGCAACGGCGAGACCGGCGAGTGGTTCGAGATCATCCCCCGCACCAGGCTCCAGCCCGACACCCTGCACCGTTTCCCGCTCCGCGCCCAGGCGATCGTCACCCACGTCCGCCTCGACGCCTTCCCGGACGGCGGCGTCGCCCGCATGCGCCTGCACGGCAGCCTGACGGAGACCGGCGCGGCCGAACTGGCCCGCCGCTACGAGGAGTCCGGCGCCTGACCGGACCGGCTCCCCGGGCACCCCTGCTCCCGCCCGTCGGACGGCTGCGCGACCGCGCCCGTCCGACGGGCGGGTTTCCAGCACCACACCGCCCGGAGCACGAGGAAGGGGCGCCCCCACCGCGGGAGGCGCCCCTCACTGTGTCACCGGTCAGCGCGTCACACCCTGGCCGCCGCCGCGTCCGCGGCCTGGGCCCTCAGGGCGCGCTCGACGCCCGAGCGGGACTCCGACATCAGCCGGCGCAGGGCCGCGCTCGGCTCCGTCGAGGAGAGCCAGGCATCCGTGGCGTCCAGCGTGGCCTGCGAGACCTGGAGGGCCGGGTAGAGGCCGACCGCGACCTGCTGCGCCATCTCGTGGCTGCGCGAGTCCCAGATGTCCTTCACCGAGGCGAAGAACTTCTCCGTGTACGGAGCCAGCAGCTCGCGCTGGTCGGTCTGGACGAAGCCGGCGATGACCGCCTCCTGGAGGGAGTTCGGCAGCTTGTCGGACTCGATGACCGAGGCCCACGCCTCCGCCTTCGCCTCCTCGGTGGGGCGTGCCGCGCGGGCGGTCGCCGCGTGGAGCTCGCCCGCCGCCGTCTTGTCCCGCTCGTACTCGGCGGCGATCTCGTCCTCCTCGATGAGACCGGTCGCGGCGAGCCGCTCGACGAACGCCCAGCGCAGCTCCGTGTCGACGGCCAGGCCCTCGACCGTCTCCTTGCCGTCGAGCAGCGACTGCAGCAGGTCCGTCTGCTGCGGGGTGCGGGCCGTCGCCGCGAAGGCACGGGCCCAGGCCAGCTGGTGGTCGCTGCCCGGTTCCGCCGCACGCAGGTGCGCGAGGGTGGCCTCGGTCCACTGTGTCAGCCCGGCCTCGCGCCACTCCGGCGCCGCGTACAGGTCCAGCGCCAGCTTCACCTGGCGGTGCAGCGACTGGACGACGCCGATGTCCGACTCCTTGCCGATGCCGGAGAGCACCAGGGCGAGGTAGTCGCGGGTCGCCAGTTCGCCGTCGCGGGTCATGTCCCAGGCGGAGGCCCAGCACAGGGCGCGGGGGAGGGACTCGGTGAAGTCGCCGAGGTGCTCGGTGACGACGCGCAGCGACTCCTCGTCGAGCCGGACCTTCGCGTACGAGAGGTCGTCGTCGTTGAGCAGGATCACGGCGGGGCGGGCGGTACCGGCCGGGAACGGCACGGTCGTGCGCGCCCCGTCGACGTCCAGCTCGATGCGGTCGGTGCGGACCAGCTTGCCGGAGCCGTCGAGGTCGTAGCAGCCGATGGCGATGCGGTGCGGGCGCAGGGTCGGCTCGCCCTTCGCACCGGCGGGGAGGGCCGGGGCCTCCTGGAGCACGGTGAACGAGGTGACGTGGCCGTTCTCGTCCGTGGTGATCTCCGGGCGCAGGATGTTGATGCCCGCCGTCTCCAGCCACGCCTTCGACCAGGTCTTCAGGTCGCGGCCGGAGGTCTCCTCCAGAGCGCCCAGCAGGTCGGAGAGCCGGGTGTTGCCGAAGGCGTGCGCCTTGAAGTACGCCTGGACGCCCTTGAAGAACTCGTCCATGCCGACGTACGCCACCAGCTGCTTCAGGACCGAGGCGCCCTTGGCGTAGGTGATCCCGTCGAAGTTGACCAGCACGTCGTCCAGATCACGGATGTCCGCCATGATCGGGTGCGTGGACGGCAGCTGGTCCTGGCGGTAGGCCCAGGTCTTCTCGGAGTTGGCGAACGTGGTCCAGGAGTTCGGCCACTTCGAGCCCTGCGCGTACGCCTGGCAGGCGACGGAGGTGTACGTGGCGAACGACTCGTTCAGCCACAGGTCGTTCCACCACTCCATGGTGACGAGGTCGCCGAACCACATGTGCGCCAGCTCGTGCAGGATGGTCTCCGCACGCCGCTCGTACGCCGCGTCCGTCACCTTCGAACGGAACACGTACTGGTCGCGGATGGTGACCGCGCCGGCGTTCTCCATCGCGCCGGCGTTGAACTCCGGGACGAACAGCTGGTCGTACTTGGCGAACGGGTAGTCGTAGTCGAACTTCTCCTGGAACCAGTCGAAGCCCTGCCGCGTGACGTCGAAGATCTCGTCCGCGTCCAGGAACTCGGCCAGCGACGGGCGGCAGTAGATGCCGAGCGGGACCGACTGGCCGTCCCGCTCGTAGCTGCTGTGCACCGAGTGGTACGGGCCGGCGATCAGGGCGGTGATGTACGACGAGATGCGCGGCGTCGGCTCGAAGGACCAGACGTCGTCCTGCGGCTCGGGCGTCGGCGAGTTCGAGATGACCGTCCAGCCCGCCGGGGCCTTCACGGTGAACCGGAACGTCGCCTTCAGGTCCGGCTGCTCGAAGCTGGCGAAGACGCGACGCGCGTCCGGCACCTCGAACTGGGTGTAGAGGTACGCCTGCTGGTCGACCGGGTCGACGAAGCGGTGCAGGCCCTCGCCCGTGTTGGTGTACGCGCAGTCGGCGACGACCTTCAGCTCGTTGGAGCCCGCGACCAGGTGCGGGAGCGCGATGCGCGAGTCGCGGAAGACGGCCGCGACGTCCAGCGCCCTGCCGTTCAGCTCGACCTCGTGCACGGCCGGGGCGACCAGGTCGATGAAGGTCTCCGCACCGGCCTCGGCGGAGTCGAAGCGCACGGTGGTCACGGACCGGTAGGTGCCGCCCTCCTGCGCTCCGGAGAGGTCGAGATCGATCTCGTACGCGTCCACGGTCAGCAGGCGCGCCCGCTCCTGTGCCTCTTCGCGGGTCAGATTGGTGCCAGGCACGCGGTCATCTCCTTGGTATGTGACGTTTCCGGTCATCCTTCCACGTCACAGGCTCCGGTGGGGTGGCCTTGTGTGCGCCACCCCGGTAGCATCGGTGGTATGAAGATCAGTGTGAGCCTGCCGCAGGAGGATGTCGCCTTCGTAGACGAGTACGCCCTGAAGACCGACGCGGACTCCCGGTCCGCGGTGATTCACGCCGCGATCGAGCTGTTGCGTACCGCCGGCCTGGAGGCGGAGTACACGGAGGCGTTCGAGGAGTGGGACGCGAGTGAGGACGCCGAGCTCTGGGACCGTACGGTCGGGGACGGAATCGCCGATGCGTAGGGGAGACATCCACCTGGTCGACCTGGAGCCGGCCAGGGGCAGCGAGGCCAACAAGGTCAGGCCGGCCGTGATCGTGTCCAACAACGCCGCCAACCAGTCGGTCGAGCTCAATGGCAGAGGCGTTGTCACCGTGGTGCCCCTGACGTCGAACACCGCCCGTGTCCTCACGTTCCAGGTCCTTCTCGGAGCCGGTGAGTGCCGTCTGCCGAGGGATTCGAAGGCCCAGTGCGAGCAGATCCGGGCAGTCACCCCGGACCGCGTCCTGAAGCGGGTGGGCACCGTACCCCGCCGGCGCATGGCCGAGATCGACGCCGCCCTGCGACGCCACCTCGCACTCTGACGGACACCGAACGCATGCGAAAGGGCGGCCACCGCACCCGGTGGCCGCCCTTCTCCGTGTCCGTCCGGCCTCAGCCGTTCAGCTCCGCCGCGACCAGCTCCGCGATCTGCACCGCGTTCAGCGCCGCGCCCTTGCGCAGGTTGTCGCCGGAGACGAAGAGCGCGAGGCCGTTCTCCACGGTCTCGTCGGCCCGGATCCGGCCGACGAACGAGACGTCCTTGCCTGCCGCTTGGAGCGGGGTGGGGATCTCGGAGACCTCGACGCCCGGCGCGTCCTTCAGCAGCTCGTAGGCGCGCTCGACGCCGATCGGACGGGCGAAACGGGCGTTGACCTGGAGCGAGTGGCCGGTGAAGACCGGCACCCGGACGCAGGTGCCGGACACCTTCAGCTCCGGGATCTCCAGGATCTTGCGGGACTCGTTGCGCAGCTTCTGCTCCTCGTCGGTCTCGAAGGAGCCGTCGTCCACGATCGAACCGGCCAGCGGCAGCACGTTGAAGGCGATCGGACGCTTGTAGACGCCCGGCTCGGGGAACTCGACGGCCTCGCCGTCATGGGTGAGCCTGTCGGCCTCGGCGACGACCTTGGACGCCTGGCCGTGCAGCTCGGCGACGCCGGCCAGACCGGAGCCGGATACCGCCTGGTAGGTGGCGACCGTCAGCGCCTGCAGGCCCGCCTCGTCGTGCAGGGGGCGCAGCACGGGCATGGCGGCCATCGTGGTGCAGTTCGGGTTGGCGATGATGCCCTTGGGCCGGTTCGCGACCGCGTGCGGGTTGACCTCGGAGACGACGAGCGGGACCTCGGGGTCCTTGCGCCAGGCGGAGGAGTTGTCGATCACGACGGCGCCCTGCGAGGCGACCTTCTCGGCGAGCGCCTTCGACGTCGCGCCGCCGGCCGAGAACAGCACGATGTCCAGCCCGGTGTAGTCGGCCGTCGAGGCGTCCTCGACGGTGATCTCCCGGCCCTGCCACTCGATCGTCGAGCCCGCGGAACGCGCGGAGGCGAACAGCCGCAGTTCGTCGGCCGGGAACTTCCGCTCGGCCAGGATCCTGCGCATGACTGTGCCGACCTGACCGGTGGCGCCGACGATTCCGACCTTCACAGGGACTCCTTCGAACGTACGAACTGAGACGGTTGCCGTTCCATGATGCGTATGTTCACGGCTTTCTTGTCCAATCCATTGTCCGAGGTGCGGACAGTGCCCGCACGGCCGGGCGCACAGCAGTGGGGCGGGAGCTCCACCGAGCGCCCGCCCCACTGTCGTACCTGTCGTACGGATCACATGGTGACCGTTACGGCGCGACCTTCTCGATCACGACGCTGCCGGTGCCCGCGGCGGTGCCGCGGCTGTTCACCAGGTGGACCTCGCCGAAGAACTGCCGGCCCTCGGGGGCGGCCCCGGCGACGGAGACCTCGGCACCGATCTGCGCCGAGGCGCCGTTGGCCAGGTTCACGGCCTTCGACTCGTCGACCTTGATCGTGCCGAGCGACGGTGCGTAGTACACGTCGCGGTAGTCGTACGTGGTGGTACCGGCTGGGACGTCGTAGCCGTCGATCACGACGGTGTACGTACCGGCGGCCGGCTTCGCCAGGCTGACGGACTCCTCGGAGCCCGCCGTGGTGGACTTTCCGACCTCGGTGCCGCCTCGGTAGACGTACAGGTCCAGGTCCGCGTTGGCGTCCGACGTGCCGCCGATGGCGACGTCCAGCTTCTCGACGCCCTCACCGATGGTGACCTGGAACTTCTGCTCGTCGCCCGTCCTGATCGACGGCTTCGCGACCTTGGCCGTGCCCAGCGAGCCGCCCTTGAGCGTGCCGGCCAGGTCACCCGCGTTGTTGGTGACCTTCCAGTTCACCGCGGCCGGCGTGCCGATCTTCGCCTCGGCGATGGTCTGCACTGCCGGGTCGAAGGTGGCACCGAGCAGCGAGACGTCCAGCTTGTACGGGTTGTCCAGCAGCGGCGAGGTACGCCGTGCCTCGACCTCGATCTCCCAGACGCCCGGCTGCGGGTCCTTGTACGAGCGCACGTCCGGACGGCAGGTGTTGGCCGGGTTCTCGTAGTTCGGGTAGCAGAAGATCGTGGAGCTGTCCTCCATCTGCACCCCGTACGGGTGGATGGAGATGAAGCGGGTCTGGCTGCCCGAGCGCAGCGCGCTCATCGCGACCTCAAGGGTCTTGGCGCCCTCCGGAACGGTCAGGAAGTACGACTTGCTGCTGTTGCGCTGCACCGAGTCGGACGCCTTGAACGCGTAGGAGGGCTTCACCAGCTTCGTGGAGACGACGACCGTGGTGAGGATCTGCTGGTCCACACCGGCGGTCTTGCTGTCGTCCACCTTCAGGATGGCGCTGTGCACGCCCGCGCTGCCCGGCTTCGCCTGGACCTTGACGGTCACCGGCTTGCCCAGCGGCAGCGAGACCGTGCTCGAACCGGTCAGCTTGAAGGTGCCGTCGTTGTTCTTCCACGACAGCTTGTGCTTGACGGCCTTGTCCGGGCCCGTGGTGCGGGTGACCGTGACGTCGTACGACTTGGTCTGGCCGGCCTTCAGGCCGCCCTCGCGGTCGTACAGGCCGGTGCCGAAGCCGGGGGTCTTCAGCGCGAAGTCGATCGCGGTGTCGACCGGGGCCTTCACCGAGTACTCGTGCGCCGGGGCACCCTGCTTCTCGATCTGCTTCCAGGCGCCGACGATGTTGATCAGACCGGAGCCCTGGGCGTGCGCGGGCACGTCCTTGATGTGGGTGGCGGTGCTGGTCAGCGCGGTGCGCAGATCGGCCGGGGGCAGCTCGATGTGCTTCTGCTTCGCGGCGGACAGCAGCAGCGCGGTCGCGCCGGCGGCCTGCGGCGAGGCCATCGAGGTGCCCTGCAGCATGGAGTAGCCGGCCGGCAGGTCGTAGCCCGACTCCTTGACCGGGCCGCCGGGCAGCCAGGTCTGGGTGGTGTTGATGGCCGCGCCCGGGGCCGTCAGGATCGGCGCGAAGCCGCCGTCCTCACGCGGACCGCGCGAGGAGAAGGGCATCATGTCGTACTTCTTGGTGACGTTCGAGCCGTAGTTGGCGGCCCAGGTCTCCTTGGAGATCGACGCGCCGACGGAGATGACGTGGTCGGCGAGGCCGGGGTCACCGATGGTGTTGACGCCCGGACCGTCGTTGCCGGCCGAGATGACCAGCTGGACGCCGTAGATGTCGATGAGCCGCTTGTAGAGCTCGGCGCGGGCGTTGTTGCCGTCGTTGAGCGGCGGCAGGCCGCCGATCGACATGTTGACGACATCGACGCCGCGGTTCACGACGAGGTCGATCATGCCCTCGGTGAGCGCGATGTTGGTGCAGCCGCCGTCCCAGGTGCAGGCCCGCGAGGAGACGATCTGCGCGCCGGGCGCGGCGCCGTTCATCTTGCCGCCGAACAGGCCGTTCGCGGCGGTGATGCCCGCGACGTGGGTGCCGTGCTCGCTCTCGATGACGCCGATGTTGACGTAGTCGGAGGTGTCACCGGCGGCGTTGTAGACGACGTTCTTGCGGGTCTCGACGACGAACGGGACGCGCTCGGCGACATCGGTCCGCGGGTCGTCCTTGCCGAAGTAGGAGACCTGGTGCTTCTCCTTGTACGGCTTGAGCACGGCGTCGTCGGAGAAGTCCGCGTTGTCGTTCAGGTCGACGCGGGTGGTGCCGGTGACCGGGTCGTAGAGCACGGCCCAGACATCGGTGGTGTCGCCGTCGCGGTTCAGGTCGCCCTTCATGTCGCCGCCCTTGGTGGCGGCCTCGGCGAACAGCCTGATCCGGTAGTCGCCCGCGGGCGCCTTGTACGTACGGCCCTCATAGGTGAACGTCGGGCCGGACACGGCGTCCGTCATCGGCAGCCAGGTGCCGTCGCCGTCGCTGACCGGGTCGGTAGCGGTCACCCAGTCGACGATCTTGCGGGCACCGGTGGTGGTCTTCTGCAGCGCCGGGTGGCCGAGGTCGACACCCGAGTCGAGGACACCGATGGTCACCCCGCGGCCGTCGGCCTTCGGGTGCTGCTGGACGAAGTCGACCGCGCCCGTCTCGAAGGACGGGTTGTACGGGTTCTTCGCCGGGGTCTTCTTGCCGGGCGCCGGGTACGAACCGGTGGCCTTCGCCTTCACCCCGGACCCGGCGGCGCGGTCGGCCGCGGGCGTCGGGTCGTCCAGCTTGATCTCCTGCTTGAGATCGATGCCGTGGACGGACGACAGCTTGGACGCCGCCTTGATGGTGGCCTCGGCGGTTGCGGTGGGCACGGTGGCCCGTACGTAGCCGAGCTTGTCGTACGCACGTCCCAGCACGGAGCCCTTGACGGCGTCCAACTGCTTGGTGACCTGCTCGGTCGCACCGGGAGCGGTGGCGACCATCATCGTGATGTTCTTCTGGCCCTTGGCCTTCGCCTTGGCCAGCAGCTGCTCGTCGTTGGTGCCGAGCTTGTCCGCCGTGGCGCCCTCGGCGGCCGACTTGACGGGAGTGGTGTCGGGCGCGTCGGCGGCGAAGACGGGGGCGACGCCGGTGGCGGCCAGTGCGGCCACCAGACCGGCGGCAGCCGCGACTCGGGCCACGCGTCTCGCCCCGGGTATGGAACTGGGGGATTCGGAGGTCATCAGCATCCCTGGATATGAAAGAGAGAGTCCGGAATTCGATACCGGATGACCGCTCACCCTTTCGTAAATGACAGGGGTTTGTGGAGAGTTGAAGGGGGCGAGATGTGGACATGGCGGAATCCCGCCACTGGTGCTGATGCGCCACCAGGGACGAAGCAATAGATAAGCGACGCCTGTGACCCGCTCCGCCGTTCCCTGCGCTCTCAGCGGGGCAGGATCATCACATACGCGGCCGGTTCGCGGTCGGCCGCCGCCATCAACGCCGTACGCACCACGACCGCCTGCTGTTCGCCCGCGTCGCGGAGCTCCCTCGGCGAGAGGTGTACGACGGTGACGCCGAGCCGCTCCAGATGCTCCCGCTCCGCGGCGTACCCGGACCACGGCGCCCGCGCGTCCAGCTCCACCGCGACCGCCTGCTCGGGCCAGTAGGCGTCCACGCCGCCGAGGCGGGGGCCGCCCGGAAGCCGCAGCTCCACATTCCACAGCGGCTCCGGCAGGCCGTGTACCCGCACCATCTCGTACAGCCGGCCCTCCGCCAGCGCCCGGCCCTCGGCGAGGAACGAGTCCACGGCCTGCACCACCTGGGGCCGGCCCAGCAGCTTCGCGCGGCTCAACTCGCCTACCACCGCGGCCGGTTCGCAGTACCCGCCGCGCACCGCCTCGATGAGCAGCCCGCGCACGGCCAAGGGGTCCTGGAGCCCGGCGACCGCGTCCGCGAGAGCCCGCTCCACCGGGGCCACGGGCAGACCGTCCACCAGCCCGGCGCGGGGTGGAGCGGAGGAGCGCACCACGCGCACGTATCCGACCGAACGCAGCCGCCGGGTGCGCGGCACCAGTACGTCGATCCCGGCCGCCGGGGAGGGCGGCGGCGCGGTGGTGAAGCCGTGCAGGGCGAGTGCGGCGAGCCCCGTGATCATCGCCTCGCCGTACCCGGTGCCCGGGTCCGTTCCCGCTCCGGGCTGCGCCGGGACGTCCCCGCGGCCGGAGGCCGGTGGCCGGCCGGCGTACAGCAGCGCGGAGACCAGCAGCTCCTCGCCGGTGGGCGGCTCCGGGTGCAGGACGTACACGCCGGGCAGCGGCCGCTGCCACGGCCCGCCGGTCCGGCAGCGCGCGGCGGTTTCCGGGGCAGACACCCCCCGCGCCCTCAACTGTGCTGCGGACAGCACGCGTTGGCGGACATCGCCGTCGGTGCGGGGGTGGCAGGGGGAGAGCGGCGTGTTCTGGGTCATGTTCCGGGGTATCCCGCATGCCGCCGCGGCGCTAACCCCTGTTACACGCTCGTCGACAATTCAGTACAACGCCGCCCTAAAGCATGCATGTTCGACGACCGAAAAGGCCCGGCATTTCCGGGAGCCGGACGAGCCGGGGGCGGAAGAGCCGGGCCGGACGAGCCGGGGCGGGGCCGGCCGTACCGGCCCCGCCCCGCCCCGCATCCGTCAGATCCCCGCCGCGGCCTTACCCGCGCCCGTGTCGCACGCCTGCGCCCGCAGGGCCCGCGCCAGGTCGTCCCGGGCCTCCAGCACCAGCCGCCGCAGCGCCGGCGCCGCGTCCTCGTGGGCGGCCAGCCACGCGTCCGTCGCGGCCAGCGTCGACGGGTCGTCCTGGAGCGCCGGGAACAGGCCCTTGACCACGATCACCCCGATCTGGATCGACCGCTCGGCCCAGACCCGCTCGATCGCGTCGAAGTACGTGCCGGTGTACGGCGCCAGCAGCTCCCGCTGCGAGGACTGGGCGAAGCCCGAGATCGTCGCCTCGACCAGCGCGTTGGACAGCGCGTCCGACTCCACGACGGCCGCCCAGGCCTGCGCCTTGACCGCCGCGGAGGGCCGCGAGGCCAGGCACCGCACCTGGTGCCGCTTGCCGGACGCCGTGTCGTCGCGGGCCAGTTCGGCGTCGATCACCGACTCGTCGGCCACCCCGTGCGAGGCCAGCGGGGAGAGGAACGCCCACCGCAGCTCCTGGTCGACGTCGAGCCCGTCGATCCTGGCCGAGCCGTCCAGCAGCCCGGTCAGCAGCTGGAAGTCCGTGTCCGAGTCGGCGGCCGACGCGAAGAACCGCGCCCACGCCAGCTGGTGCTCGCTGCCCGGCTCCGCGACCCGAAGCTCCCGCAGCGCACCCTCGGACAGCGCCCGGCCGCCCTCCTCGCGCCACCCGGGCGCCGCGTACTGCACCAGCGCGGTCCGGGTCCAGGCGTGCAGCATCTGGAGCACACCGATGTCGGACTCCCGGCCCGAGAAGGCCAGCACGAGGGAGACGAAGTCACGGGCGGGCATCAGCCCGTCCCGGGTCAGGTTCCACAGCGCCGACCAGCACAGCGCCCGGGCGAGGGGGTCCGTGATGTCGCCCAGGTGCTCCCGCAGCGTGGCCAGCGACACCTCGTCGAAGCGGACCTTGCAGTACGTGAGGTCGTCGTCGTTGACCAGGATCAGCTCGGGCCGCTCGGCCCCCGCCAGCTCCCCGACCACCGTGCGCGGCCCCGCCACGTCCACCTCGGCGCGGGCGTAGCGCACCAGGTCGCCGTCGGCGGCGCGCCGGTACAGCCCGACCGCGACCCGGTGCGGCCGCAGCTCCGGGTGGGACTCGGCCGCCTCCTGGAGGACCGCCAGCTCCGTGATCCGGTCCGCCGCGTCGTACGTCACGACCGGGGTCAGCGAGTTGACGCCCGCGGTCTGCAGCCACGACCGCGACCAGGCGGTCATGTCCCGCCCGGACGTCTCGGCCAGCACCGACAGCAGGTCGCCCAGCTGAGTGTTGCCGTAGGCGTGCTTCTTGAAGTAGCGCCGGGCGCCCTCCAGGAACGCCTCCCGCCCCACGTACGCCACCAGCTGCTTCAGGACCGAGGCGCCCTTGGCGTACGTGATGCCGTCGAAGTTCAGCTTGGCGTCCTCCAGGTCACGGATGTCGGCCGTGATCGGGTGCGTGGACGGCAGCTGGTCGGCGCGGTACGCCCAGGACTTGCGGTTGTTGGCGAAGGTGATCCAGCCGTTCTCGAAGCGGGTCGACTCCACCATGGAGAACGCGCCCATGAAGTCGGCGAAGGACTCCTTCAGCCACAGGTCGTCCCACCACTGCATGGTGACGAGGTCGCCGAACCACATGTGCGCCATCTCGTGCAGGATGACGTTGGCCCGGCTCTCGTACGCGGCCTGCGTCACCTTGCCGCGGAAGATGTACTCCTCGCGGAACGTGACACAGCCCGGGTTCTCCATCGCGCCGAGGTTGTACTCCGGCACGAACGCCTGGTCGTACTTCCCGAACGGGTACGGGTAGTCGAAGTTGTCGTGGAAGAAGTCCAGGCCCTGCTTGGTGATCAGGAAGACGTCGTCCGCGTCGAAGTGCCGGGCGAGCCCCTTGCGGCACATCGCGCCGAGCGGGATCTCCAGCGTCGTGCCGTCCTCGAACGTACGGCTGTAGGAGTCCGTCACGTAGTGGTACGGACCGGCGACGACCGCCGTGATGTACGTGGAGATCGGCTTCGTCTCGGCGAACCGCCAGACCCCGCCCTCCCGCGACTCCTCGGCGCCGTTGCTCCACACCGTCCAGCCCTCCGGCGCCGTCACCTGGAAGCGGTAGGGGGCCTTCAGGTCGGGCTGCTCGAAGTTGGTGAAGACGCGGCGCGCGTCGGCCGGCTCGTACTGCGTGTAGAGGTAGACCTCGCCGTCCTCCGGGTCGACGAAGCGGTGCATGCCCTCGCCGGTCCGGCTGTACGCGCACTGCGCGTCGACGACCAGGACGTTCTCGCCCTCGGGCAGCCCGTCCAGCGCCACCCGGGTGCCGTCGAAGACCGCGGCGGGGTCGAGCGGCTGCCCGTTCAGCGTCACCGCGTCCACGGCGGGTGCCACCAGGTCCGCGAAGGTCGAGGCACCGGCCCGCGCGTTGCGGAAGCGGATCGTGGTCACCGAGCGGAAGGTGCGCGGACCGGATGCGGCGTCCCCGTCCCCGTCGGGCCCACCGGCGGCGGAACGCAGATCGAGCTCGACCTCGTATCCGTCGACGGTCAGCAGCTCGGCCCTCACGCGGGCCTCGTCACGGGACAGGTTCTCACCGGGCACGGGCACACTCCTTTGTGTCACGTTCGAATGGATTTGATCCTCCCATGCTGCTGCTCGGCCCGGAACTCGGGAATGGCGGGCGCCTGCGGCGGCGTTCTGCGCACAGATGCGATCGCCCTTATGAGGAGAGACGATGCCCGAGAACAGCACGGCGACCGGCAAGACCCCTGTCGACTTCTGGTTCGACCCGCTCTGCCCCTGGGCCTGGATGACCTCCCGCTGGATGCTGGAGGTGGAGAAGGTCCGCGACGTCGAGGTCCGCTGGCACGTGATGAGCCTGTCCGTCCTCAACGAGGACAGGATCGACGAGCTGCCCGAGCAGTACCGCGAGCTGCTGGAGAAGGGCTGGGGCCCGGTCCGCGTGGTCATCGCCGCCCAGCAGAAGCACGGCGACGAGGTCGTCGGCCCGCTGTACACCGCGCTCGGCACCCGCTTCCACAACCTGGGCGAGGGCCCCACCCGCGAGGCGGTCGTGGGCGCGCTCCAGGACGTCGGCCTGCCCGTCGAGCTGGCGGACTTCGCCGACTCGGACGTGTACGACGCCGAGCTGCGCGCCTCCCACAAGGAGGGCATCGACAAGGTCGGCCAGGACGTCGGCACCCCGGTCATCGCCGTCCCGGGCGCGGACGGCGAGCAGATCGCCTTCTTCGGCCCGGTCGTCACCCCCGCCCCGAAGGGCGAGGAGGCGGCGAAGCTGTGGGACGGCACGCTGCTGGTGGCGTCGATCCCCGGCTTCTACGAGATCAAGCGGACCCGGACCCAGGGGCCGATCTTCGACTGACCTGCCGGGCGCGGTGCGGGTCCGGACCGCTGTCCGGGCCCGCACCGTCCTCGTCCTCGTCGAAATCTCCCAGATGCAGCGGGGGCCGCGGACCGCGTTCCTGCCGCCCGAGCACCGCCGGAAGAAGCCCACCCATCCCCTTCGGCCGGACCGTCTCCCGGGTGGTCGCCAGTTCGTCCACCGTCCACCAGCGATGGCCGTACCGGGCCTCGTCGGTCTCCACCCGCATCGCCGCCACCTCGGCGGCGGTGACGCGGGCCACGCGGTACTCCTCGTACTGGTCGAAGCCCCGGCCGTCCACGCCGAACAGCGTTTGCCGGGTCCACACCACCGGCCCGATCCGGTCGGCCGACAGGCTCAGCGCGGTCTCCTCCCGGACCTCACGCATCGCGGCCCGCACATAGTCCTCGCCCTCCTCGACCCCGCCGCCGACGGTGAACCACCAGCGGGCACCGTCCCGTCCCGGGTCCCTGCCGCACAAGAGCAGCAGTCGGTCATGCCCGTCGATCAGCAGAACCCGTGACGTCCACCGCTTCCGAAGCTCCATGTCCCGAAGTCCCATGGGGTGCAACGCTATCCACTGCTCCCGCGGCACGGCGCCCGGCCGCGGTCAGGGCCAGGGTGACCGTGATCGAGGCCGCCGCCATCACGGTCATCGCCGTCGCGGGGGAGGTCCACTGGGCGACGGTGCCGGCCAGCGCCGCCGCGACGCCCTGCATGGTGAGCATCCCGGAGGAGTGCAGGCCGAGCGCCTGACCGGTGAACTCGTCCGGGACCAGGGCCATCAGCCGCTCCTGGAACAGCAGACTCGCCGAGAACCCGACCGAGGCGAGCACCGCCAGGGCGAGCGCCAGGGGGAGCGCCGGGCGCATGACGAAGAGCAGATACGGGGCGGCCAGGAGCAGTTGCATCGGAGTGGCCAGCCGTCCCCGCCACTGCCGCGCGAACAACCGGCCCACCAGGGTGTCCCCGATGAGCATCCCCAGCGCGGCGAAGGCGAAGAGGAGCCCGGCCTGCTCGGGGGCGTACGGGACGAAGAGCGACTCGCAGCCGACGATCAGTCCGTTCGGCACCCAGAGCGCGAGATAGACCCGGCGGCGCGGGCCCGAAGACCACAGCAGGGCGTTGACCCGCCAGGTCTCGGCGGCCGACGGCCGGCCGGAGGCGCGCGGCGCCCTGCGCACCAGCCCGAACCGGGCGACGGCCGCACCCGTCAGATACAGGGCGGCGGCGACCAGCAGCGTGCCGCGCGCGGAGAACGTCGCCACCAGCAGCCCGCCGAGCGCGAACCCGCCGATCTGCATCAGGCCGGAGCACATGTTCAGTACGGAACGCCCCAGCAGATAACCGTCCTTGGGCAGCACCTCGTTGAGCAGCCCGTACCGCACCCCGCCGCCCACGGCCGCGACCACCCCCTGGGCCAGGATGATCGCGAAGACCACCGGCAGCGGCAGCCCGGGCACGGCGAGGACGGCGGTGGTCAGTGCGAAGGCGAGCGCCAGACCGGTCGTCGCGGCCCGGGGCGGCAGCCGGTCCGCCGCGGACATCAGCAGGGTCGCCCCGATCATCTGGGCGAGCGAGGAGCCGAACATGGACAGGGCGGCGAGGAGCGGCGAGTCGGTCGCGGCGTAGACGAGGGTGCCGAGGGCCAGCCCGCTCGTCGTCGACGCGGCGACCTGGACGGCGCTGGTCGCGAAGAGCGGACCGAACTGCGGCGTACGGAAGAGGTCCTGGTAGGTGCGCATCCGGGGAGTCTCGGCGGCGGACCGGGACGACCGTTAAAGTTTCGCGCGGAGGCGAAACGTCATGGGCATGTGGCAGATCGACACGGACACGCTCGCGGGGAGCCGGTTCGTCGTCTCACCCCTCGCCGAGACCGTCTCCGCCCTGAACTCCCTGGAGCGGGGCCGGCCCGAGCACCCGGGCGAACGGGCCTGGCTCGACGCCCATCTGCCCGCCTACCGCGCCCGGCAGGCCGCCGACCCGGTCGCGGCCCTTCTCGTACCGGCGGGGCTCGGCGGCAGCTGGAGCGCGGACTTCATCACCCCCACACCGACGGGCGAGGGCGCCCCGACCTTCGAGGAGGAGCTGGCCCCCGTCCGGGCGACCACCCCCGAGCGCGCCCGGGCGGACCTGACGCTCTCGCTCGGCGGCGGCCCGCTCCCCCCGCTCCTGGACCGCGACGACCTGGCCCGGCGGATCGCCGATGTCCTGCACTGGGTCTGGCTGCACACCGTCCTGCCGGACTGGCCGCGCCGCCGCCGGATCATCGAGGCGGACATCGTCGCGCGGACCGGCCAGCTGAGCCAGGGCGGCTGGGCGGCCGCCCTGGGCGGTCTGTGCCCGGGGATGCGGTGGCTGGGCGGGAGCCGTCTCCAGATCAACGCGCACGACTATCCCCCGAAGCAACTCTCCGGCGTACGGCTGCTGTTCGTGCCGGTCACCCAGCGCTCGGGCTGGGCCTCCTGGGACGACGCAGCCGAGCGCTACGCGCTCGTCTACCCCTGCTCCGGCGCCCTGGCCGACGCGGACCGGGCCCGGGTCCCGAACAGCCTCTCCCGCCTGCTCGGCCCCGCGCGGGCGTCGGTCCTCGTCCTCCTCTCCAGCCCGAAGAGCACCACCCAACTGGTAGCCCTGACCGACCAGGCCCTCGGCTCGGTGGGCCGCCACCTCAGGATCCTCCTGGACGCGGGCCTGGCGGACCGCCGTAGAGCCGGCCGCTCGGTCCTGTACTTCCGCACGGAGGCGGGCGACGTGCTGGTGGGGGCGCAGGGGGACGGCTGAGGAGGGCGGCCGTTCACCCCTTCAAAGCGGCAGCGGCGCTCGTCGACGGAGCGAGCCCCCTCACCGACCGCGAACGCGACGTGCTGCGCACGGCTCTACGCACGCGGAGATCGCCGCCGCGCTCCACCTCTCCCAGGGAACCCGGTCCGCATCGCGCGCGAGAAGGGCCGGCCGTAGGCAGCTCCGTTTGGGCCGGGCCGGGCTCAGGTGGGGAATTCGCCGAGCCAGGTGTGCTGGAGAAGGTGCTTGGGCAGGTAATCGGACTCGACACCGATGGGGAATTTTCCGTCGTATGCGAGGCAGGCGATGGCGAGTGGCCCGAGGGCGATGCTGCCCTTGATGTCGATGGTCCGTTCCTCGTTCAGGGTCCAGTACGCCTGGTGCAGCTTCAGGGCTTCGACCAGGGCGGGGGCGAAGCCTTCGGTGTCCCTGGTGACGAAGTGGTAGAAGAGATTGATCGGCGGATAGAGCTGCCCCTGGAGAAGATCGAGCGGAGTGATCCGTGCGACTGAGGGGTCCGACATCTGGAGCGCGGCAGTGAGCTTTTCCACCAGGCCGGGGCGCCGCAGCCAGTAGGTCTGGAGTGCGTCGACCCAGTGGTAGATGTACTCGTCGTACGCCCCTTCCGGAGCGCGCAGCCGCTCCAGCGGGATCTCGCACAACTGCGTCATTCGTTGCTGCTCACGGCAGATGAGGGCGAGCCAGAAGGCCGTCAGCCAGTTGCCCGCGTCCGCGGACGACCGCGGACCCGCAGCTGCCGGCAGAATCCGCAGCTTCCGGTTGATGCGGCATTCGACAGTCCCTTCGTCCATCCCTGTCACGGCGAACAATGCCGAGCTCAGCTGCATGGCATTGACCGTGGCCTCCCATGTCTCCACCGCCGCCGCTCTCGGGTCGACGACGCAGTGGGCACGCAGGGAAAGGGCAGCCGTGCCGAGTACGGAGTCGATCGCTTCCGTCGAAGCTTCGAGACGATCGACGCTCTTGAACAGGTACTCGTCCGTCCGCTCCGCGAACCGCTCGGCATCGGGGCCGTCAGGCATATCATGTCGGGCAAAGGCTACGGTCACCGAAGAGTCTCCTTGCTGATGTCGAACCGCCTGTAATGATAGCCATTGTATGTTCCGGTATTTTTCGTACCTTTGACGACAACATACTCCAGCTTGCGATGTTCGATTGCCTTTTCCAAGGCTTCCACGGTCTCGTATTCGCCCCGCTCTTTCATTTTCTCGATAATGTCAAGGAAATATTCGCGGCTTCCCTGGGAGACTTGCTTACCGTTGGGCAGGGTCCTTCTTCCGAGCTCTGTCGTCGTGCTGCTCTTGGCCTCGATGACAACGACACGCCCGTCTTCGTGTGTCCATACTTGATCGAACTGATCGTTCCCGCTCTTCGGGCCGAGAAGTTCTTCTTTTTGGAACCCCGGGTGCTGCTCGGCCATGTAATGGTACTCCGCCACCGTCTCTCCGAATTCTTCGGCGGCATGTCCCATCTGGGTATGGGATTCCTTGTATGTGCCCTTGGCTTCCCCCAGGAGTCCGGCTGATTCGAACGTGCCGTGAGTTTCGTGGGCCTTGGTTGCTTCCGCCTTCCAGTCTGTTACCAGGTTGTCCCACTGGATGGCGAAATGGCGCTTCTGTGCGGCCTCTTCCAGAATTTTTGATCTGAACTTGCTTGTGAGGGTGTCTGCTTTTACAGAAATATAGCCCTCGTCCAGGTAGTGAGGGGTAGGGGGAGAAGGGACGTCCTTGGCGCGGATCCACGGGTCGCTATCCAACAGACGGGTGAGCTGAGGCGGAGCGAACCCGCTCGCGTCGTGTCGCTCCACCCTGATGCGTGTTCCGTCTTTTCTGTAGTAACGCTCGAAGTAACCCGGCTCTTCGTTGGCGCGGTGGACCTGGATTTCCTCGATCTGCTCCCGGGTGAGTGAATCGCGAGGACCATAGGGGTTGGCGCCGTCGCGCATGAAACCGGGGCGTGGCACGGGCTGGCGTTGCGGCGGGATCGCGCTGTCGCCGATGTGAGTGCCGCCGCCGCGGCCACCGGTGGCCGGAGGGCCGGGGTGGCCGGAGCCGGTGGTGAGGTCGTGGCCGACGGTGGGGCCTGTGCCTGATGGCCCGGTGTGGTGGGCAGGCCCGTTTCCGCCTGATCTGCCGCTGGGGGCGTTGCTGTCCAGATGGTTGCTGGGTGTGTTGTCGCCGACGCCGCCGCCAGGTGCGTGGTGGGGGCCGCTGTCCGGTAGATGGTTGCCCGCACTTCCGCCCGATGCGTCGCTTCCGGGCCGGCCGAGGTCGCCCAGGTCGTTGCCCAGACGGATGGCGTCGTCGCCGGTGCGAGCGCCTGCGCCGGTCAGGGCCGGTTCGCGTATGGGTTCCGAAGCCTGTGCACGGGGCTGTCGGTGGGCTTGGTCGGCGCGTTGGGCGAGGGAGCCGTCCTCGTTGTAGAGGTTGCCGTCGCGGTCCAGGTACGGAGCGCCCTCGTCGAAGGGGGATCTGACGGTGCCTTCGGGGAGCGCCACGGCTTTGTCGGGGAGTCTGACGGTGCCGTCGGGGAGGGTGGTGACGCCTTCGGGGACGGCGGCGCCTTCGGGGAGGTGGAGCGTGCCGTCGGGGAGTCTGAGGGTGCCTTCGGGGAGGGTGATGACGTGGTCGGGGAGGGGCGGGAACTCGACGTGGCCCAGGCCCTTGAGGCCGGCCATGACGTCGCCGATCCTCCTCAGCCCGACGCCTGCGCCCTTGAAGACGTAGGTCATGGGGTCCACGGCACGGGCGGTCCTGCTGGTGAGGGAGAGGGCCTTGGCGGCCAGGCCGGCTTTGCCCGCGCCTGCTGCGGCGCCGCCGGTGCCGCCGGTGAAGACGGTGGTCAGGACGTTGAAGGTGACCGCTCCGGCGGCGCGGGAGGGGTTGCTGCCCCACTGGTCCCAGGCGATCAGGGCCTTGCCGGTCTCCTTCACCGCGGTCTGGGAGTCGCGTATCCAGGCGGAGTGGTCGCCGGGCAGGACGTGCAGGACGAGCATCGCGGCGGGGGAGAGCCCGGTGGCGAGTTTGGCCAGACCGGTCCATGCCTCCTTCGCGGCGTCCCCACCCTCGAAACCGACCAGGGTGCCCAGGCCCTTGAGAGTGCCCCAGACCCCGTCGACGAGGAACCCCTTGCCGAAGTCGTAGGCGTGCTCCCACACCTGCCACCAGGGCGTCGACTCCTCGACCGCCTCGCCCCAGGGCAGGCTCTCGGCCTGCTTGAGGGCCTCGGCGTCGTACCCGTAGGTGCTCTTCTTGCCGGAGCCGTCATCGGTCTTCAGCGCCTTGCCGCCGACCAGGGCGACGATCTTGGCGTGACAGGCCCGTTCCACCTCCTGGAAGGCGGTCCAGACCTCGGCTATCTCGCCACGGCGCCGGTTGTTCTCCTCGACCAGGTCACCGTCCTCGCGCCACTTGTCGTCGCCTTCGGCCCTGACCCGGAAGGCGACCGCGTCCCGCTTGAGCTCCTTGAGCTTCTCCACCAGCGGGAAGGCATCGTCCGAGTACGTACTCAGTGCACCGGCGATGACGCACAGGTCCGAACTCAGAGACAGCCCGGTCGCCGCCACCGGAGCGGTCGTCGCGAACAACTGCTCCGCCTCGGGCGCCTTGTAGAAGGCGCTCAGCCCGCCGAAGCTGCTGTGCACATCACCGGCAGCCGTCGCGATCGCGGCCCCGTGGCCCGACAGAGCCGTCACCTTCGTGTCGAGCAGGGCCAGGTCACCGGTGAAGACCGGTATCCCCACCGGGTCGACCGGCTCGGTGTCGCTCACCGGTGCCCCTGCATGCCCTTGAGGACGTCCAGACGTACGGCCTTCGCCGCGTCCTGTGCGTGCCGGGCCGTCTCCAGATCACCCTCGCAGTACGCGTTGGTGGCCTCGACCACACCCAGTACGGACGCCTCGATCCGCTCGGCCGCCGCCTTGAGGTCCTTCTTGCGCTCACCCAGATACTCACCCAGCGCCGCGGCCACCGGCCCCATCGCCTGGCGGGACAACGGCGCCTGACCCGGAGCCACCGGCCCCTGAAGGTGCGTGACCGCCTGCGGGCCCGGCACCGCCGTACCCGCCGCCTGAGCCGCCTCCGACACCGTCGTCATCAAAGCCGTCAGGGCCTTCTCCAGATCACCGGCATGCGTACCGACAACCTTCAACTGCCCCTGCACACCCTGCGGTCTGATGTCCCACGCCACCATGGAGAGCCCCCCCTCTTGCCGGTTGCCCTCGACGTCAGGGACGTTCCGGAAGTTTGAACAACCGTTCGCACGCTCTTCTTTATCAACTCGAACATCGCTGATGCAATCAGCAAATCAACAATCGGCCAACTGTGGCCAGTGCCTGATGGGGAGACCAGGATCGTGCTTCCACATGCGCTTGGTGTGAGAGCTGGGGGTCGGCTCCGTGAGTCCGTATCTGCGTGGCGGATTTGCTGGCGGAGGTATGGCGCCAGGGCGGAGCGGGTTACGGGGCCTGTATTCCGGTCGCAGATCACGACCTTGGGGTTGGGGGCATCCCCGAATGCCTCGTCTGGCAGGGTTGGCGGATGGTCGAGCGCGAGGATTCCCACTCTGACGACCGGCAGGCGCGGGCGCTCCAGTCGTTCCTCGCCACGCTGTGGAGCATGGTCGTCAACGAGGACGGTTACACCGATGGTCACCCGTCCTGGCTCGAACCCGAGCTCAGGAGCGACCAGCAGGGCAACGATCCCGCCGGCCCCGGGACAAGCGCGCTCCAGCGGGTTCTGGCGTGCGGTGTGGACCCGGACGATCTGACCGACGTGGTACGGGAGGTGCAGCACGCAGTCCTCTACAACGTCTGCCAGTTGCTCGACGATCCCGGACTGCTGGGCATCGGGACGGACCACGAGGGGTCCCGGCCCGAGGAGTTCCGCTGGGAGCTCGTGGCGGTCCGCGACGACGAGCCGGCCGGACGAGTGCCGGTCCACGGGCTGCACTCCTCACTCGACGAACTCGACCCCAGCGGCCGCCACGGCGAGCCGCGCGGCCGCCCGATCCCTGCCCGGTTGCCGGACCAGCCGCTCCACGCGAGGCTCGCCGTCGCCCACGCACGGGCGGGCGACCGCATCCGGGCGATCAGCACCTGGCGCAAGGCGACCGGTGCGACCGTGACGGAGGCGAAGGCGGCCGTCGATCTTCTGCTCGACCGGGCGGGGCAGGGGCCGACCTGACGGCCCCCGCCGGCGCCCCGCATGCCTTCTGAACTGCGAACCGGCTAGCGGACCTTGTAGATCCGGCCCGTCTGCGCGCCCTCGACCGAGCGGACGTACGCCGTCGCCACACGGGCTGCCGGGACCGCCTCCATGCCGGAGAAGAACGGCCCGTAGGCGGGCAGGGACTCCTCGACCACCGTCGGGCTGACCGCGTTGATCCGCTGGGGCGGGAGTTCGATCGCGGCGGCCCGTACGAACGCCTCGACCGCACCGTTCGCCGCGGACGCGGCCGCTCCCGCCACGATGGGCTCCTCGGTGAGGACCCCGCTGATCAGAGTGAACGAGCCGTTCGTGGCCACGTGCCGGGCGCCCTGGCGGACCAACTCCACCTGACTCAGCGCCTTGCCGCGGAACGTCGCCGCGAAATCGTCGGCGGTCAGCTCACGCAGCGGCTTGAACACGGCGTCGCCCGCCGCGATCGCGACCGCGTCCAGCGGACCGGCTTCCGTGTACAGCCGGGACACCGCCTTTGGGTCGGTGACATCGGCCACCAGGTCTCCGCCCGTACGGCCCACGCCGATCACCTCGTGCCCGCGGGCCGCGAGCGCCCGGCGTACCGCGCCGCCGAGTGTTCCGCCCGCGCCGACCAGAAGAATCCTCACAGCACACCGTCCATCACATGTCGGGAAATCCCGGGAACCACCGGGGCATCCACGACGCTACGGATCGCGCCCGCATGCCCGGAAATGCCGTTTGGTCAGGGACTATGCTCCGTAGGCATGGATGATGTGGAACTGCGCCACCTCAGGGCTCTGAACGCGGTGGCCGAGGCGGGCACCGTCACCGCCGCGGCGGCCCGGCTTCACATGACGCAGCCCGCGCTCTCCCGCACGCTCGTCCAGTTGGAAGCACGCGTCGGTGTCCGGCTCGTCGATCGTTCCACCCGACACCTCGCCCTCACGGCCGCCGGGACGACCTTGCTCGGCCACGGGCGGGCGATCCTCGCCCACCTGGACGCGGCCCTCGCGGACACCCGGGCGGTTTCCCGCCCTCTGCGACTCGGCTACACCTGCGCGGTGCTCGGGCGGCAGACCGTCCCGCTGCTCCGGTCCTGGCGTCGTACGCACCCACACACCACGCTGGAGGTGGTCCGGCAGGACAACAGCACCGCGGGCCTCGCCACCGGGGACACCGACGTGGCGGTGGTTCGCACGGTTCCCGCGGACCCGCGCATCCGCACCGAGGCCCTCTACACGGAGGACCGGGTCGCGACCCTGCCCGACGACCACCCGCTCGCGGGCCGGGACCGGGTGCTGCTGGCCGAGCTCACCGCCGACCAGGACCTCCCGCTGGCCCTGTGGCCGGACACCGGCACCGCCTCGCCGGACCTGTGGCCCTCGGAGCAGCGCCCGGCCCGGACGGTCGAGGTCGGCAACGTGGACGAGTGGCTGAACCTCATCGCCGCCGGCGGTGCGTTCGGCCTGGGCGCGGCGGGCACGGCGGAGAGCCACGGCCACCCGGGCGTCCGCTTCGTACCGGTCTCCGACGCCCCTGCGGCCACGGTCTACCTCGCCCGCCCCGCCCACCCCACGCATCCACGGACGGAGGAGTTCCTCGCGGCGGTCCGGGCCGTGGTGAGCGGCGGCTAGCCCAGCCGACAGCGCAGATCACCCTGGCTGCCGACTCACTGGTCGTGAGCTGTGCTCCCCCTCATGAGGCGAAGGCCGCGGAGAGGATCCGGTCGACCAGGGCGAGATCATTTCCCCCGCCGTTGGTGGGGTTGAAGGAGTACACCAGGCGGCGACGCAGGTCACGGGTCGTGAACATGCCGTCGGTGTAGCCGAAGGTGCTGCCGGTCTTGCCCCATACGGTCACCCCGTTGGACAGGGTCGCGCGCATCAGTCCGGCGCTGTAGTGGGCGCGGCCGTGACCCGGGTCGTGGGCGTTGCCGTCGAGGTAGGAGACATTGGGGACGGTGAAGAGTTCCGCTTGCTCGGTCGGTGGCAGGAGTCGTCCTCGGAAGAGGGCGGTCAGGAAGCGGTCGAGGTCAGCCGTGGTGGAGATCATGCCCCCGGCGCCCGGGTTCTGTTCGGTGATGTCGACCAGTTGCGTCCCGCCGTCCGGCTGGGGCACGGCAATGTAGCCGTGGGAGTGAGGGCCCGGGATCGTGGGGTCGGTCTCCGGGGCGGTGGTGTCGCGCAGGTGCAGCGGCCGCAGGATCCGGTTGCTGATCTCCTGCTGGTAGGTGTGTCCCGTGACGTTCTCGATGAGCAGCCCGGCGACGTAGTAGCCGGTGGCTCCGTACGCCTGCATGGAGCCGGGCACGGCGAACGGCCGCTCATGCTGAACGGCCTTGGTGATCAGTTCCGCGAGCGGGTGGTCGTCGAAGCGGTGCTCGACGATGCCGTCCGGGGTGGTGGGGATGTCGTCCGGCGTCAGTTCGGGAAGGCTGCTGGTGAAGTTGAGCAGGGTGCGAACCGGGATCGGCGGGTAGCTGTCAGGCAGTACGTTCGGCAGGTACCGCTGGACGGGCTGATCGAGGTCGACGCGGTCTTCGGAGGCGAGCTGCAGCACCACGGTGGCGATGAAGGTCTTGGTGACGCTGCCGAGGCGGAACCTGCCGTCTGGAGGGACCGGCGCCCCGGTCGCGACGTCGGCGGTCCCGTACGTGCCGACCCAGTGACCGTCCGGGCCGCTCACCCGCGCAAGTACTCCTGTGACCCGGTCAGGCGCACTCGAGAGTGCCCGTTGCAGGAGCTGCGGATCCAGATCCGGCAACTGGCCACTGGCGCGCTCGACCGCCACCGTGGGCCGCTCAGCAGGAGCCGCTGCCACCGGAGGGGCCGTGCCCGGCGCCACCGCGGCAAGAACCGCGCAGGCAAGCGCCGCCACCGGTACCCGCCTGCGCCGTACCCTCGTCGTAGTTGCCTCGGTATCGGAAAGACATGGCTTGGAAGTCATGCCTGCGACGGTGCCGCACAACCGCTGTGCGACTCATCGGGGAACACCCCCGAGAGGACCCGCATTGACCCCTGAGACCGCTTCAGCTCGATTCGGTGGTCAGGGGGTGAAGCGGGCCGGTACGGGTGGGATGCTCGCGCCGATCGGGTTGGAAGACCGCTTGTGCCTAAGCCTCGGCCGGGCGGGGCGCTGAGCCGGCCAGGGGTGAGGTGTCCTCGTAGCGGACCTCGTAGACGCGCTCCGTGAACTTCCAGCCGTCGCCGGTGCGCTGGTAACGGTCGTGATAGATCGCGTGGTTCAGCCCTCCGCGGCCGTCGAGGCCGCGCCCCACCTCCGATATGTAGGCGCGGCCGGACGCGGTGTCGCCGTCGAGCCGGATCACGCCCGGGTGCGTGTTCTGCACAAGAAATTCCACGACATCCGGAACCCGCCTGCCCCAGGCGCGGATCGCCTCCCGCCCTTCGAGTTCAACGGGAATGTTGGGCATCCGCAGGACGCCGTCCGGTGTGAACAGCGAAGCGATGCGGTCGTAGTCGCGCATCATCGCACCGTCGGTGAACTCGCCGCGCAGCGCCTCGATCTCCACGCGGTCCGCGATGGTCCGAAAGTCTGTCATCGGTCTCCTCCTCGTCTCCTTGGAGCCGGTGCACGCGACATCCACTGGATGGCGCGTCCGTCCCGGCAGTACGACGGCACGGCCCTCCGGAATGTGACACGGGCCCGCTCGGGGACAGGGTTAGGCTGCGGCACGGCGTCGGAGAAAGGCGTCGACGGGCGGCCGTCGGAAGGCCGAACTCGTCCCGGAATCAACGGGATACGGCGGAGGACAGGGATGGGGGCCATGGCGGATCAGGGCAACGGGAGCGACGGGCGGCGGCGAAAGGCCGATCCGGCGGAGCTGGGGGGTGTCCTCGCGCGCTACCGGGAACGCCCGACGATGGGCAAACTCGGTCTGACCGTCATCCCGGTCGTCGCCTTCCTGCTGTTCGGCGGCATACCCGATTCCGTGCCGGGCACCGGCCACCTCATATTCGACGTGATCTGTCTCCTGCTTTTCGTCCTGGGCGTGTACGAGCTGACCGGCTCCCTCGCCTCCTGGCTGATCCTCCACGAGGACGGAATCGTCTACCGGGGCCGGCGCAAGGTGCGGTGGGCGCACCACTGGGAGGATTTCAAGGACGTCGACCTTTCTCACGAGGTCACGTACGTGGCCGGGTCCTCCCGGCCGATATCGGACAAGATCGTCGCGCGGCTGTGGACGGGGACCGGCCAGGGCGCCCGCCAACTGTCCGGCAACTACTTCCTGGCCGACATCGGCGCGGGCCTCCTGCGCACGTTCCTGCGCTCCCCGGGGAACCTGACGCCGATGTTCACGGGCATCATCGACCGCGTCGTCGAGGCGCGTGTGCGGCACGACCTGCGCGAGCTGGCCACCGAGGGCGGCACGGTGCAGTACGACCACTTCGAACTCGGCGGTACGTACCTGTACGTCAAGGGCGCCGCCGACGAGATCCCGTGGGACGAGGTCACCCGCCTGACCGTGGACGCCAACCGTGTCGCCATCACCGTTCCCCACCTGCGACGCCGCATGGAGGGCCTCGGACTCAAGGCGGACGGCCGCCGGGGGAACTACCTGGTCGGCATGGACAACACCCTGTACATCGAGGACAAGGGCCTGAGCAACTGCCGCAAGGCGATCATCTGGTCCGTCCTGTCGGACATCGCGGAGTCCATCGACACGAAGCCCCGATGACCGTGGCCAGGGGCAGGACCGAAACGGGGCGTGCGGACCGATCGACGACGCGTTCGTGGTCGTCCTGTCGGACCCGTGGCAGGCTGCGCTAGACGTGGGCGAGGAGCCGCTCCAGTGGCCTGGGTACGTGCTTGAGGTCCAGGTGTGCGACCAGCGCCTGCGCGTACAGCGCCTTGCGGCCGCTGTGCGTGCCCATGAACCGGCGCAGCTGGTGTTCCACGGGGCGTTCCCGCTGCGCGGGCTGGCCCTGGAACGTACGGTAGGGGCGCATCTCGCCCTGGGTCTCGATCACCTGCTGTACGCCCTCGGCACCCAGGGCGCGGATCAGTTCGTCCTCCAGGTCGGCCACGCACACCTGGAACCCGAGGGCCTCCAGTCCGGCGCGGGTGAGGCCGGAGCCGAGCCCGACCCGTTCCAGGTGGCGCCGGAAGTGGCGCTCCTCGCCGATGTCGCAGAGGCCCGCCAGCGGGAGGCCGAGCCCCGGCGGGCCGCAGACGTCCAGGAAGCGTCCGATGCTCATCGCGCCGCCGAGCGGTACCACCGCGACGCCCTCCGCGCCCAGGTCGCGGCCGTGGCGCGTGGCCAGGGCCTCGATCGCGACCTGGTCGCTGCTTCCCTCGACGAGCACGACCGTACGCACACCGCCGGCCAGTTCCCGCGCCTCCTCGGCTGCCGCGTCCGACTCCGCTCCGCCGGCCGCCCATGCGACCGCCGCCCGGCTGAATCGCCTCAACTCGTCCACGAGACCTCGCTTTCCGGTGCCAGCGCCATCCTGCCCGGCCGGGATCTCGTACGCACACACGTTTTCCCGGTCCATGGCGTCCCGGGGGCGCTCGGCCGGTGATTGCCCGACCGGATCACCGGGCGACAGTCCCCGGCGGGAACGAACGCGGGCCCACGCGCACCGCGCGTGGGCCCACCTCCGTCGGTTTCCGGGATCAGCTCGGCTGGTCCCCGGTGTACCGGTAGATTCCGCCTGCTGAGTTGACGTGCCATACGGTGCCGTCGGCTGCCACGCCGATGTCGACGGCGTTGCCGGGGATACCGATCCAGGGGTTGGAGTCGTAGCCGGTGTACCGGTAGAGCTGGCCCAGGGAGTTCACGCCCCAGACGTGGGTCCTGGACCCGGCCGAGATGCGGGTCAGGCCGCCGGAGACGTTGACCCAGTCCGTGGAGCCCTGGTCCCCGGTGTACCGGTAGATCGCGCCTGCTGAGTTGACGTGCCATACGGTGCCGTCGGCCGCCACGCCGATGTCGACGGCCTTGCCGGGGATACCGACCCACGGGTTGGAGTCGTGGCCCGTGTACCGGTACATCTGGCCCAGGGAGTTCACGCCCCAGACGTGGGTCCTGGACCCGACCGAGATGCGGGTCAGGCCGCCGGAGACGTTGACCCAGTCCGTGGAGCCCTGGTCCCCGGTGTACCGGT
This sequence comes from Streptomyces sp. NPDC002403, assembly GCF_053593015.1. Lineage (NCBI taxonomy): Bacteria > Bacillati > Actinomycetota > Actinomycetes > Kitasatosporales > Streptomycetaceae > Streptomyces > Streptomyces sp. NPDC002403. The sequence goes on along the minus strand of NZ_JBSFBQ010000005.1, from coordinate 205,463 downwards.
AGATCCCGCCTGCTGAGTTGACGTGCCATACGGTGCCGTCGGCCGCCACGCCGATGTCGACGGCCTTGCCGGGGATACCGACCCACGGGTTGGAGTCGTGGCCCGTGTACCGGTACATCTGGCCCAGGGAGTTCACGCCCCAGACGTGAGTCCTGGACCCGACCGAGATCGAAGTGAGACCACCGGAGACGTTCTTCCAGTCAGCCATTTTCCTGTCCCCTTACCTCGAACCTTGCGAGGGGAAGCTTGCTGCTCCGAGAGGCCACCCAAACGGACCGATATGCCGATTGGCTACAGAGATGAACCGAAAATCGCCGTTTGGCTGTCTTCGCTCCTTTGTCTGCCGGGGCAGGTGGCTTGCTCGTCTCACCGGGAGGAGGCCGAATCCGCTGTAACCCACAAGGGAACAGCAACGGCGCCCGGACTCCGGTCCGCCGGATGATCCGAACGGTGATCCGAACGAAACGACTCAGCCCAGGGTGCGGGCCCGTTCGAGGACTTCGGCCGGGGCCTTGGCCACCGAGCCGGTGTCGAAGGGGGGCTGCGGGTCGTACTCGGTGTAGAGCTGGATCGCCTGGGCGGTCACGTCGTCGGTGAGCAGGGCGGCCAGCCGGACGGCCATGTCGATGCCGGAGGAGACCCCGGCCGAGGTGATCACCCGGTCGTGCCGGACCACCCGCTCGGGGGTGTACACCGCGCCGTACGAATCCAGGCCGGCGGCCGCGTCCCAGTGGGTGGTGGCGGTCAGGCCGTTCAGCAGGCCGGCCGCGCCGAGCACCAGGGAGCCGGTGCAGACCGAGGTGGTGAAGCGGGTGCCGGTGTGGATCCCGCGCACCCAGTCGAGGAAGTCGGGGTCGTCCACCATGGTCAGGAAGCTGCCCCCGCCCGGGATCAGCAGGACGTCGCAGCGCTCCACGTCGGAGTACCTGGTCGGGACGTGCACCGGCATGGAGCCCAACACGTCCTGGACCAGGCCGGGTTCGGCTGTCACGAAGCGGACGGTGGCGCCGGGCACGTACGCGAGGATCTCGTACGGGCCGATCGCGTCGAGCGGTTCGAAGCGGTCGAAGAGCGGGATCACGATGTCCATGCCCGGCAGCCTAGCCATCACGGGGTGCGGTGACGTCCGGGGTGCTCACGCGTCGAGCCACTCCGCGACCTCGACCACGTCCCCGACGCTCACCGTGCCCTCGCAGACCACGGCGTTCTTCGCGCCGAAGCTGACCCTGTTCCCGTACTCCGGCTCGCGCCGGTACGTCGACAGGGTGCGGATCGGTTCCGGGCCCGCTCGGTGGCCGGTGGTCTGGTCGACCATGGGGACGGCGCACCGCATCGCCCGTACGGAGTGGGCGAGTTCGACCGAACCGATGGTCATCCGGCGGACCCGGTCCTCGAAGTGGGGTTCGTCGTCGCCGGTCAGGACGATGTTGGGGCGGAAGCGGTTCATGGGGACGGGCTTCGCGTCGCCCCGGGCGGTGATGCGGGCGTTGAGGTCGTCCAGGGAGGCCGTCGAGGCGACCAGCACCGCGTGCGCGTCGGCGAAGTTGACCTTGCCCGGGGTGTCGCCCCAGCCGTCCCGGTCGAAGCCGGGAGCCACCCGTACCAGACGGGACTTCACGCCGAGAGCCTCGGAGAACCACTCCGCGACCGCGTCCCCCTGGTCGACGGCCGGGCCGAGCGGGCGGTCGAACATGCTGACGTCGAGGCGCGGGCCGTGCGGGTCGATGTCGAGGCGGAGCGGTTCGACGTCGGCGGACTTCAGGGTCAACGACGCGCCCGCGTCCAGGACTTCGACGCTGATCGCGGCCATCGCGGGGTGCGTGCGCTGGCTGCGGAAGGCGCCGTCCGCCGCGTCCACCACCATGAACGTACGGTCGTGTTCGAGGCCGGTGCCGAAGACCTGCGCGGAGCCGACCGTGGTCCCGGCGCAGCCCTTGACCGGGTAGTAGGCCAGTTCGCGGACGGTGATCGTCATGCTGTCCCCTCCGGGGCAGCCGCTTCGAGGGCGTCGACGCTGCCCGACATGATGGTGCGGATGTGGCGGGTGAGGTGGTCGGCGGGCCAGTCCCACCAGGCGACGGCGAGGAGCCGGGCGACGGTCTCCTCGTCGTACCGGGTGCGGATCGGCTTGGCCGGGTTGCCGCCGACGATGCCGTAGTCGGGTACGTCGGAGGTGACGACGGAACCGGCGCCGATGATCGCACCGTGCCCGATCCGTACGCCCGGCATCACCGTGGAGCCGTAGCCGAACCAGACGTCGTTGCCCACGACCGTGTCGCCCCGGCCCGGCAGGCCGGTCAGCAGGTCGAAGTGGTCGGCCCAGGAGCCGCCCATGGTGGGGAACGGGAAGGTGGACGGGCCGTCCATGCGGTGGTTGGCGCCGTTCATGATGAACCGCACCCCGGTCCCGAGCGCGCAGAACTTCCCTATGACGAGCTTCTCCGGGCCGTAGTGGTACAGCACGTTGCGGGTCTCGAACGCGGTCGCGTCATCGGGGTCGTCGTAGTACGTGAAGTCCCCGACCTCGATCAGTTCGGACTTCACCAGGGGCTTCAGCAGGACGACCCGGGGCTGCCCCGGCATCGGGTGCAGGACGGTCGGGTCGGCGGGGGCCGGGCTCGTGGCGTTCATGGCGCTCATCATCGCATTGACCCCGGGTGGGGTAAGTTCTCTTTGGGAACTCACAACGGATCGAGAGGAACATGCCGTGACGCTGGCGCAATGGACCGAGGTCGACGACTACTTCAACGGTCTGCTGGTGGGCCCGGACGAAGCCCTGGACGCGGCCGTGGAGGCCAGTGACGGGGCCGGGCTCCCGGCGATCCAGGTCGCCGCCAACCAGGGCAAGCTGCTGAACCTGCTGGCCAGGCTCCAGGGCGCGCGCACCGTGCTGGAGATCGGCACCCTGGGCGGCTACAGCACCATCTGGCTGGCCCGCGCGCTGCCGGAGGGCGGCAAGGTCGTCACGCTGGAGGCCGATCCGGCGTACGCGGAGGTCGCGCGGGCCAACATCGAGCGGGCCGGGCTCGCGGACGTCGTCGAGATCCGGGTCGGCCGCGCCCTCGACACACTGCCGGAGCTGGCGGCGCAGGGGTACGGGCCGTTCGACGTCGTGTTCATCGACGCCGACAAGCCGAGCAACCCCGACTACCTGGCCTGGTCCCTGAAGCTGACCCGGCCCGGCAGCCTGATCGTCGCCGACAACGTCGTGCGCGACGGAGAGGTGGTCGACGGTGCCAGCGAGGACCCGAAGGTGCAGGGGGTGCGCCGGTTCACCGAACTCGTCGCGGCCGAGCCGACGCTGACCGCGACCGCGCTGCAGACCGTCGGGAGCAAGGGGTACGACGGGCTGATGATGGCACTGGTCACCGGCTGACATCCGCCGTCATCGGCCGGGATGCTCGCGCGGAGCGGTGCCGGGCCGGCGGGGGACGCGGCCCCGTACGCGCAACGTGACGGATGGGCCGCCGCCCGTCACGCCGGGCGAGGGGTCCCTCATCCCGCCCGTCCGGTGCCCTCCTCCTCCGGACCGGGCAGCCGCCATGCGTAGGGGAAGAGGTCCCCGCCCCATCGGGACGGGTCTCCCAGCCGGTCCGCGGCGTCCGGGGATCTCAGGAGGCAGCGGTGGCGCAGGAGTTCGCGCCGTTCGGCCGGGGTCAGCAGCTGTTCGTCGTCGCCGAGATGCGCCGGGTCGTCGATATCCGTGGACTCGGCCACATTGAGACGCGTGGATGCCGGTGTCCGGTAGTCGAGGCGGAGACCGGTCCTCCACTGCGAGTTGCTGCCCCAGCCCTGGGACAGGTCGACGGTCGGGCGGTACCGGCGCAGGTACGTCCAGTACAGCGGGGAGCAGTCGGCGACGCCGTGCCGGGCGTGGTGGGCCCCGGCCCGGACCCGGACCCCGGCCCTGCTGAAGAGCAGCCGGCCGAGCATCAGCCCCGGCCACACCACTTGCGAGATCCGGATCGGCTCGTCCGGATCCTCGCTCTGCTCCACCTCGACGATCTCGTGGCGGAACGGGTCGAAGACGGTGTCGTCGAACGGGCTCATGCCCAGGGCGGTGAACAACTCCAGGTACTCGGTGCGGGAGACCACCGGCCATCGGTCGTACGTGCTGAGCGCGCGGGCCCACGGCCGGGTTCCGTCCGGGTCCGGCGCGGGCTGGAAGTGGTGGAGCAGGGCGTCGCTGACGCGGCTGAGGGCGTAGAGCTCGTGGGGGAGGTACAGGTCCTGCCGCTCGGGCACCCCCTTGCCGGTGCGCCAGACGCCGTCGGTGGAGGCGTGCGCGATCGCCTCGCGGTAGCTCCGTCCGGCCTTTGCCAGCCAGGGTACGACCACCTGGCCGAAGACGTCCGGCCCTTCGTGGTCGACCAGGGCGCCGAAGAGCTCGCGGGCATCGGCCTCGTCCTCGTACATGCGCAGAGCGTAGGAGCCGGAGGTGGACCGGTCGACGGGATTTCCCTCGACGTCCCGACCGAGTGCGCGGGCAGTCCGAAGCACGCCCCGGACGGGCCGGGAGCCGGCGTTCTCGTACCGGCCGAAATGGTGGAAAGCCTCCAAGGAGCGGTGAACATTGCTGTCGCCGACGAGGTGACCACTCGTGCTCGTACGGTCGCAGACTTGCAGGGCGCGGTGCATGCCCTTGCGGTCGCCGCTTCCTCGTCCGTGACGAACCGAAGGATCCGAGCACGTGAGCGAACGCGTCATCGCCCCCAAGAACCGCGGCTTCCTCTTCCTCGACTCCCACCCGGCCGGGTGCGAGCGCCTGGTGGAGGACATGTGGCAGGCCGTCCCCGCGGCTCACCCCGTGCCCGGCCGGGCACCCGTGGCGCTGATCATCGGCTCCTCCGCCGGGTACGGGCTGGCCGCGACGATCGCAGGTCTCGCCCGGGCCGGGATCCGTGGGATCGGGGTCTGCTTCGAGAAAGCACCCGGGCGGCGCACGGGTACGGCCGGTTGGTACCGCACGGCCGCGACCGCCGAACTCGCCCGCCGGCACGGTCACGACATGGTGTTCCTCAACGGAGACGCGTTCTCCGACGAGATGAAGAACCAGGTCGCGCGGGTGCTGGAGGAGCGCTTCGGCGGCCGTCTGGACTACCTGATCTACTCGGTGGCCGCCCCGCGCCGTACGGACCCCGACACCGGGACCACCTACGCGTCCGTCCTCAAGCCCATCGGTGAGGCGCACAGCACCAAGACCCTCGTCTTCGACGACGGTGGCACCGGCGAGGTGCGGGAGGTCGGGACGCAGCCGGCCGACGGCGACGACATCGAGCAGACCGTCGCCGTCATGGGCGGAACCGACTGGGAACGGTGGATCGACCACCTCGCCGACCGTGAGCTGCTCGCCGACGGATTCACCACCGCCGCCCTCTCCTACATCGGCTCCGCACTGACGGCCGCGATCTACCGGCAGGGCACCATCGGCGCTGCCAAGTCCCACCTCGAACGGACTGCCCGCACCCTCGACGAGCGGCTCGGCAAGCTGGTCGACGGGCGCGCGGTCACCTCGGTCAATGCGGCAGCCGTCACCCAGTCCTCGACCGCGATCCCCGGCATCGCCCTGTACGTCGGGCTGCTCCGTGGCGTCCTCGGCCGTGCCATGGTCCCGCCGATCGGGCAGCTCACCGACCTGTGGGACCAGCTCACCGGAGTCCGCCCGCTCGACCTCGACGACGAAGGACGGGTGCGCCTGGACACCTGGGAACTCGCCCCTGCCGTCCAGACGGCCGTCACCGAGCGGTGGAAGGCCGCCACCACCGAGAACATCACCGGACTCGCCGACCTCGACTGGTTCCACGCCGAAGTGCAGCGCCTGTACGGATTCGCCGTGCCCGGCATCGACTACGCCGCACCGGTCGAGACCGACGTCCCCTGGCCGGAAACCGCCGCTTCCTGAGGCGGTCCGGTCCGGGCTCCGGGAAATTCCTTCGACACGGGCAGCGGATCCGTCCATGATCGGGCGCATGAGTTTGCGTGTGAGTGACCCGGTTCGCACCGGTACGGAACAGCTCCCGGGAGGGCGGCTGCTGGGCTGGGCCGAGTGGGGGCCGGGGGACGGGGTGCCGGTGCTGTTCTCGCCCGGTGCGGCCACCAGCAGGCATCTCGGCTTCGGTGCCGATGCGCTGGACGGGCTCGGGGTGCGGCTGATCTCCGTGGACCGCCCCGGTCTGGGGGCCTCCTCGCCCGCGCCGGGGCGTACGTTCGGTGACTTCGTCGACGACGTCCGCGCCTTCGCCGGTCTGCGTGGCCTGGGACGGCCCCTGATGGTCGGCAACTCGCAGGGGGCGCCGTTCGCGCTGGCGTGTGCCGCTGCCGGGGCGGTCCGGGCGCTCGCGGTGGTCTCCGGTGCGGACGAGGTCGCCGAGCCGGGTTTCGCCGACGTGCTTCCGGAGGAGTTGCGGCGGCTGGTCGGTCTGGCCGTGTCGGACCCGGTCGCCGCGGAGCGGGTGTTCGGCGGGTTCTCCGCGCAGGGGATGTGGGACATGGTCATGTCCGGCAGTTCGGAGTGCGACCTCGATGTGTACCGGCAGCCCGAGTTCGCCGCCGCGTACCGGCGTGCTCTCGACGAGGCCTTCGCGCAGGGGGCGGCCGGGTATGCCCGGGACACCGTGCTGGCCATGGGGCGTTGGGGGATCGGGCTGTCGGACATCGCCGTGCCCGTCGACCTCTGGTACGGGGGGAAGGACACCGGGCACTCGCCCGACCAGGGGGGCCGGCTGGCCTCGCGCATTCCGGGTGCGGTCCGGCATCTGGTGCCGGAGGCCGGCGGGGCGGTGCTGTGGACCCATGCGGAGCAGGTGCTGAGCACGCTGCTGGGGCGCGTCGCGGCCCCCTGATTCCTCGGACATGAACAGAAGGGCCCTCGCCTGTCACGTCCAGGCGAGGGCCCTTCCTTCATCCGCCTGCCCGGTGAAGGTTGAGAAGACGATCACGAGGCAGGACGTATGTGCGCCTCCCGGTCAGGGGGCGAGCAGCAGCACGTCGGCGCGCTCCTTGGCGGCCGCGTAACGCTTCGCCACGTCCTGCCAGTTGACGACGGCCCACATCGCGTCGATGAAGTCGACCTTCTGGTTCTTGTACTGGAGGTAGAAGGCGTGCTCCCAGGCGTCGAAGACCAGGATCGGGACGGAGCCCTGGCCGACATTGCCCTGGTGGTCGTAGACCTGCTCGACGATCAGCTTGCCGCTGACCGGCTCGTACGCCAGGACGCCCCAGCCGGAGCCCTGCGTGGTGGCCGCGGCCTTCGTCAGCTGGGCCTTGAAACCGGCGAAGGAGCCGAACGACTCGGCGATCGCGTCCGCCAGGTCACCGACACCGTCCGCCGCGAGCGGCTCGCCGCCGCCGTCGCCGGTCATGTTGTGCCAGTAGATCGAGTGCAGGATGTGGCCGGAGAGGTGGAACGCGAGGCTCTTCTGGAGCCCGTTGATCGCTCCCCATGCCTCCTTGTCGCGCGCCTCCGCCAGCTGCTCCAGGGTGTCGTTCGCACCCTTCACGTAGGCGGCGTGGTGCTTGTCGTGGTGGAGCTCGATGATCTGCGGATTGATGACCGGTTCGAGCGCCGCGTAGTCGTACGGGAGTTCCGGGAGCGTGTACGTGGCCATGTGGTCGAACCCTCCAGCTGCTGTCCTGTTGTTATTGCAACCTCTATGCAGGAGCAGGCTAACAGCAGGAAGGGTGCGGAGGTGATCAGCCCTTTGACCTAGGACGTGTCTCCGGACCGGCGGCGTGCCCGCCGTCTCCTCGGCGCAGCCGCAGCTGCTCACCGCCCGGCTCGCCCACGGGAACCAGTCGTTCGGGCATGTCTACCTCTACGCCGGGGTCTCGCCCTGGCTGTACATGGCGGTGGACGCCGACGGGCACTCCGGCACCGTCCACTGCCTGGTCCAGCGGGCCGACGGCACCACCGCCGAGGCCGGTTCCCTCATGCTCGACCAGGACGGCTACGGCTCCTGGGGCGGGCCCTACCCGCCCGGCACGTCGCCGGTCACCGGCGTACGCCTGACCGACGCGCACGGCACCGTGCTCGCGACCGCCTCCTTCGGCCCGGCCCGCCTCTGAGCTCAGGCCCGTGCGCGCGTGCGGGCCTCGGTGAGCCGGTTCAGGTGATCCTCGTAGGCCTTCGCGTAGTACGCCGCCCGCGCCGGGTCCGGTTCGACGACCGCGGTCGGGGCCGTCCACGCGGGCTCGTCCAGCTCCGTGCCGAAGCGCCGGGCCGCAGCCAGCACCGCGCCGCGCGCGCCGACCTCGCCCTCCACGATCCGGACCGGCCGGCCCAGCACATCGGCGAACAGCCGCATCCAGGCGGGGGAGCGGGTGCCGCCGCCGCACAGGGCGAGGGTGCCGGTGAGGCCCGCGGCCTCCAGGCAGTGCCTCGCGGCGAAGCCGATGCCCTCGCAGACGGCGCGGATCAGGTCGGCGGGGGTCGTCTCCAGGGAGACGCCGGTGAACTCGGCGCGCAGCCTCGGCTCGACGAACGGGGCGCGTTCGCCGGACGGGGCGAAGTAGGGGAGCACCCGGACCCCGTTCGCGCCGGGCGCGGTGGCGGCGAGCAGTGCGTCGACCTCCGCGTGGCGCACGCCGGTGGTGGTCAGGACCCAGTCCAGGGCCGCGGTGCCGACCATCGCGGGCATGGCGCGCAGCCAGTGGCCGGGACGGTCGGTGGAGATGTGCAGCCCGGCCGGTTCGCCGTCCAGGCCGAGCCGTTCGGTGGCCACCAGCGCGGCCAGACAGGTGCCGACGATCAGCAGTCCGTCGCCGGGACGGGTGACGCCCGCGCCGAGCGCGCTGGCCGGCAGGTCGTACGGGCCGTTGGAGATCCGTAACCCGGAGGGGAGCACCCCCGTGGCGACCGGGTCGCTGACCGGGGCGAGGAGCGGGGCCCGGTGGGCGAGGCCGAGCGCGGCCACGACATCGGGGGCGTACGCACGGGTCAGCGGGTCCAGGAACGGCATCGACGCGTCGGAGACATCGGTGGCCCGGACCCCGGTGAGCCGCTGGAACACCATGTCCTTGCAGTACAGGGCGGTCGTCGCTCCGTCGAGCGCGGCGGGTTCGTGGCGGTCGAGCCAGGCCAGCACCGGGCCCGGGCAGCCCGGGAACATCGCGCTGCCGGTGCGCCGGTAGACGGTCTCGAAGACGCCGGACGCCAGCCAGGCGTCGACCAGTTCATGGGCCCGGCCGTCCATCCAGGAGATCGCCTTGCGGACCGGCCGGCCCGCCGCGTCGACCAGCCAGACGCCGTCGCCCTGGCCGGTGAGTCCGGCGAACGCGACCCCGTCGGAGCCGAGCGCGTCCAGCACCTCGCGGACCGCCCCGTACACCTCGTCCATGTCCTGCTCCACGGAGCCGTCGTGGATCGCCAGCCCCACCGGGCGGGATTCGACGGCCAGTGTGCGGCCGCCCGGGTCGAAGGCGGCGGCCTTCACCACGGACGTACCGACGTCGACACCGATGTATCTCGTCGTGCCTGCGTTCATCGTCACGGCTCCCCTCACAGTGCGTGGGCGAGCGGCTCGCCCCGTACGTAGCGCGCCACCTCGGCCGCCGCGATCCGGGCCGCCTTCTCCGCGACGGCCCGGCTGGCCCCCGCCACATGCGGGGTCATCAGCAGATGCGGGGTACGGAAGAGCCGCGAGCCGGGCGGGGGCGGCTCCTGCTCGTACGTGTCGAGCGCCGCGGCCCGCAACTGCCCCGAGTCCAGCGCGTCGCACAGCGCGTCGGTGTCCAGCAGCCCGCCCCGGGCCGCGTTCACCAGCACCGCACCGCGCGGCAGCAGCGCCAGCTCGCGGGCGCCGATGAGATGCCGGGACTCCGGGGTGAGCCGGGCGTGCAGGGTGAGGACGCGCGAGCGGGACAGCAGCGCCTCCAGCGAGCCGGCCCGCATGCCGTGGACGTCGCCGCGCACATACGGGTCGTACACCTCGACCTCGGCGCCGAACGCGGAGAGCACCCGCGCCACCCGGCTGCCCACCGCGCCGTAGCCGATCAGCCCGACCGGGGTGTCCTCCAGCTCCAGGCCGCAGTTCTCGTACGTGTAGTGGGAGGCGTCCCAGCGGCCGTCGGCGGAGAGGGAACGGTGCGCGTCGGGGATGCGGCGCAGGGCGGAGAGGATCAGCCCGACGGTGAACTCGGCGGTCGCCGCCGCGTTGCGGCCCGGCGCGAAGCACACCCGCACGTTCCGGGCCCTGGCCGCGGCCGCGTTCACATTGACCGGACCGCCCCGGCAGACCACGACCAGCCGCAGATCGGGCGCGGCGGCCAGCACCCGCTCGGTGAACGGACCCATCTGGGTCACGCACACCTCCACCCCGTCCAGGGCGGCGATCAGCGCGTCCTCGGCGTCGCTCGCCTCGTCGACCTCGGCGACCTTGCCGAAGGGTTCCAGCGGCCAGGGCAGGGTGAGTTCGCCGAGCCGCGGCTCCGTGCCGAGCGGGCCGAGCGCCCGGTGCAGGGCATCGGCGAGCAGGGAGTTGCGGACGAAGTGGTCACCGGCGAGCAGAATCCTCGTCACGGGGCGGACCGAATCGGGGCGGACCGTATCGGGGCGGTTCATCGCAGAGCGTCTCCTGTCTGGGCGTCGAAGACATGGACGTGCTGTGGATCGGCGGTGATACGTACGGTGTCGTCCCGGTCGAGCCGTACCTCCGGACCGGTCACGACGACCAGCGGCTCCGCCACCCCGTCGAGCGACAGCGTGGCGATGCCGGATTCCAGCAGGGGTTCATGGGCGGTGACCCGGGCCCGTGCACCAGTGTCGTCCAGGCGGAGGTCCTCAGGGCGGATGCCGAGCACCACCGCGCGTCCCGCCGCGATCCGGTGCGGCACGGGAACGCGCACGGAGTCCGAGAGGCGCACCCCGCCCGCGCCGTCGGCCGTGCCCGGCAGCAGATTGATGGCCGGTTCCCCGACGAAGTCGGCGACGAACAGATTCGCCGGGCAGTCGTAGATCTCCTCGGGCGTGCCGAGCTGCTGGATCTCGCCGTCCCGCATCACCGCGATCCGGTCGGCGAGCGACAGCGCCTCCTCCTGGTCGTGGGTGACCAGGATCGCGGTGTGGCCGCTGTCGCGCTGGATGCGTTTCAACTCCCGCCGCGTGGTGTCGCGTTGGGCGGCATCGAGATGGGAGAGCGGTTCGTCCAGGAGGAGGACGTCGGGGACCCGGATCAACGCGCGGGCCAGTGCGACCCGCTGCTTCTGGCCGCTGGAGAGCCCGGCCGGGCGGGCGTCCAGCAGCTCGGTGATCCCGATGCGTTCCGCCATGTCGGCGACCCGGCGGCGGATCCCGGCCCGCCCGCAACCGCCCCGGGCGGCGAGCCCGAACCCCAGGTTCTCCGCGACCGTCAGCGGCGGGTAGAGCGCGTAGTTCTCGAACGCCACCCCGATGTTGCGCCGCCGGGCCGGGAGCCCGACCACCGACGAACCGCCGATGAGGATGTCGCCGCCGGTGACCGTCTCCAGGCCCGCGATCATCCGCAGGGTCGTGGACTTTCCGCAACCGGACGGGCCGAGCAGCCCCAGCAGCTCGCCGGAGCGCAGCTCGACATCGAGGGACCGGACGGCCTCGACGGCGGCCCGGCCCCGCCCGGTGTAGGTCTTGCGCAGGGCTCTCAGGGCCAGTTCAGTCATCCGTCACCGCCGCCTCGCGCTCACCCGTCATCGCGCTCACCCGTCATCGCGGTCCTCCGCCCCGGAGTCCCGTCCGGTGGAGCAGACCTCGTAGGGCACCTTGTGCTCGTCCAGCTCGCGCAGCGCCTGCGGGGACGCCCCGTCGTCGACCAGCAGCAGATCGAAGCGGGAGAGCGGAGCGAGCCGGTGCAGGGCGACCCGGCCCAGCTTCGAGTGGTCGAGCAGCAGCACATTGCGGCTCGCCGAGTCGAGCATCGCCCGCTTCACGGAGATGATGTGCTGCTCCTGGTGGTAGGCGAAGCCCCCGGACACGGCGGAGGTGGAGGTGAAACAGATGTCGACCTGGAGCGACTGCACCGCCTCCACGCACGAGACGCCGAGGAACGAGGAGTGCAGCGGGTCGAAGTCCCCGCCCAGGCCCATCAGATGGATGCCGCGCTCCTGGGACAGCAGATTGATCGCCTCCAGGAAGTTGGTGACGACGGTCAGCGGGGTGATGGCACGCAGCCGGCGCGCTATCTCCAGCGTGGACGTCGAGTCGTCGAGCATCACCGCCATGCCCGGCTCTATGAGCTTCAGGGCCCGTTCGGCGACGGCGGCCTTCTCGGCCCGCATCGTCTTCAGCCGGTAGGAGACGTTCGACTCGAACACGCCGGACGGCTGGGCGGTGACGCCGCCGCGGAACTTGCGGACGATGCCCTGCCGTTCCAGCTCGTCCAGATCGCGGTGGATGGTCATCAGACTGACGTCGAAACGCTCCGCCAGTTCGGCGGCGCTCACCTCGCCCTGGGCGAGGACGTACTCGGCTATGGATGCCTGACGCGGGGCGGGACCCCGCTGCGGAACGTTGCTCACGTGCTGATCCTTCGTCCTGGACGTGCCGGCCGGTCGGCCTCGAACAGCAGCAGACTCTCAGGCGCCACGGAGAGCCGGACCGGATGGTCGGGGCCCAGCCCGGCCGCCTCGGCGCGCGGGACGACGAGGGAGAGCCGCTGCCCGCCGATCCGGACGGTGACCTCGGTGGCCCGGCCCAGCAGCTCGGTGACATGGACCGCGCCGGTCAGCTCCAGGACCGGACCCCCGCCACCGGTTCCCGCCGGTCCGCGAAGCCCGATGTCCCTCGGCCGTACGCCCAGTTGGACGGCGGTCCCGGGCGGCGCGGGCACCGCCAGCGGCAGCTCGTACGCCCCGTCCGGCGACCGGAAGTGCCCCTCGCGCGTCACCGTCCCGGGCAGCAGATTGATCATCGGCCGGCCGAAGGACCGGGCGACGAAGGTGTCGTACGGGCGGTGCCACAGCTCCTCGCGGGTGCCGGTCTGCACCATGCGGCCCTCCCTGATCACCCCGATCCGGTCGCCGAGGGCCAGCGCCTCCACCGAGTCATGGGTGACGTACAGCGTGGTGGTGCGCCGCACCGCGCCGATCGCCCGCAGCTCCGCGCGCATCGTCTGCCGCAGCTTGGCGTCCAGGTGCGACAGCGGCTCGTCCAGCAGGAACGCCCTGGCCGGCCGCACCAGCACCCGGCCGAGCGCCACCCGCTGCCGCTGTCCGTTGGAGAGCCGGCCCACCTGGCGGTCCAGCAGGGCCCCGATGCCCAGGAGTTCGGCGATCTCCCCGATCCGCTCGTGTGCCGCGTGCGCGGGGAGGCGGTGGCGCGGCGAGCGGAGCGGGGAAGCGAGATTGTCGTACGCGGTGAGGTGCGGGTAGAGCGCGTACGACTCGAAGCACATGGCCACGCCCCGGTCGTAGGGCTCCACGCCCGCCATGTCCGCCCCGCCCAGCTCGACCGTCCCGGCCTGCGGCTGCTCCAGGCCCGCGATCGTCTTGAGCGTGGTCGTCTTCCCGGCACCGGACGGGCCGAGCAGACAGAAGAACTCGCCCTCCGCCACCTCCAGGTCCAGGCCGTCGAGCGCGATGGTCCTCCCGTACCGCTTGCTGATCCCGCGCAGCGCGAGGGCCGCCGGGCCGCTCATGACTTCACCGCCCCGAACGACAGACCGCGCACCAGATACCGCTGGATGGTGAGCGCCAGCAGCAGCGGCGGGACCACCGAGACCAGGGCCGCCGCGGCCGTCAGGTTGTACTTGGGCCGGTCGCCGCCGAGGAAGGACAGCGCGCCCACCGTCACCGTCTGCGCGTTCGACGAGGTGAGGATCAGCGGGAAGACGAAGTTGTTCCACGCGAAGATGAACGCCAGCAGCGAGACGGCCGCGATCCCCGGCTTCACCAGCGGCAGCGCCACCCTGAAGAACGCCTGCTTGCGGGTGTAGCCGTCCAGCAGCGCCGCCTGCTCCAGCTCGGGGGAGAGATCGGAGAAGTACGACCGCATGATCCAGACGATCAGCGGGAGCGTCACCAGTTGCAGCACCCACACCATGCCGACGTAGGTGTCGAAGAGCCCGAGCTGCTGGTAGAGCACGAACAGCGGGATGATCACGGTGAGTTCGGGCGCGAAGCGGAACGAGAGCAGGGTGAACATCAGGTTCTCCGAGCCGCGGAACCGCCAGCGCGCGGCGGCGTACGCGGCGGGCAGCCCGATCACCAGCGACAGTGCCACGGCGCCCAGCGACACGACGAGGCTGTTCACGAAGAACCGGAGGAACGGCACGCCCTGGTCGTCCCCGGCGCCCAGCACCGTGCGGTACGAGTCGAGGGTCGGGGTGAACGAGAAGTACGTGCTGAACAGCTCGTTCGTCGGCTTCAGCGACAGGATCACCATCCAGGCGACCGGGAACAGTGCGAAGACGAAGTAGGCGATCAGCGCCAGGTCGGCGGCGACGGCGAGCAGTCCGCGCCTCATCGTGGCACCTCCGCCGCCCGGTTCTGGATCCGGCCCAGATAGCGCACCAGCACCATCGTGACCAGGTAGACCACGGCCCACAGCACGATCATGTAGCTGATCCCGAACGAGTAGCGCTGGAAGCGGATCGCCTCCAGATAGGCCCGGATCTGGAGCACCATCGTCGAGTCGCCGGGGCCGCCCTCGGTCAGCGCGTAGATGATGTCGAACACCTTCAGCGAGTCCATGAACCGGAAGATCACGGCGACCAGGACGTACGGCCAGAGCATCGGCAGGGTCAGCCGCCGGAAGGTGAACCACCAGCCCGCCCCGTCGACCGCCGCCGCCTCGAACGGCGAGGCGGGCAGCGAGCGCAGACCGGCCAGCGCGAGGATCGCGACGAACGGGGTGTAGACCCACACGTCCACCGCGATCGACGAGAGCAGCGCGCCCGCCGGCGTGTCCGTCCACTGCACACCGCCGAGGCCGAACGGCTCCAGGAGATGGTTGATGACCCCGACCGAGGGCTGGAGCATCAGCTTCCACATGATCGCGGCGATCACCGGCGCGATCATCAGCGGCAGGATCAGGATCTTCTCCAGCACCCGCCCGACCCGGCTCGACCGGTGCAGCAGCAGCGCCACGGCCACCCCGAGCACCGTCTCGGCCGCCGCCGCGCCGACCGCGTACGCCACCGTCACCCGCGCCGAGTCCCAGAACGCGGGCTGGGTGAGGATCCGCCGGTAGTTCTCGATGCCCACCAGGTCGGGCTGCGGTTTGCTCGCCGCGAAGTCGAACACCGTGTAGTAGAGGCCCAGGCCGAACGGGTAGAGGATGCCGCCCGTCAGCAGCAGCGCGGGCACGATCAGCAGATACGGCCGCAGCGCGCGGCGCCACGCCGGCACCGCCCGTACCACCCGCTCCCCGGTCCCCTCCGTTCCGGCGGCCGCCCCGTGACCGGCCGTCGGAGCGGAGGCCGTGCGTCCCGGCACCGGTCAGCCGACCTTCGACGCCAGATCGCCGGCCAGGCCGTTCAGCACCGAGGAGGCGTTCTTCCCGCCGTAGATCTCCTGGAGCGCGGCGGCCCAGGAGGTCGTCGCGTCGAAGAACTGTTCCTGCGGGGTGAACTGGATCCGCGTCCGGTCGACGACCGTCTCGAAGGTCTCGATGAACCCCGGGACGGCCCGCATCTTGTCCTTGTACGCGGCGTCCTGGCCGACCGACTTGCGTACCGGGTCGATGTGGTTGTGCTCGATCGCGCCCTTGCGCAGGTGCTCCTTGCCGGTCGCCCACTGGAGGAACAGCCAGGCGGCGGACTTCTCGCGGCTCCTGGCGTTCATGCCGAGCGACCAGATCCACATATTGGTGGCGAGCGAGCCGCCGGGGCCCTTCGGCCCGGGATGGAAGGCGATCTTCCCGGAGGCGGGGGAGGCCCCCTTCACCGCCTGGAAGTAGGCGGCGGTGTCCGCGTCGAAGAGCATCCCCGCCTTCTTCGCCCCGAGGTCGCTGGAGCACTGGTACCAGGTGTACGAGGTCCAGGACGGCGGCCCGCCCTTCCTGACCATCTCCGCCCAGTCCCGGGTGAACGCGATCGCCTCCGGGGAGTTCATCGCGGGCTTCACCTTCCCGCCCTCGACGGTGAAGTCCTTCAGGCCGTTGCGGGCGTACATCGTCATGAAGCCGGGGTGGATCGTCGCCCAGCTGCGCGAGCCGCGCACCGCGACCCCGTACATCCCGTCGAAGCCCGCCCCCGGCGCCCGGCGGGTGATCGCCCCGGCGACCTCGCGCAGCTCGTCGAAGGTCTCGGCGGGCTTCAGACCGAGCTTCCTGAACACCTCGGTGTTGTACGCGACGACATTGGTCTCCCAGCCCCACGGCAGCGCGTACTGCCCGCCCCGCCCGAGCGGCGCGCCCGCCTCCAGCGACCACTGGTCGGCCGAGAGGAGATTGGGGAAGAAGTCCTCCTGGTCCCATTCGGCCCCGGTGGCCGAGGAATTGCGCATCCACGGGCCGAGGTCCTCCAGCCAGCCCGGCGGTCCGTACTGCCACACCATGTACGCGCCGAGCATGAACACGTCGTAGGAGGCGCGTCCGCTGGAGAGGTCGACGGTGAGCTTGTCGAAGTAGTTGTCCTCGGGGAAGACGTCGTACTCGACCCTGATCCCGGTCTTCTCGGTGAACGCCTTCAGATCGGCGATCAGCGCGTCGGTGTACGGGTGCTTGTTCAGCAGCGCCCTGACCGTTCTGCCCTTGGCCCGCTTCCAGTCGAAGGGGCCGGTGACGTCGTCGGCCGCGGAGCCGTCGTTCCTCGCCTTGTCGCCGCCGAAGCCCGCGCCGCAGGCGGCGAGCAGCGGGGTGGCGGACGCGGCCGTGGCCGCGCCGATGGCGAGGAACCGCCGCCGGTCGTGGGCGTGCATGTCCATCCGTGACCTCCACGGTCCGGCCGGAGATGGGTGGGGGGCCCGTTCACACGTTGAATCGACTGGTTAACAGAGCTTGGAACAACCGAAGTTGGCCGTCAATCCCTCGCGCAACGGAAATTCTCGGTGCAGAGTGAGAAGTTCACAGAGGGGACCGATATGTGGATGGGCATCGATCTCGGCACGCAGAGCGTCCGGGCGGTGGTGGCAGGAGACCGCGGTGAGATCCTCGGCAGCGGCTCGGCACCGCTCACGGGCAGACGTGACGGCGTACGGCACGAGCAGCGGCCCCTCGACTGGTGGACGGCCCTGTGCGCGGCCAGCCGGCAGGCGCTGCACGACTGCCCCGCCCCGCGCGCCCTCGCCGTCTGCGCCACCTCCGGCACCGTGCTGCTCGGCGACCGGGAGGGCCGGCCGCTGACCCCGGGGGTGATGTACGACGACGGGCGGGCCGTCGCGGAGGCGGCCAGGGCGGGGGCCCCGCCGAGCTGGGCCCTGCCCAAGGCGATGTGGCTGCTGCGGGAGTACGGGGCAGGGGCGGACGGGGCCGTACGGGTGATGCACCAGGCCGATCTGGTCCTGGCGCGGCTCGCCGGGAAGCCGCTGCCCACCGATTCCAGCCATGCCCTGAAGACCGGCTACGACCTGGAGCGGGACGACTGGCCGCGGCGGAGGTTCGGGAAGCTGGGCCTGCCCGACGGGCTGTTTCCGGACGTGGTGCGGCCGGGGACGCGGATCGGCGAGGTGGGGCGGGCGGCGGCCGAGGAGACCGGGATTCCGGCGGGCACCGCCCTCGTGGCGGGGATGACGGACGGGTGCGCGGCGCAGCTCGCCTCCGGTTCGCTCACCGTCGGCTCCTGGAATTCGGTGCTCGGCACGACGCTGGTCCTCAAGGGGGTCACCTCGTCCCCGGTCGAGGACCCGGCCGGGGTCGTCTACAACCACCGGGCGCCGGACGGGAGCTGGCTGCCGGGCGGGGCCTCCGGGGTCGGCGGCGGGGTGCTGACCGCCGCCTTCCCGGCCGTGGACCCGGCCCGCATGGACGCGCTGGCCCGCGACCGCGAACCGGCGCGGGTGGTGGCGTATCCGCTGGTGGCGACGGGGGAGCGGTTCCCCTTCGTGGCGCCGGAGGCCACCGGCTTCCTGCTCGGCGAGCCCGCCTCCGACGCCGAGCACTGGCTGGCCCTGCTGACCGGGGTGGGCCTGGTCGAACGGCTCTGCCTCGACTACCTCGACCTGCTCGGCGCCCAGCAGTACGACCGGCTCACCTTCACCGGCGGCGCGGCCCGCAGCGGCTACTGGAGCCGGCTGCGCGCCGACATCCTGGGCCGGCCCGTGTACATCCCGCAGTACAGCGAGCCGGCCCTCGGCATGGCCGTCCTGGCCGCGTACGGGGCGGGGGAGGCCCAGACCCTGCAAGGGGCCGCGGGCCGGATGGTGCGGCTGCGGCACGTGCTGCGCCCGCACCCGGTGCGCACGGCGTGGTACACCGAGCCCTACCTCACGCTGGTGGACGAACTGGAGCGACGCGGCTGGCTCCCCGGCCCGGTCGCCGCCCACGCCCGCACCCGGGCGCAGCGGCCGTGACCCTGCGCGACCACCCGAACCCGAACGGAGAAGCCATGACCGGGAGCCCGGCCACCCTGCTCCTCGCCCGCCACGGTCAGACCGTCTGGCACGCGGAGAACCGCTACGCCGGGGTCAGCGACATCGCCCTCACCGACGAGGGCCGCCGCCAGGCCCGGCAGCTGGGCGAGTGGGCGGCCCGGAGCGAGGTCGACGCGATCTGGACCTCCACGGTCGGCCGCGCGATCGAGACCGCGCGCCCCGCGTGCGAGGCGCTGGGCATCACCCCCCGGCGCGAACACGAGCTGCGCGAATGCGACTTCGGCGAGGTGGAGGGGCGCACCCTGGCGGAGTTCGCGGCCGAGCAGCCGGAGCGGGCCCGGGAGTACCGCGCCGACCCGGTGGCCCACCCCTTTCCCGGTGCCGAGGACCCCCGGACCGCGGCGGCCCGGGGGACGGCGGCGCTGCGGCGGATCGCGCGCGGGCACCCGGGGCAGCGGGTGCTCGTCGTCGCGCACAACACCCTGCTGCGGCTGGTGCTGTGCGAACTGCTGTCGATCCCGCTGGGCTCCTACCGCCGGGTCTTCCCGCAGCTGCGGAACACGGCGGTGAGCGAGGTGCGGATCGGGGAGCAGGGCGGCGCGCTGCTCTCCCTCAACGTGCCCTGCGTACCGGGCGTCAGCCCTTGACGGCCGCCGCCCGCCGCTGCCGTACGAGACCGATGGCGCCGAGCACCAGGGTCAGGACACCGGTCGCCAGCAGTTGGTCACGGGTGTCCGGCTGGCGCAGCATCAGGAAGAAGATGCCGGCCATCGCCAGGAGCGCCAGCACCGGCAGGACGGGGAAGAACCACATCCGTACGACGAGCAGCTCCGGGGCGTCGCGCTCCAGCCGGACGCGCAGGATCAGCTGGGAGACGGCGATGAAGATCCAGACGACCAGGATCACCGCGCCGATCATGTTGAGCAGCCACGGGAACACGTCGTCCGGACGCCAGTAGCTGAGCAGCACGCACAGGAAGCCGAAGACGGACGAGACCAGGACCGCGGTGCGCGGGACTCCCGAGGAGATCCGGCCGAGCCGCTTCGGGCCCTGGCCGCGGGCGACCAGCGAGCAGGCCATGCGCGAGGCGCCGTAGATGTTGGCGTTCATCGCGGAGAGCAGGGCGACCAGGATGACCACGTTCATGATCTCGGCCGCGCCGCCGATCCCGAGGTGGTCCAGGGCCGCGTAGAACGGGCCGACCGCCACGACCTTCGGGTCGTTCCACGGGACCAGCGTGACGACGACCGCCATCGAGCCGACGTAGAAGAGCGCGATCCGCCACATCGCCGTCCGCACGGCCTTGGCGACACCCTGGACCGGGTTCTCGGACTCGGCCGCGGCGATGGTGACGGTCTCCAGACCGCCGTACGCGAAGACGGAGGCGAGCAGCCCGATCACCAGGCCCTCGGTGCCGTTCGGCATGAAGCCGCCCTCACCGCTGAGGTTGGTGGTGCCGGGGGCGTCCGTGCCGGGCAGCACGCCCAGGATCGCCAGTACGCCGAGCACCAGGAAGAGCGTGATCGCCACGACCTTGAGGGTGGCGAACCAGAACTCGAACTCGCCGAACTTCGTCACCGAGGCCAGGTTGCTGCCCAGGAAGACCACCATGAACAGCGCGACCCAGGCCCACTCCGGGGTACCGGGCAGCCAGCCGGTGACGATCTTCGCGGCGCCGATGCCCTCCAGGCCGACGGCGACACAGAGCAGCACCCAGAAGGCCCAGCCCGCGGTGAACCCCGCCCAGGGCCCGATCGCCCGCTCCGCGTGCACGGAGAAGGAACCGGAGGCCGGGTTCGCGGCCGACATCTCGCCGAGCATGCGCATCACGAGCATGACCAGCAGCCCGGAGACGGCGTACGCGACGATGATCGACGGGCCCGCCGCGGCGATGCCCGCGCCCGAGCCGACGAAGAGCCCGGCGCCGATGACACCGCCGAGGGCGATCATCGACAGATGGCGCTGCTTGAGCCCGTGGGTGAGAGCCGAGTCGGCCCCGGCATCGGAGACGGCGGCCGGGGATCCGGTGGGGGGAGACACGGAATTCCGAGACATGGACAAGCTCTGTTCGGTAGGTGAGACGTGGGGGGAGGTGCGCGGACAGTCTGGGCACGCGCACCGCCGTCGGGGAACCGGTGTCCGCCATACGGGCACGATGCTCACACAAGGTGCACACCCGGACACGGGGGTACGGCCGCCGCGTCCGGGGACGGCCCGCCGCCCTGCCCGACCGCCGGCCGCTCCGAGCCGGAGCCGGTGTGGAATCGGCGTGGAATTGGCGGGACCCTACAGTCCCTCCCGCCGGCCGCTCCTCGCCGGATCCGAGCGGCTCCGCCCCCACCTCAGTGACGAGCATCACGCCGCTGCGTGATTGTGTACGGCCCTTTGTGTGAACCCCACCAAGGCCTCGGGCGTCGCTTTGTGGGCCACTGATGGTGATCGGGCGTTAACACGTGGGCTAACGTCGGGCTCAGTCTGTCCCCCACCTGCCCTCACCCCGCGGAGTCCCGATGAGCACTGCTGCCGCCGCCCCTGCCCGCACCGGAGCGGTCCTCGCCGACCTGCTGCC
Source organism: Streptomyces sp. NPDC002403 (assembly GCF_053593015.1). Taxonomy (NCBI): domain Bacteria; kingdom Bacillati; phylum Actinomycetota; class Actinomycetes; order Kitasatosporales; family Streptomycetaceae; genus Streptomyces; species Streptomyces sp. NPDC002403. The sequence goes on along the minus strand of NZ_JBSFBQ010000005.1, from coordinate 184,456 downwards.
CGCCGCCAGGAACCGTTACGCCGTCGATACGGCCCTGGTCCTGGGCGGCGCCGCGCTCACCGGCATCGCCGCCCAGATCGCCGTGCCGGTCCCCGGCTCCCCGGTCCCGGTCACCGGCCAGACCTTCGCCGCGCTCCTCGTCGGCACCGCGCTCGGCGCCCGCCGCGGCTTCCTCTCCCTCGCGGTGTACGCGCTGGTGGGCATGGCGGGCATGCCGTGGTTCTCCGAGGGCACCTCCGGAATGGGCTTCCCCTCGTTCGGCTACGTCCTCGGCATGCTGCTCGCCGCCGCCGTGGTCGGCGGCCTCGCCCGCCGCGGCGGCGACCGCTCCGTGCTGCGCACCGCGGGCACGATGGTGCTGGGCTCCGCGATCATCTACGCCGTCGGCGTCCCGTACCTGGCGCTGGCCACCGGCATGTCGGCGAGCGCCGCGATCGCGGCCGGCCTGGTGCCGTTCCTGCTCGGCGACGCGCTGAAGGCGGCGCTGGCCATGGGCGCGCTGCCCGCGGCCTGGAAGCTCATCGGCCGCCGGGGCTGATGCCGTAACTCCCCCCGAAGAGGCTCGCCGGGTCGTGACGCGACACCAGACCGGCGAGCCTCTGTCGTGTCCGCGCGTCGTGGAAGCCCTCGGTCCGGTCCCCGCCGCCGAAGGAGAAGTTCAGCGAGCGCCCCAGGGCGGCCGGGGCGAGCACCTCGGCCACCTCCGCGTACAGGGCCCGTACCGACGCCACGTCCGTACCGTCGAGCGGCGAGAGCAGCCGCACCAGGAAACCGGCCTCGCGGTAGGGCACCGCGTTGTCGACGGCGGGCCGCGCGGCGAGCGCGCCGCCCAGGTGGTTGATCTGGACCACGGTCATCATCGGGGCCTTCGGCCCGGCCAGCTCCAGTACCCGCCCGGCACTGCTCCCGTCCAGTGCGCCCAGCACCACGCTGTCGCCGTAGTAGGCGTGTGGGAACGGCGGGTCGCTGTGAATGGTGTGGCTGTCGGTGTACGGCATCTCCCGCAGCGAATCCGCGAGCGCGGGCCCGATCGCCCGCAGCGGCGCGACCAGCCGCTCGCCCTCGGCCGCACCGCCGGTGTACGCGACCCGCACCGAGACCACGTACCGCCCCCGCAGCGCCTCCGGCAGCTGCGGCAGGTCGGGGTACCGGAGCGCCGCCAGCGAGGACGTCAGCGTGTCGGGCAGGGCCCCGGCCCACTCCAGATAGCGGCCGGCCACCTCGGCGGCGCCCGTCCCGGCCGCCTCCCCGTCGAAGGCGACCGAACCGCCGTACAGCCGCCCGGCCCGGACCAGGCCGATCTCCATGGCGGTCACCACGCCGAGCCGGTGGCCGCCGCCGCGCAGCGCCCAGAAGAGCTCGGGCTCGCTGTCCGGGGAGACCCGGCGCAGCACACCGTCGGCCGTCACCACGTCGAGCGCGTGCACATGGTCGGCCGCGTAGCCGAACTCCCTGGCCAGCACCCCCAGCCCGCCTCCGAGGGTGTAGGAGACCGCGCCGACCGACGGGGACGATCCGTTCAGCGGGGCGAGCCCGTGCGGTGCGGCGGCCTCGATCACCTGCCCCCAGGTGACGCCCGCGCCGATCCGCGCGGTGCGGCGGACCGGGTCGATCGCGACGGAGTCCATCCGGCGGGTGCTGATCAGGACCCCGCCCTCGACGGCCCCGGGCAGCCCGTGGCCGGTGGCGTGGACGCGGACCGGGAGCCCGCGCGCGGCGGCGCCGGCCACGGCGGCGCGTACGTCCTCGGCGTGGGCCGCCTCGACGACGAGGTCGGGCCGGACGGCGAAACCGGTCTGGAAGCCGGCGGGGGCGGTGGTCATGGAAAGGCTCTCCGATCGCTCGCTCGGTGGCGTTGCGGGGGAGAGCCTTTCCGGTAAACCTGACAACGGCCGTCAGGTATTGGCAGGCGTTTCCACGGCCGTGCGGTTCTTGCGGTTCCTGGCCTCGCGGACCAGGGAGATCGCCACCACCAGCGCCGCGACGAGCAGCGAGAGCAGCACCTGCTCGCGTCCGCCGTCGTCGGTCAGCATGTAGACCAGGACGAACGAGATCATCGCGATGGTCGCCCAGGTCAGATACGGGAAGAGCCACATCCGTACGACCAGCTTCTCCGGCGACTCGCGCAGGATCATGCCGCGCATCCGCAGCTGGGTGAAGCAGATGACCAGCCAGACGAACAGGGCGACCGCACCGGAGGAGTTCAGCAGGAACTGGAAGACGGTGTCGGGCCACTGGTAGTTGAAGAACACGGCGACGAAGCCGAAGACCACCGAGGACAGGATGGCGGCCTGCGGCACACCCCGCTTGTTCGTCCGGGCGAAGGCCTTCGGCGCGTCCCCGCGGCCGCCGAGCGAGAAGGCCATCCGCGAGGCGGTGTAGAGGCCGGAGTTCAGGCACGACAGCACGGCGGTCAGGACGATGACGTTCATGACCTGTCCGGCGTGCGGGATGCCGATGGAGTTGAGGGCGGCGACATAGCTGCCCTCCTTCACGATCGAGGCGTCGTTCCACGGCAGCAGGGTGAGCACGACGAAGATCGAGCCCAGGTAGAAGACGGCGATCCGCCAGATCACGCTGTTGGTGGCCTTCTGGACGGCGCGCTGCGGGTTCTCGGACTCACCGGCGGCGAGGGTGACGATCTCACTGCCCATGAAGGAGAAGACGACCATCAGCACACCGGTGAGGATCGCGCCCGGCCCCTCGGGGAAGAACCCGCCGGAGTCGGTGAGATGCGCCAGGCCCGCGCCGGGGTTGTCCGAGCCGGGCAGCACCCCGAAGACGGCGAGCAGTCCGACGACCACGAAGGCACCGATCGCCACGACCTTGATCCCGGCGAACCAGAACTCGAACTCGCCGTACGACCCGACCGAGACCAGGTTCGTCGCGGTCAGCACCACCATCACGATCAGCGCCCACGCCCACTGCGGGACGCCCGGCACCCAGCCCTCCAGGATCTTGGCACCCGCCGTGGCCTCGACGGCGAGCACCACGACCCAGAAGAACCAGTACAGCCAGCCGATCGAGAAACCGGCCCAGCGGCCCAGCGCCTGGTCGGCGTAGGCGGAGAAGGAGCCCGAGCTGGGGCGGGCCGCGGCCATCTCGCCGAGCATCCGCATCACGAAGACGACCATCAGGCCGACCAGGGCGTACGACAGCAGGATGGCCGGTCCCGCGGCGGCGATGCCGGCGCCGGAGCCCACGAAGAGGCCCGCGCCGATCACCCCTCCGATGGCGATCATCGAGAGATGGCGGTTCTTGAGTCCCGCCTGGAGTCCGCCCGGGGAGCCCGGGGAGTCCGGGGAGTGGGGGGTGTCCGGGGTGTCCGGCCCGTTCGACCGGTCCGGCCTGCGGGGCTGGTGGCCCGGCCCTGCCGTAGTCGTCTGCGACGTCATGGATCGAATCCTTACGTTCTCGGATCACGCGCTGCGTGTCCGGCCGCCGCAGTGGGGTGCGGCAGCGAGTGATGCATTGAAGCCCGGCGAACCGGAAAAGCGGAACCCCTTCCTCCGAATCGTTGACCGAATCGTTGCCCGGACGTCTGCCCGGGTGGCCTGGCTCACACCGGGCCCGCGCATCGCGATCACCCGAGGTCCGCCGCGTGCACCGGCCCGATCCGCACGGAAGACCCCGACCCCGATGGCGGCTACCCCGCGTCGCACGTGCCACACTCGGAACATGCGCGTGTACCTCGGCTCGGACCATGCCGGCTATGAACTCAAGAACCACCTCGTCGAATGGCTCACGGCCCAGGGCCACGAGGCTGTCGACTGCGGCCCCCACATCTACGACGCCCAGGACGACTACCCGCCGTTCTGCCTGCGTGCCGCCGAGCGGACGGCCGCGGACCCGGACAGCCTCGGCATCGTGATCGGCGGCTCCGGCAACGGCGAGCAGATCGCCGCCAACAAGGTCAAGGGCGTCCGCGCCGCACTGGCCTGGAGCGAGCAGACCGCCGCGCTGGGCCGCGAGCACAACAACGCCAACGTGGTCGCCATCGGCGGCCGGATGCACTCGGTGGAGGAGTCCACCAAGTTCGTCGAGATCTTCCTCGCCACCCCGTACTCCAACGAGGAGCGTCACACCCGCCGCATCGAGATGCTGACGGCGTACGAGACGACCGGCGAGCTCCCCCCGATCCCGGCCCACCACCCGCAGCAGGGCTGACCGGTCTCCACCTGTGCCGCCGGTGCCCCCGGCGGCACAGCCATGTCCGTCCCCCAGGCCCACCGAGGAGAGCCGCCACCGTGCCCGAGGGCCACACCATCCACCGCCTCGCGGCGGACCACCGGGACAGGTTCGCCGGGCGGCCGGTGCGGGTGAGCAGCCCGCAGGGCAGGTTCTCCGAAGGCGCCGCACTGCTCGACGGCAGGCCCCTCACCGGGGTCGACGCCCACGGCAAGCACCTCTTCCTCGGCTTCGAGGGCGCCGGCTGGGTCCACATCCACCTGGGCCTGTTCGGCAAGCTCGGCTTCGGTACGGTCCCGGCCCCGCCGCCCACCGACACGGTCCGGCTGCGTCTGCTGAACGAGGAGCACCACGCGGATCTGCGCGGCCCGACGGCCTGCGCCCTGATCACCGGCCCGGAGAAGCGCGCGATACACGACCGCCTCGGGCCGGACCCGCTGCGGAGCGACGAGGACGGCGAGCGGGCCTGGCTGCGGATCTCGCGCAGCCGGCTCACCGTCGCGGCCCTGCTGATGGACCAGAAGGTCGTCGCGGGGGTCGGCAACGTCTACCGCGCGGAGGTGCTGTTCCGGCACGGGATCGACCCGTACCGCACCGGCAGGGACCTCACGCGCGCGCAGTGGGACACGATCTGGGCGGACCTGGTGGTGCTGATGCGCGAGGGCGTGCGGAACAACCGGATCGACACGGTCCGCCCCGAGCACCTGCCGGAGGCGATGGGACGCCCGCCGCGGGTCGACGACCACGGCGGCGAGGTGTACGTGTACCGCCGCGCCCGTCAGGCCTGCCACATCTGCGGCGGCGAGATCCGCACCGCCGATCTCGCCGCCCGCAATCTCTTCTGGTGCCCGGGGTGCCAGAAGGCCTAGGGACTCCCTAGAACCCCCGGGGCAGCCACGGGGCCGTGTCCGACAGGAACGCCGACGACGTCTCCGCCAGCGCGCCCGCCCGCAGCTCCCGTACCCGCCCGGCCAGACCCAGCGAGCTCAGCGACTCCCCGCCCAGATAGGCGGAGCCCAACTCCCGTACCGAGAGCGCGAGATCGGCCGGGTCTTCGGTACGCCGGCACGACGCGACGCCCTTCTCGTCGGCGGTGAGCCGCCAACGCCCCGCGTTCCAGGGGCAGAACGCGTCCTCCACCTCGAACACCACGTCCAGCGGACCCCGGTACGTCCGGGCCTCCAGCGCCGCCCCCAGCTCCACCAGACGCACATGGAGCGAATCGCGGACCCGGATGTTGCACCGCCGCACGTCCGACACCAGGTGCAGCACCGCGTCGTCGACCGGCCGGTTGCGGGCCACGATCGTCGTCATCAGGTCGATGTCGAAGACGAACCGCCACAGCGCCGCGTACGCCGTCGGGTCCAGCGCGGCCAGGTCGTTGACCACGACGGTGCCCTTGGGGCCGGCCGGCTCCCACTCCGGCTTGATGTGGTACGTCACATTGCCGACGATCTTCCCGTCCCGCTCCGCCAGCACGCACTGCTGCGCCGAGGAGCCCTGCCGGCTCGCGACCGGGTCGATCATGGGCTTGCGCTCCCAGCCGGGCCCGTGGGCCGGGACGCCGGGGCGGCCGGAGACCAGCTGCTCGTACACGCCCTCGCACGCAGCCATCGCCTCGTCCGGCTTCGCGTGGCGCAACCGCACCTCGTCCGTGCCCGGCGGCACGTCCAGCCGGATCCGGTCCTTCTCGATCGTCAGGGACATCTGCTTCGAGGCGGCGCCGTAGCCGAACCGGCCGTAGATCACCGGTTCCGAAGCCGTCAGTACGGCGAACGGCTCGCCCGTCGCGCGGATGTCGTCCAGCTGCCGCCGCATCATCGAGGTCAGCAGCCCGCGCCTGCGGTGCGTGGAGGCGACGCTCACCATCGTGATCGCGGCGGCGGGCACCAGCGCCCCGCCCGGCACCGCGACCCGGAAGCTGAACGCCCCCGCCGTGCCGACCACGTCGTCGCCGTCCCAGATCCCGAGCGACCGCTCGTGCTCGGTCAGCTGCTCGAACAGCTCGCGCTCCTCGGGAGTCTCCGGGGCCCCGCCGAACGCCAGCTCCAGACACTCGAACCATCGGTTCCATTCGGACGGACGCAGTACGCGAAGCTCAGTAGTCATGGGCCATGCCTACCAGGGGGTGAGGCAGCCGGGCGACCCGATTTCGAACGCATTGTCATGGGGTCCCCCTGCACCTCGGGCGGCCGGGTGGATAAAGTCCCGGCAATGGCCCGTCGCACAGGAGCAGACTCGTACCCGGCCCGATTGCGGAAATCGGCGCACCGGGCACGCATCGCGCTGCGCAAATCCGGTGTCGACTACTTCCGCGGCGACGGCTCGGACTGGATCGCGCTGGTCGGCCTGCTGCTGACCATTCCCGCCATCACCTGCGCCACGCTCTTCTACCCGATGTGGTGCTCACCGGCCGCGCTCGTCCTGCCGATCGTCGCGGGGGGCCTGCTGCTGCGCCCGGCCAGCCTGCTGGGCCTGTACGCGACCGCTGCCACGGCCCTGATCGTGGAGTCGATCGGACTGGGCCCGTACGACGACGGCCCGGCCCGGGTGACCCCCGGAATCGTCCTGGTGGTCGCGGCCTGCGGCTTCTTCGGGCTGGTCCTCGCCCAGTTCCGGGCCAGGGTGGGCGTGCCGTGGCGGCGCGGCGGCACCATGCTCTTCGACCTGCGCGAACGCATCCGGGTGCAGAGCGCCCTGCCCAGGCTGCCGCAGGGCTGGCACCGCGAGATGGCGCTGCGCCCGGCGGGCGGGCAGTCCTTCTCCGGGGACTTCGTCGTCGCCGCCCGCACCAACGGCGGCCGGACTCTGGAGGCCGTGCTCACCGACGTCTCCGGCAAGGGCATGGACGCGGGCTCCCGCGCCCTCCTGCTGTCCGGGGCCTTCGGCGGCCTCCTCGGCTCGCTGCCCCCGCACGGCTTCCTGCCCGCGGCCAACGGCTATCTGCTGCGCCAGGACTGGGACGAGGGGTTCGCCACCTCGATCCATCTGGTCCTGGACCTCGAATCGGGCGACTACGAACTCCTGTCGGCCGGACACCCGCCCGCCCTCCAGCTCCACTCGGGCAGCGGCCAGTGGGAGGAGAAGGTGGCCGAGGGACCGCTGCTGGGGGTCTACGACGGGGCGCAGTTCGACGCCGTGAAGGGCTCGCTGGCCCCCGGCGACGTGCTGATGCTGTTCACGGACGGCCTGGTCGAGGCGTCGGACCGCGACATCGCGGAAGGCATCGACCGGCTGACCGGCGAGGCCGACCGCTATGTCGCCACCGGCTTCGAGGGCGCGGCCTGGCACCTGATCGAGGCGTGCGCCAAGGACGTCAACGACGACCGGGCGCTGCTGCTGTTGTCGCGCACATCCTGAACCATACGCAAACGGCTCGAACCGGGCACGAGTCAACAGCTGTCGCCCCGTCACCGGAACGTGGACAGCGATCTGTCCGGGTACGGGGAGGGCCCGGGGGCCTCTTGTTCGGACGAGGCAGGGCCCGCGCCGGACGAAAGACCCTGGGACCGTTCCCGTACCCGGAACGCCGCGGGTGCCGGCTCAGGCCGGGACCGCGAGTTTTCCGGCCCCGTCGTCGCTGTCACTGTCCTCACCCCGGCCCCGGCCGCCCGGCAGGACGCGGGCCAGCCAGTGCGAGCGCCCGGCCGCCAGTGGTGCGAGGACCGCGAGCAGGAGCACATAGCCCGCGATGAACGGGGAGAGCCGCTCGTCCAGCCCCGCGGCCGCCGCCATCGTGGCGAGGATCAGGGCGAACTCGCCGCGCGCCACCAGCGTGGTGGAGATGTTCGCCGTGGCCTGCGGGCCGAAGCCGTACACCTTCGCGGCGGCGAGCCCGGCGAGGACGTTCATGGCCAGGGTCACCGCGACGGCGGCCAGCACCGGCCACAGCACGGTCGGCAGGTCGCCCGGGTCGATCGAGAGCCCGAAGGCGAAGAAGAAGATCGCGCCGAAGGCGTCCCGCAGCGGGTGGACCAGCTTGAGGATGCGCTCGCCGGAGGTCGTGCTGCCGAGCATCAGGCCGACCATGAACGCGCCGATCGCGTCCGCGACCCCGAACCACTCCGAGACGCCCGCCACGAAGACCGCGGCGCCGAGGAAGGAGATGACGAGGAGTTCGTCGTCACGGGTGTTGATCAGCTTGCCGACGACCCTGGTGCCGAACCGGGCGGCCAGCGCGAGCAGCAGCAGGAAGCCGAAGGCCTTGCCGCCGTCGACCGCCGCGGCGGAGAGGCTGTCGGCGCCCGACAGGATGGGCTGGAGGGCGGCCAGGTAGAGGGCGAGGAAGACGTCCTCGACCACGATGATGCCGAGGATCGGCTTGGTCTCCGGATTGCCGATGCGGCCCAGGTCGACCAGGACCTTGGTGACGATGGCCGACGACGAGATGCCCAGCACCCCGGCGAGCACGAGCGCCTCGGAGGTGCCCCAGCCCAGCGCGAAGCCGAAGCCGAGCCCGGCGCCGACGTTCAGGGCGAGATAGGTGCCGCCGGCGAGGGCCATCTTGCGGCCGCCGGCCTTGAGGTCGTCGAGGTGGAATTCGAGGCCGAGGTAGAAGAGCAGCAGCACCAGGCCGAGTGCGGAGAGCATCTCCAGCTCGTGCGGGTCGGCGACGAGCACGATGCCGGGCGTGTGCGGGCCGAGCAGGATTCCGGCCAGGATGAACAGGGGGATGGTCGGCAGTCCGATGCGGCTGCCGACGCGGGCGAGAACGGCGGCGGCGAGGAAGGCGCCGCCCATGGCGATGAGCGTGTCTGCGTGTCCGATGAGCCCGATCCTTCGTTTGGTCAAGAGAACGTCAAGGAAGCGTCAGTAATTAGTTTACCGAACGATTGACGTTGCAACTGTCCCCCCTCGCGAAAACCTGGGAAACACCGGTGCTCCGACCGCCGCGCCCCGCCTCCCCCCGATCGGACCTGGGGTTTCCCCCACCCCCGATCCGCCAGCAGCCGCCATGTTCCGCACCCGCCCCCGCTCCGTAGGTTCGAGCCATGGTCGAAGAAGCGGCCGATGAGCAACGGAAGGCGGACATCATGGGGCTGCGACGCACCAGGCAGCGCGCGCAGGACGGGCAGTACACGACGGACACCCACCAGGCGTCCGGACCCTCGGACCTCGCCGTCGAACTGCGCGGCGTCCGCAGGCAGTACGGCCGGGGCGGCTCTGTCGTCCACGCGCTGCGGGGCATCGACCTTGCGCTCCCGCGCTCCACCTTCACCGCCGTCATGGGACCGTCCGGCTCCGGGAAATCGACCTTCCTGCAGTGCGCGGCCGGACTCGACCGCCCCACCGAGGGCTCCGTGCGCCTCGGCGGCACCGAGATCACCGGCATGAGCGAGAACCGGCTCACCGAACTGCGCCGCACCCGCCTCGGCTTCGTCTTCCAGGCCTTCAACCTGCTGCCGTCCCTGACGGTCGAACAGAACGTCGTCCTGCCCATGCGCCTGGCCGGACAGCGCACCGGCTCCGCCCGCGCCCGCCGCGAAGCCACCGAGATGCTCACCCGGGTCGGCCTCGGCGACAAGGGCACCCGCCGCCCCGGCCAGCTCTCCGGCGGCCAGCAGCAGCGCGTCGCCGTCGCCCGCGCCCTGGTCACCCGGCCCGATGTGATCTTCGCCGACGAGCCGACCGGCGCCCTCGACACCACCACCGCCGCAGAGATCCTCGCCCTGCTCCGCAGCGCGGTGGACGGCCTCGGCGCCACCGTCGTCATGGTCACCCACGACCCGGCCGCCGCCGCCTACGCCGACCAGGTGCTCTTCCTCGCCGACGGCGCGATCGCCGACAGCCTGCCGCGCGCCGGCGCCGCACAGATCGCCGCCCGGATGACCGCGCTGACCGCGCGCACCGCCCCCGCCCACGCAGGAGCAGCAGCCTGATGTTCACCCCGCACGTCCCGAACGGCCTCGCCCGCGCGGCCGTCCGCTTCAAACCCTCCTCGTTCGTCGGGACCTTCGTCGCGCTCCTGCTGGCCGCGGCCGTCGTCTCCGCCTGCGGCATCCTGACGGAGAGCGGCGTGCGCGCCTCCGTACCCGCGGACCGCTACGCGAAGGCCCCCGTGGTGGTCGCCGCCGACCAGAAGATCCATCTGAAGTCCGGCAGCGGCGACAGCGCGGAGGAGACCGACGTACTCCTCCCGGACACCGCACGGCTGCCCGAATCCCTGGTGGCGAAGGCCGCCTCGGCCCCCGGCGCGGCCACCGCTGTCGGGGACGTCGGCTACTCCGTACGGCACGACAACACCCCCCTCACCGCGCACGGCTGGGGCTCCACCGCCCTCACCGGCACGCGGCTGGTCACCGGTACTGCCCCCCGGACCGGCGAGGCCGTCGTCCCGGCCGGCGCCGGGAGCCGGGTCGGCGACACCGTCACCCTCGACACACCCGCCGGCGTACGGGAGTTCCGGGTGTCGGGCACCACCGCCACCGACGCCACCGTCTGGTTCGCCGACCGGCAGGCCGTACAGCTCTCCGGCCACCCCGGCCGGGTCGACGCCATCGCCGTGCTCGCCGACCGGGGCACCGCCACCGACACCCTCGCCGGCCAGGTCCGCGAGGCCGTCGGCCGCACCGCGACCGCCCGGGTCCACACCGGTGACGACCGGGGCGCCGTCGAGGCCCCGGCCCTCGCGGGAACCAAGGAACTCCTCCTCGGACTCGGCCTCTCCTTCGGCGGCGTCGCCACCATGGTCGCCGTCTTCACCGCCGCCGGCACGGTCGCCCTCTCCGTGGGCCAGCGCAGCCGTGAGTTCGCCCTGCTGCGAGCCATCGGGGCCACCCCGCGCCAGCTGCGCCGCACCATCGCCACCGAGTCCCTGCTCGTCGCCCCGCTCGCCGGAGCGCTCGGCTGCCTGCCCGGGGCCGCCCTGGCCACGTGGTGGTTCGGGCAGCTCCAGGACCGGGGAGCGGTCCTCGACGGCGTCGCCCTGCACATCTCCTGGCTGCCGCTGACCATCGCGGCCGCCACCACCATGCTCACCGCGCTGGGCGCCGGCTACCTCGCCGCACGGCGACCCGCCAAGCTGAAGCCGGGACTCGCCCTCGCCCAGACGGCCGTGGAACGCGCCCCGTTCGGCGTGATCCGCACCCCGCTCGGCATCGCCGCCCTCGTCGGCGGCACGGCCCTCGCCGGAGTCGCGGCCTCCTCGTCCGGCGAGGACTCGGCGAACGCCGCCCTCGGCGTCGTCATGCTCTTCATGGTCGCGGTCGGGCTGCTCGGCCCGCTGATCGCCCGGATCTGCGCCACCGTCATCGGCCTCCCGCTGCGCGCCGCCGGCGCCTCGGGCTCACTGGCCGCCGCCAACTCCCGTACCAACTCCCGCCGGCTGGCCTCCGCGATCACCCCGATCGTGCTCGCCATGGCCTTCTCGTCGACGCTCGTCTTCATGCAGACCAGCCAGGAACGGGTGACCGCACACCAGCAGCGCGACGCGATCACCGCCGACCACATCGTCACCGCCCCGGCGGGACTCGGCTCCGACGCGACCGAACGGGCCGCCGCCACCCCCGGCGTCTCCACCGCGGTCGGACTGCTCCGCAGCTCCGTCCTGGTTCCCGGCGGCGGGGGCGTGCAGCTGCAGAGTGCCTCCGCCCAGGGCGTCATCGGCTCCGGCAAGGAGCTCGCCGAGGTCCAGGACCTCGACGTCAGGACCGGCTCCCTCACCGGCCTGAGGCCCGGGACCGTCGCCGTCGACACCACCCTCGCCGACACGGCGGACCTGCGCACCGGCGACCGGCTCGCCCTGCGGCTGCCGGACGGCACCAAGGCGAACCCGAAGGTCGTCGCGGTCTACGGACGAGGCCTCGGCACCAGCCTCCTCACCTTCCCCGCGGCCGACCTGAAGACCCACATGACCTCGCCGTACGCCACCGACGTCCTGGTACGCGCCACCCCCGCCGCCGCCCGGAAACTCACCGCGCTCGGCACCGTCACCGACTCCTCCGGCTACGCCGCGGCCCAGGACAAGGACCGCGAGCTCAACGCCTGGGCCAACACCGTCATGGCCGCGGTCCTCGGCGGATTCGCCGCGATCGCCGCCGTCAACACCCTGGTGATGACCGTCCTCGACCGCCGCCGCGAACTGACCATGCTGCGCCTGGTCGGCTCCACCCACAGTCAGGTCATGGGCATGATCCGCTGGGAGGCGCTGCTGGTCACGGTGGCCGGCGCCGCGCTCGGCACCGGCATCGCCATGGCGACGCTCTTCCCGATGATGCGGGGCCTGACCGGCGAGTCGCCGTACGTCCCGCCGGTCCTGTACGGGAGCTTCGTCGCCGCGACCGTCGGCCTCGGCCTGCTCGCCATGGTGGTCCCGGCCCGCGCGGCCCTGCGCAGATCGGAAGCCCGTCCGTAGAGTCGGACCATGACCGAGCCGCACGCACACCTGACCCTGGCCGAAGTCGAGGCGATCGCCCGCGAGGCCCACGCCGAGCAGCGGGACAAGGCGGGACGTCCGTACACCGAACACCTCGCCGCCGTCGCCGAGGGAGTACGGACCAGGGGCGGCAGCGAGGAACAGATAGCCGCGGCCTGGCTGCACGACGCGGTCGAGGACGACGCGCTGCCGGAGCGGTGGCTGGCCGGCGCCGCGCTGCCGCAGCAGGTGAAGGACATGGTCCTCGCCGTCACCAAACGTGACGGCGAGGACCTTCGTGCGTACACCCGGCGCATCCTGGAGACCCCGGGCGCGCTGCTGATCAAGGAGTCCGACCTGGCACACAACACGGACCCGGCCCGTCTCGCCGTGCTGGAACCGGCGACCCGTACCCGGCTGACCGAGAAGTATGCGCTGGTACGGGGGCTGCTGGGACTCACCCCGGCCCAATCGCCCACCGAGCAATCGGATCCAGCCAACACGGCGAAGGACTGATCCGCGCGCCGACGGGGCTCAGAGCCTGGCCGGGTCCCGCCGGAACGCCCAGTCCATGTCCGGCTCCGTCACCGGGCGCAGCGCCCTGCGGACCGGTGGTGTGCACAGCAGCGTCACGGCGACCGCCGCGACCAGGGAGACCAGGACCAGGCCGACGGGCGCCGCGAGCCAGTCGTAGACGTCGAACACCCCGGCGTATCCGGCTCCCTTGATCAGGAAGCCGTGCAGCAGATAGCCGCAGATCGTCCCGGTACCGAGGACCGTGAACCACATGTGGCGGCGCGGCACCCAGGACAGGAACCCGATGGTGAGCAGCAGCGCGCAGCCGAACATGGCCAGGGTCATCACGGCACCCGACCACCACGGAGCGCCCATCTCCTGCGCGCTGTTGCTGCGGTAGAACCAGCCCAGCTGCATCCGCGGCGCCGCCCAGTACGCGAACGCCAGGGCCCCGGCGAACAGCGGGAGCGCGAGCATCCGCACCTCGCGCCGGCGCACCAGCTGGAAATGCTCGGGCCGCAGCCGGAGCCCCAGCACGAAGAACGGCAGGAACTGCAGTACGCGCTGGAGATCGAGGTCGTCGCCGATCGTCGGGGAGAAGGAGGCGAGCACGGCGATGACGAGCGCGACCGGCAGCGGATGGCGCAGCGCCTGCCACAGCGGCGTGGTGATCCGCCAGATGAACAGCGCGATCAGGAACCAGGTGAGGTACCAGGGGTCGAGCAGGCTGATCGACGGATCGGCCTGGTCGTCGGCGTACCGCTTGAACAGGGAATACGCCGTCTCGAACACCACATAGGGCACGGCGACGCCGGTGATCAGGCGCTTCACCTTGGCGGCGGACATGTCGAACGAGCGGGAGAAGTAGCCGGAGACGATGATGAACGCCGGCATGTGAAAGGTGTACGCCACCATGTACAGCGCACGGGCGGTCCGGCTGCCGTCCATCACCGGTTCCCACGAGTGCGCCACCGCGACGAGCACGATGGCCAGGTATTTGACGTTGTCGAAGTAGGCGTCGCGCCGCTTCGCCGGTGCGGCCGCCGACGGCTTGTTCGCCACCGGTGCGGGGGGTGCCGCGGTGACGGTCGTCCCTCGGGGTCTGGGCTCCGACTCCCGGGTCGCCGATGGGAGCGGGGCCCTCTGAAATTCGTTCGGAGCGTGGAACATCTCATGCACCTTAGACGCCTCGATCGGAATTCGTAAAACCGCTCGGGGATATCACATGCTCCTCCCCAATCGAAAGTGAAACCACCGTCAACCGCCCGCTATGCACCGATTCATCCACCTTAAATGGGGCATATCGGCAGGTTGTTGTGGAGCGTGAATTTCATCGCACTTAAACCTTGGAATTGCATGTGAATGAAGTGTGTGGATATGGAAACCGTCACATTCGCAAGTTATTACGAATGGCTGATTCACAGTTCACTCACAGGTGTGGGGTGCCCTGTGCGACCCCTCGTGCAGCCGTGCGCCCCGAGTGCACGCGGGGCGCAAGGATGGCGCGATCCCGTCGCATCGATCCGTCAGGCGGCAGCGACCACAGGGGAGTTGGTGGCACGATGGACAGGACGGAGGAGTGCTCGGCCGCACCTCTCCGGGCCGGCAAGGCGGACCGACCGAGGGTGTGAGCAGTCGTGGCCATTTCACTGTCTGTGGTGCTGATGTTGGCGATCATCCTGGTGGTCCTGATCAGGGGAGGCTCGATCAAGCCCGGGCCGGCGATCGTCGCGATACTTTTCGGCTTCTTCCTGGCGTCGACCGGCATGGCGCCGTCGATCCAGAGGTTCATGAACTCGATAGCGGAGACCATCAACCAGATCTCCTTCTGAACCGGCCGGTCCAGCCGCCCGCGCCCCGGCGCGGGCAGCCCGGCACGGGCGGTGCGGCGCCACACACACGGAACGCAAAGGGCCCGGTCCGGCGAGGAATTCGCCGGACCGGGCCCAAGCATGGAGCGGGCGACGGGAATCGAACCCGCGTAGCTAGTTTGGAAGACTAGGGCTCTACCATTGAGCTACGCCCGCAAAGCCGCACCGCAGGCCCGGAGGCCGTCGGCACGTGAAGCATCGTAGCGGGTCGCGGACGCTGCCCGCACACCCGATTGCGGCCACCCGGTGTCGCGTTCGGTGCCGCCCGCGCAAAGCGGCCGATGCACTGCCTGACTGCATGTACCCTACGTGTCGCACCGACGGGGTGTGGCGCAGCTTGGTAGCGCGTCCGCTTTGGGAGCGGAAGGTCGTCGGTTCGAATCCGGCCACCCCGACCACCGGCAAGATCGCATTGTGGGAGTCCGACTCCTTGCCGTTACTATGCAAAATGCGTGCCCGTGTGTCTGATGTACCGGGCTCGGTCCGCGAAGCCGCCACCCGTGCGGCGGAGCAGAACCCCAAGAAGTCAGCCACAAGGAGACCGAACCGTGAAGAGCGCCGTGGAGACCCTGAACCCGACCCGGGTTCGGCTCACTGTCGAGGTGCCCTTCGAGGAGCTCAAGGACAGCCTCGACGCGGCGTACAAGAAGATCAACCAGCAGGTCACGGTGAAGGGCTTCCGCAAGGGCAAGATCCCTGCCCGGGTCATCGACCAGCGCTTCGGCCGCGGTGCGGTGCTGGAGGAGGCCGTCAACGACGCCCTCCCGAAGTTCTACACCGAGGCCGTCAACGAGGGTGAGCTCAACGTCCTCGGCCAGCCCGAGGTCGACATCACCGAGCTGAAGGACGGCGAGCTGCTGGCCTTCACCGCCGAGGTTGACGTACGCCCCGAGATCGAGATTCCGGACTACTCCGGCATCGAGGTCACCGTCGACGCCCTCGAGGTCAGCGACGAGGACATCGAGAAGGCCGTGGAGCAGCTCCGCGAGCGCTTCGCCTCCACCAACCCGGTCGAGCGCGCCGCTGCCGAGGGCGACGTCGTGACGATCGACCTGCAGGCCAAGGTCGACGGCGAGGTCCTGGAGGACGGCGTCGCCGAGGGTGTCTCGTACACCATCGGTTCCGGCGAGCTCCTCGACGGCATCGACGCCGCCGTCACCGGCCTGGAGGCGGGTGGTGAGGC
Source organism: Streptomyces sp. NPDC002403 (assembly GCF_053593015.1). Lineage (NCBI taxonomy): Bacteria > Bacillati > Actinomycetota > Actinomycetes > Kitasatosporales > Streptomycetaceae > Streptomyces > Streptomyces sp. NPDC002403. Next base: position 168,345 of record NZ_JBSFBQ010000005.1, on the reverse strand, counting down.
CACCTTCACCTCCGAGCTGAAGGGCGGCTCCGCCGAGGGCAAGGAGGCCGAGGTCACCGTCAAGGTCTCCGCCGTCGCCGCCCGTGAGCTCCCCGAACTGGACGACGAGTTCGCCCAGATGGCGAGCGAGTTCGACACCCTCGACGAGCTGAAGGCCGACAGCCGCAAGCGCCTCGAGAACACCAAGCAGTACGACCAGGCCACCCAGGCCCAGGAGCGCGTCCTGGACGAGCTGCTGAAGCTCGCCGAGGTCCCGATCCCGGAGAAGCTGCTCGCGGACGAGGTCCAGACCCGCAAGCACAACCTGGAGCACCACCAGCTCGGTCAGATGGGCCTGACCCTCGACAAGTACCTGGAGATCCAGGGCAAGACGGTCGAGGAGTTCGACGCCGAGACCTCCGAGCAGGCGATCAAGGGCATCAAGACCCAGTTCATCCTGGACGAGATCGTCAACAAGGAGAAGCTGAACGTCAACCAGGAGGAGCTCACCGAGCACCTCATGCGGCGCGCTGCTTCCTCCGGCATGAGCCCCGACCAGTTCGCCCAGGCCGTCGTCGAGGGCGGCCAGGTGCCGATGCTCGTCGGCGAGGTCGCCCGCGGCAAGGCGCTGGCCGTGGTCGTCGAGGCCGCCAAGGTCGTCGACACCAAGGGTGAGGTCGTCGAGCTGGAGGACGACGAGGAGGAGGCCATCGAGGCAGTCGAGGCCGCCGAGGGCACCACCGACGCCGCCGCCGAGGCCGCCGAGGAGAAGAACGAGGCCTGAGCCTCGCGCTGAACCCGAACGACGGGCTCCGGACGCCGCTGCGTCCGGAGCCCGTCGTCGTATGGCGTACGGTGCCCCACAACCCTTGTGCGGACTGCGGAGCTTGCGCTCCGAGCGAACAGTTGCGGAAGCGGGATGGCGTTGTCCCACCTGCGCGTTAGGGTCCATGAATAGGAAGGGCAGGGGAGTCCCCGCCCACCCGGTACGAAGACGCTGAGACGGCCGGAGCCGTCAGAGACGAGCAGGTGGATACGTGACGAATCTGATGCCCTACGCCGCCGGTGAGCCGTCCCTCGGTGGAGGCCTCGGTGACCAGGTCTACAGCCGGCTGCTCGGCGAGCGCATCATCTTCCTCGGTCAGCAGGTGGACGATGAGATCGCCAACAAGATCACCGCGCAGCTGCTCCTCCTCGCCGCGGAGCCCGAGAAGGACATCTACCTCTACATCAACAGCCCCGGCGGCTCGGTGACGGCCGGCATGGCGGTCTACGACACCATGCAGTACATCCCGAACGACGTGGTCACCATCGGTATGGGCATGGCGGCCTCGATGGGCCAGTTCCTGCTCACCGGCGGCACCGCGGGCAAGCGCTTCGCGCTCCCGAACACCGACATCCTCATGCACCAGGGTTCGGCCGGCATCGGCGGCACGGCCTCGGACATCAAGATCCAGGCCCAGTACCTGCTGCGCACCAAGCAGCGGATGGCGGAGATCACCGCCCGTCACTCCGGCCAGACCGTCGAGACGATCATCCGCGACGGCGACCGCGACCGCTGGTACACCGCGGAGGAGGCCAAGGAGTACGGCCTCATCGACGAGATCATCACGATCGCATCGGGCGTTCCGGGCGGCGGCGGCACCGGCGCCTGATCCGGTACCCACCGGATCCGGCTCCACCGCCCCGCGCACCTCTCGTACGCCGAGACACCCAGCCACAGAACGCCACCAGGATGGTGAACACCCACATGAACAACTTCCCCGGCGCCTCCGCGAGCGGCCTCTACACCGGCCCGCAGGTGGACAACCGCTACATCGTGCCGCGCTTCGTGGAGCGCACCTCGCAGGGCGTGCGCGAGTACGACCCGTACGCGAAGCTCTTCGAGGAGCGCGTGATCTTCCTCGGCGTGCAGATCGACGACGCCTCGGCCAATGACGTCATGGCGCAGCTGCTGTGCCTGGAGTCGATGGACCCGGACCGGGACATCTCCATCTACATCAACAGCCCCGGCGGCTCGTTCACCGCGCTCACCGCGATCTACGACACGATGCAGTTCGTGAAGCCGGACATCCAGACGGTCTGCATGGGCCAGGCGGCCTCCGCCGCGGCCGTGCTGCTCGCGGCGGGTACGCCCGGCAAGCGGATGGCGCTGCCCAACGCCCGTATCCTGATCCACCAGCCGTCCTCGCAGACCGGCCGCGAGCAGCTCTCCGACCTGGAGATCGCGGCCAACGAGATCCTGCGGATGCGCACCCAGCTGGAGGAGATGCTGGCCAAGCACTCCACCACTCCGCTGGAGAAGATCCGCGACGACATCGAGCGCGACAAGATCCTGACCGCCGAGGACGCCCTCGCCTACGGTCTCGTCGACCAGATCGTGTCGACCCGCAAGCAGGCGGCCACGGCCGTCTGACGTCGGCCTTCACCCCTTGGCACACCACATTCGCCCGGTCCTTGCCGTGTGAACCGTGCCAAGGGGGGCCCGAACGGGGGCCAAGGCAAGGTACCGTCGGATAGAGGCACCAGGAGCCGCTGAACCAAGCTGCTCCCAGGCGAAGGGGAAGCACCTCGTGGCACGCATCGGTGATGGCGGCGACCTGCTCAAGTGCTCGTTCTGCGGAAAGAGCCAGAAGCAGGTGAAGAAGCTCATCGCGGGTCCCGGTGTGTACATCTGCGACGAGTGCATCGATCTCTGCAACGAGATCATCGAGGAGGAGCTCGCGGAGACCTCCGAGGTGCGGTGGGAGGAACTCCCCAAGCCGCGCGAGATCTACGAGTTCCTCGAGGGGTACGTCGTCGGGCAGGAGCCCGCGAAGAAGGCCCTCTCGGTCGCTGTGTACAACCACTACAAGCGGGTCCAGGCGGGTGAGAACGGCGGCGCGCAGGGCCGGGACGACGCCATCGAGCTGGCCAAGTCCAACATCCTGCTGCTGGGCCCCACGGGCTCCGGCAAGACGCTGCTCGCGCAGACGCTGGCCCGCATGCTCAACGTCCCGTTCGCCATCGCCGACGCGACGGCGCTGACGGAGGCCGGCTATGTCGGCGAGGACGTCGAGAACATCCTGCTGAAGCTGATCCAGGCCGCGGACTACGACGTCAAGAAGGCCGAGACCGGGATCATCTACATCGACGAGATCGACAAGGTCGCCCGCAAGAGCGAGAACCCGTCGATCACCCGCGATGTCTCCGGCGAGGGCGTCCAGCAGGCCCTGCTGAAGATCCTGGAGGGCACCACCGCCTCCGTACCGCCGCAGGGCGGCCGGAAGCACCCGCACCAGGAGTTCATCCAGATCGACACGACGAACGTGCTGTTCATCGTGGGCGGTGCCTTCTCCGGCCTGGAGCGGATCATCGAGTCCCGGGCGGGTGCCAAGGGCATCGGCTTCGGCGCGACGATCCGTTCGAAGCGGGAGATCGAGGCGAGCGACCAGTTCCAGGAGGTCATGCCGGAGGACCTGGTGAAGTTCGGGATGATCCCGGAGTTCATCGGCCGGCTGCCCGTCCTCACCTCGGTCCACAACCTGGACCGCGAGGCGCTGCTGCAGATCCTCGTCGAGCCGCGCAACGCGCTGGTGAAGCAGTACCAGCGCCTCTTCGAACTCGACGGCGTCGAGCTGGACTTCGACCGCCCGGCCCTGGAGGCCATCGCCGACCAGGCGATCCTCCGCGGCACCGGCGCGCGCGGTCTGCGGGCCATCATGGAGGAGGTCCTCCAGTCCGTGATGTACGAGGTGCCGTCCCGCAAGGACGTCGCCCGCGTCGTCATCACGGCGGACGTCGTCCGCAACAACGTGAACCCGACCCTGGTCCCGCGCGAGCCGCGGACGATCGGCAAGGGCGACGGCGGGCGGCACGAGAAGTCCGCGTAGCGGCAGGCGAAGACAGACGGAAGGGGCGCCCGGCCAGGTGAACTGGCGGGCGCCCCTTCCGTGTTGTGACGGCTACTTCTTGACGCGGATCTCCTTGCGGAGGTCCGTCGTGATCTTGGCAGCGGCGTCCTTGTCCATGCTCCCCGCGACGTTTCCGGGGGAGACCATCGCCATGGTGCTGTAGTCCGACCAGGCGCAGAACCAGTCGGTCTTCGGCTTCTTGGTCATGACGTCCGTGCCCGTGGCGGCCTGGCACTTCATGATGCCGTTCTCGAAGCCGGACGGGGACACCTCCTCCGGGCTGCCGATGAGCTGGGTCTTGTTGTCCTTGCTCTCGGACGCGCCCTTCTGCAGAGAGGCGAAGAACTTGTCCAGCGCCTTGGCCGGATCGCTGATCTTGCCGTACGCGCCGATGTAGGTGATGCCCTTGGCGGTCAGGAGGCTCGGGTCGTTGGGGTTGCTGGGGTCGAGCTTGGTGAGATCCGCCGTCGAGTAGATCCCGGTGACGGTCTTGCCGTTCTCGATGCCGCTGTCCGTCAGTTCCTTCGTGGTCTTGTCGTCCTGCTGCTGGCTCGCACCGTCCTTGCTGACGCGCTTGTACTCGCTCAGCACCGTCGCCGGAGTCGTCAGCGTGTGCGGTCCGTCGTCGCTGAGACCGCCACCGCCGCCGGTCAGGAAGTACACCCCGCCCGCGATGACCGCCAGCGCCACGACGACGCCGCCGATGATCAGGCCGGTCTTCTTCTTCGGCTCGGCCGGGGGCATCGGCATCGTGCCGTAGGCCGGCTGGCCGCCGTACGGGGGAGTGGGGGGCTGCTGGCCGTACGGGCCGGGCTGCTGGGCCTGGGGGTAGCCGTAGCCCGGCTGGGGCTGCTGCTGCGGGACACCCTGGGGAGCCTGCTGGGGGTAGCCGTAGCCGGGCTGGCCCTGCGGGGGCTGCTGGCCGTACGGCCCCGGCTGCTGGCCGTACGGGCCGGGCTGGCCCTGCGGCTGCTGCCCGTACGGTCCGGGCTGACCCTGGGGCGGCTGGCCGCCGTACGGACCCGGCTGGCCCTGGGGCGGCTGGCCGCCGTACGGGCCCGGCTGGTTGTAGCTCATCTGCGGTGTCCCCTGTTCGTCATACTTATGCGTTCCGAACATCCTGGCGGAAGGGCTCCTCATATGGAGCACCGGGAGTCACTCCGTTACTCAACAAACCGGTTTCAGTGCACGACTGTGACGGCCCTAAACTGTCCCCCGTGACCGAGAAGACTCAGCAGACGCCAGCCAGCAACCCTGAACTGCCGACCCAGTACGCACCGGCCGAGGTAGAGGGGAAGCTGTACGAGCGCTGGGTAGAGCGGGGTTACTTCGAAGCCGACGAGCACAGCGAGAAGCCGCCGTACTCCATCGTCATCCCGCCGCCGAACGTCACGGGCAGCCTGCACCTCGGGCACGCCTTCGAGCACACGCTGATCGACGCCCTCGTCCGCCGCAAGCGCATGCAGGGCTTCGAGGCGCTCTACCAGCCCGGCATGGACCACGCCGGCATCGCCACCCAGAACGTCGTCGAGCGCGAACTCGGCAAGGAGGGCAAGTCCCGCCACGACCTGGGCCGCGAGGCCTTCGTCGAGCGCGTCTGGAAGTGGAAGAACGAGTCCGGTGGCCAGATCTCCGGCCAGATGCGCCGCCTCGGCGAGGGCGTCGCCTGGTCCCGTGAGCGCTTCACCATGGACGAGGGCCTGTCCACCGCCGTCCAGACCATCTTCAAGCGGATGTACGACGAGGAGCTCATCTACCGCAAAGAGCGCATCGTCAACTGGTGCCCGCGCTGTCTGACCGCGATCTCGGACATCGAGGTCGAGTACCAGGACGACGACGGCGAGCTGGTCTCGATGACGTACGGGGACGGGGACGACACCATCGTCGTCGCCACGACCCGCGCCGAGACGATGCTCGGTGACACCGCCGTCGCCGTCCACCCCGACGACGAGCGCTACAAGCACCTCGTCGGCAAGCAGATCAGGCTGCCGCTGACCGACCGCACGATCCCCGTCGTCGCCGACCACCACGTCGACCCGGAGTTCGGCACCGGCGCCGTGAAGGTCACTCCCGCGCACGACCCGAACGACTTCGAGATCGGTACGCGCCACGACCTGCCGTTCCTCACGGTCATGGACGAGCGCGCCGTCATCACCGTCCCCGGTCCGTTCGAGGGCCTGGACCGCCTGGAGGCCCGCTCCGCGATCGTCGCCGCGCTGCGTGCCGAGGGCCGGATCGTCGCCGAGAAGCGTCCGTACGTCCACTCCGTCGGCCACTGCTCGCGCTGCAAGACCACCGTCGAGCCCCGGCTGTCCATGCAGTGGTGGGTCAAGGTCGCCCCGCTCGCCAAGGCGGCCGGTGACGCCGTCCGCGACGGCAAGGTCAAGATCCACCCGCAGGAGATGGAGAAGCGGTACTTCGACTGGGTCGACAACCTCCACGACTGGTGCATCTCGCGCCAGCTGTGGTGGGGGCACCGCATTCCCGTCTGGCACGGACCCGACGGAGAGATGGTCTGCGTCGGACCGGACGACGAGCCCCCCACCGGCGAGGGCTGGACGCAGGACCCCGACGTCCTGGACACCTGGTTCTCCTCCGGCCTGTGGCCCTTCTCCACCCTCGGCTGGCCCGAACAGACCGACAGTCTCGCGAAGTTCTACCCGAACTCCGTCCTGGTCACCGGCTACGACATCCTCTTCTTCTGGGTCGCCCGGATGATGATGTTCGGCCTGTACGTCAACGACGGCGTCCCGCCGTTCGAGACCATCGTCCTGCACGGCATGGTCCGCGACGAGCACGGCAAGAAGATGTCGAAGTCCTTCGGCAATGTCGTCAACCCGCTGGACTGGATGGACAAGTACGGCTCCGACGCGCTGCGCTTCACCCTGGCGCGCGGTGCCAACCCCGGTGTCGACGTCCCGATCGGCGAGGAGTGGGTCCAGGGCTCCGCCAAGTTCGCCAACAAGATCTGGAACGCCACCCGCTTCGCGCTGATGAACGGCGCGACGATCGAGGGCGAACTGCCGTCCGCCGACGAGATGTCGGTGACCGACCGCTGGATCCTCTCGCGGCTGGGCAAGACCGTCGCCGAAGTCGACGCGTACTACGACGACTTCCAGTTCTCCAAGCTCAGCGAGGCGCTGCGGCACTTCGCCTGGGACGAGGTCTTCGACTGGTACGTCGAGCTGTCCAAGACCACGTTCTTCGCGGGCGGCCGGCCGGCCGAGGTCTCGGGCCGGGTCCTCGGCGAGGTCCTGGACGTGATGCTGCGACTGCTGCACCCGGTCGTCCCGTTCGTCACGGAGACGCTCTGGACGGCCCTCACCGGCCGGGAGTCCGTCGTCATCGCCGACTGGCCGAAGGACTCGGGCTTCCGCGACGACGCGGCCGAGCAGGAGATCGCGCTCGTCCAGCAGGTCGTCACCGAGGTCCGCCGGTTCCGCTCCGACCAGGGCCTGCAGCCCGGCCAGAAGGTCCCGGCCGAGCTCACCCTGACCGGCACGCCGCTCGCCCCGCACGAGGCGGCCATCCGCCAGCTGCTGCGGCTCCAGTCGGCCGAGGAGGGCTTCCACGCCACCGCCTCGCTGCCCGTCGCGGGCGCCACGGTCGCGCTCGACCTCTCCGGCACCATCGACATCGAGGCCGAGCGCAAGCGCCTGACGAAGGACCTGGGCGCCGCCGAGAAGGAGAAGGCCCAGGCGGTCGGCAAGCTCTCCAACGAGGCGTTCCTCGGCAAGGCCCCGGACAATGTCGTCGACAAGATCCGTGGCCGGCTCGCCAAGGCGGAGGCCGACATCGAGCGGATCTCCGGCCAGCTGGCGAACCTGCCGCAGAGCTGATGACCTGAGCACGGAGCCCCCGTTCCCCTGACCGACCAGGGGGACGGGGGCTTCGCCCTTCTCCGCGTACGGTCAGGACTCCAGCGCCACCGGGCCGGCGGTCACCGGCTCCGCGTTGCGCCGGGTCTTCGCCCAGCCGTTGCGGCCGCGCAGCATGCGTACGAAGGCCCGCGCCGAGACGACGAACAGGTGGTACGCGTACAGCCACAGCGCCAGGCCCCACAGCAGCGACCTGGCGAACGAGGCATCGGGGGCGTGGTCCCGGCGGTAGACCGGGCCCCACAGCACGAACGGCGCGATCGACACCGCCGCCAGCACCAGCATCAGCGGCCACTGGTCCAGCAGGGCCGCCGCCCCGTGCGCGTCCTGCCCCCGGACCAGGCCGACGGCGAGCACACCGAGGACGAGCACGGTCAGTGCCAGGGTCACCAGATGGGCCAACGGCTGGACGAAGGTGTACAGGGTCTCCAGCACTCCGCGTCCCGGGATGTGACGGGACGCGACGATCCGGGGCGCGTAGCGCACGCACTGCAGGTTTCCCTGCGCCCATCGGGTGCGCTGGGTCAGCAGCCGGCGGGCGCTGGGCAGCGCCTCCTGGGAGACCCAGGTGTCGGCGACATGCGTCGTGCGGTACCCGGCCAGCAGCATGTGGAGGCCCAGCTCGTAGTCCTCCAGGAGGGCCCCCCGGCGCCACGGGCGGCGTTCGGCCTCGCCGATCCGGTCGAGTGCGCCGAGCCGGGTGAACTGGCCGTTGCCGCCGAGGCCGGTGGAGCCCGTGCGGTTGCGCAGCAGCTGCATGCCGGCGTTGGAGACCGCGAACTCCATGTCCTGCACCCGCACCAGGACCCGGGCCGCGGCGTTCACCAGGCGCCCGCGCTCCGGGAAGGGCCGGCTCTCGCCCGCATTGCGCATCCGCACACCGATCTGCACACCGCCGACGTCCGGATCGCCGAACGCCGCGGGGCCCGACACCAGCTCCAGGGCGCGCGGGTCGAGCTGCCCGTCCGCGTCCACGACACAGACGACCACCTTCGAACGGTCGGTGCCCTCCGGCAGGAACGCCCCGAGCCGGTCGTACGCGGCGTTGAGTGCGGCGCCCTTCCCGGTCCTGGCGTCCGGACGTCGGCGCCGGACCAGATGCACCCGCGGGTCGTCGGCGGCGAGAGCCGCGACGACGGCGCCCGTGCCGTCCTCGCTGTCGTCGTCGATCACCCAGACGTCCGCCGCCGGGAAGCCGGTGCGCAGCCGGGTCACGGTCGTGCCGACGACCGCCTCCTCGTCCCGGCACGGCACGAAGAAGTGCCAGTCGAGCAGGGAGGCGTCACCGGGCACGACCGGGGAACGGCGCAGATACGACCGGCGGGCCCCCGCCCAGTAGAGCAGGAAGCCCAGCAGGAGGACGAAGGGATGGACGACCAGGACGGAGGTGGACGGGTCGGGCATGGCTGCCTCCTTACGACGGCGCGACGGCGGGACGGCAGGTCAGGCGGCGAGCGCCGTCGAGGACCCGGCGGACTCGGCAGACGTGGCGGACCCGGCGGACTCGGCGGCCGAGGCGACGAGCCGTGCGATGCGCTCGGCGGCGAGACCGTCGCCGTACGGGCTGGGCAGCCCGGCCAGCCGCCGCAGCCCCCGGTCGCCCTCCGCGAGCCGCAGGCGCGCCAGCCGCCCGAGCTCGGGGCCGGGAGCCACGAGATCGGCGAAATCTGCCATCGACTCGGGGCGCTCGGTGGAACGGCGGACCACGACCAGCGGGCGGCCCAGTACCGTGCACTCCTCCTGGATGCCGCCCGAGTCGGAGACCAGCAGCGCGGCATGGCGGGCCAGCGCCAGGAAGTCCCCGTACCCGAGCGGTTCCAGCACCCGGATGCCGTCCAGCAGCCCGTCCAGCCGCTCCGCCTCGATCCGGGCGCGGGTGCGCGGGTGGAGGGGGAGCAGGACCGGGATCTCGTCGGTGGCGAGGGCGGCCAGCTCGGTGAGGACGGTGCGCAGCGTCGCCGAGCCGTCGGTGTTCTCCGGGCGGTGCACGGTGGCGAGCACGTAGCGGTCGCGGACGAGCCCGTGCCGGGCCAGCAGCGCGGTGCGCCGTCCGTCGCCGGGCAGGTGGCGCCGGACGGCCTCGACGACGGTGTTGCCGGTGACGGAGATCCGGTCGGCGCCGATGCCCTCGGCGAGCAGATTCGCCCGGTTCTCGGGGGTCGCCGCACAGAGCACGTCGGAGACCGCGTCGACGAGGACGCGGTTGTGCTCCTCCGGCATCGCCGGGTCGTGGCTGCGCAGTCCGGCCTCGACGTGGACGAGGGGGATCGCCCGCGCGTTGGCGGCCAGCGCGCCCGCCAGGGTGGCGTTGGTGTCGCCCTGGACGACGACGGCGGCGGGCCGGTCCCCGGTGAACAGCGCGTCCAGTTGCTCCAGCGAGCGGCCGATCTGCACGGCGCGCGAGGTGCCGCCGATGCTGCTGAGCACCTCGGGGCGGGGCAGCCCCAGTTCCTGGAGGAACCGTCCCGACATGGCGTCGTCCCAGTGCTGGCCGGTGTGGATCAGCCGGGTGGCCTCGCCGAGGCGGTGGATGACGGGCGCCAGCTTCACCAGCTCGGGCCGGGTGCCCAGAACCACGGCGACGGAGCGGGCGGGCAGTGCGCTGTACATGGGTGTTCCGTTTCCTCTCGCCGTCTCCGGCCCGGTGGGGGAGGGACCAGAGTGGGCGAGAGCGGTGGCGGAACCGGTGTACGCGGGTTGCAGCCGGGTTGCGGCGCGGCCGGTCCGCGCCGGCGGGGACCTCTGTCCGGGACCTTGGACCCGCGAGGGGCACCGGACGAAGGGTCCTCCTGCCCGGGTCCCGGCCGGACCTCAGTCCCGGCCGGGCCGCCGCGGACCGGCGGCCGCCGGGAGGTAGCGGTACCCCACGCCCCGTACGGTCTCGATGGGCGCCGCCGCACCGGTCGTGCCGGTGATCTTCCGGCGCAGCCGCAGCACCGTGTACTTCACCCGCGAGGCATCGCTGCCCACCGGCACGTCCCACACCATCCGGAGCAGCCGGTCCGCGGAGAGCACCTGCCCGGGATGGCGGGCGAGCACGGCCAGCAGGGCGAACTCGATCGGGGTGAGGTCGAGCCGGTGCCCCGACAGGACGGCCTCGTGCGTACTCAGGTCCAGGGTGAGCAGACCGTCCTCGACGACGGACGCGGCCCCGGGCCCGGCGTCGGCGGCGCGTCGCAGCCGGGCCCGCAGCAGCGGCAGGTGCAGCCGGCCGGACAGCTCGGGCGTCAGGTAGTCGTCGGCCCCGGCCTCCAGTGCGCGGACGGCGTCCGCCTCCCGGTACGTCCGGTCGACCACCGCGATCGGCAGGTCGCTCATGTCCCGCACCCGGCTCAGCACCTCCCACGGATCGAGGCCGGGCAGCCGGAGGCTGAGGATCAGGCCGTCGGGGCGGTACTCGTACAGGGCGCGCAGCGCGCTCTCGCCGGTCCGGACGACCAGCGTCTCGTACCGCGGGTCGGCGGCCAGCCGGACGAGCGCCGGGTGCAGGCCGTCGGGCGCGGCGATCAGGATCAGGGGACGGGGGCGCACACTTCCCACCATGCGCCCGCTCGGCGCGACATGCCGACAGCGGTCCCGGCGCGGGTGATCCCGGCCCGCCACCGGGCGCTGCGTGCGATGTCCGTGGCCATCCGTAGACTGGCACCGTGAGTGAGCCCCGCCCTTCCGACCGGCACGACAACTCCGATTCCGACGACGCCTTCGCGGAGATCGTCGACGAAGAGACCCAGCGCGACCCCGACCTGGCGGTGATCGAGGCCGGGAGCCGCACGCTGCGCACCCGCTCCGGACCGCCGCAGGGTGACGAGGTCCCGGCCCGCCCCGCCGACCCCGAGGTGGACAAGGCGCTGCGCGCCGTGGAGCAGGAGCTCGCCGGGCGCTGGGGCGAGACCAAGCTGGAGCCCTCCGTCACGCGCATCGCCGCGCTGATGGACGTGCTCGGCGACCCGCAGCGTGCCTACCCCTCGATCCACATCACCGGGACCAACGGCAAGACGAGCACGGCCCGCATGATCGAGGCGCTGCTCGGCGCCTTCGACCTGCGTACCGGCCGCTACACCTCGCCGCACGTCCAGTCGATCACCGAGCGGATCAGCCTGGACGGCTCCCCGATCGACCCCGAGCGGTTCATCGAGGCGTACCAGGACATCAAGCCGTACGTGGAGATGGTCGACGCCCAGCAGCCGTACCGGCTCTCCTTCTTCGAGGTGCTGACGGGCATGGCCTACGCGGCCTTCGCCGACGCGCCGGTCGATGTCGCGGTGGTCGAGGTCGGCATGGGCGGCAGCTGGGACGCGACCAACGTCATCGACGGCTCGGTCGCCGTCGTCACACCCATCTCGCTGGACCACACCGACCGGCTGGGCACCACGCCCGCCGAGATCGCCGGCGAGAAGGCCGGGATCATCAAGCAGGGCGCCACGGTCATCCTCGCCCAGCAGCCGGTGGACGCCGCGCAGGTCATGCTGAAGAAGGCCGTCGAGGTCGACGCCACGGTGGCCCGCGAGGGCATGGAGTTCGGCGTCGTCTCCCGCGAGATCGCGGTCGGCGGGCAGCTGCTGACGCTCCGCGGCCTCGGTGGTGCGGCCACCGAGTACACAGAGGTCTTCCTCCCGCTGTACGGCGCCCACCAGGCGCACAACGCGGCGGTGGCGCTCTCCGCGGTGGAGGCCTTCTTCGGGATCGGCGCCGAGCAGCCCGGTTCGCTCGACGTCGACACGGTCCGCCGGGCCTTCGCCTCGGTGATCTCCCCGGGCCGCCTCGAAGTCGTCCGCTCCAGCCCCACCGTCGTCCTGGACGCGGCGCACAACCCGGCGGGTGCCCGCGCCACCGCCGACGGCATCTCCGAGGCCTTCGGCTTCTCCCGGCTGATCGGCGTGGTCGGCACCAGCTCCGACAAGGACGTCAAGGGGCTCCTCGAAGCCTTCGAGCCGATCTTCGCCGAGGTCGTCGTCACACAGAACTCCACCGCCCGCGCGATGGACGTCGACGAGCTGGCCGCCGTCGCGGTCGAGGTCTTCGGCGAGGACCGCGTCCAGGTGGAGCCACGTCTGGACGACGCCCTGGAGGCGGCGATCACCCTCGCCGAGGAGGAGGACGAATACGCGGGCGCCGGTGTTCTGGTGACCGGCTCCGTGATCACGGTCGGCGAGGCCCGGCTGCTCCTGGGAAGGCGCTGACCCATGCGTACGCTCTGTGCATCCACGCTGATCGGCGAGTTCTTCGTGATCGGCTTCGCCGGACTCGTCGCGATGAAGTCCGACGACCTGACCGGTGCCACGGTCTGGACGGTCTGCGGCATCGGCATGCTGCTCTCCGTGCTGCTCTGCGGAATGATCACCCGCCGTGGCGGCATACAGCTCGGCTGGGCGCTGCAGATCGCCCTGGTGCTGAGCGGCTTCGTCGTCCCGATGATGTTCATCCTCGGCGTGGTCTTCGCCGGTCTGTGGTGGGCCTCGGTGCACTACGGCCGCAAGATCGACGAGGCGAAGGCCCGCTGGGCGGCGGCGCAGGAGGCGGCCGAGTCCCCGGCCGGCGGCTGACGCGGTGCCCGTCGGCCAAACCCGGCCGCCGGCCCGTCCCCGTACCCCTGTAGCCTCGGTTCACCGCACCCGCATGCCTGCAAGGAGCCGCACACCATGACCCAGCGCACCCTCGTTCTCCTCAAGCCCGACGCTGTCCGGCGCGGACTGGTCGGCGAGATCGTCGGGCGGATCGAGCGCAAGGCAGGCTGGCGGATCACCGCACTGGAGCTGCGCACCCTCGACCGTGCCACGCTGGAGCAGCACTACGCCGAGCACGTCGGCCGTCCGTTCTACGAGCCGCTCGTCGAGTTCATGCAGTCCGGTCCGATCGTGGCGCTGGTCGCCGAGGGCGAGCGGGTCATCGAGGGCATCCGTACACTGGCCGGCCCCACCGACCCGATCGCCGCCGCGCCCGGTTCCATCCGCGGCGACTTCGGCACGATCACCCGGGAGAACCTCATCCACGCCTCGGACTCCGAGGAGTCCGCGGAGCGGGAACTGAAGCTCTTCTTCCCCGGAATCGCCTGATCACCGATCAGCCGAACAGCGCTCAAGACCTGGGGCGACCGAATTAATTCGGTCGCCCTTCGGTATAGGGTCCGGGATCGCGGGAACGCATCCCTCCGACGTAACGTCACCATGAGTGGAACGGCCACCCGTTCCGCCCACAATGGCGAAGGACCCTCGCGCGGTGTCCGTCATTGCGGCACTACGATGGAATCTTCCACGCCCGCCGCGCTCACCTCGCCGACCAGAACAAGCCACATCGCTTTCTCGGAAGGCCCGACGCATCCTCATGGGGAACAAGGGGAACTCAATGTCGTTCATCGGCCGTGACATGGCTATCGACCTCGGGACTGCCAACACGCTGGTGTACGTCAGGGGGCGCGGCATCGTTCTGAACGAGCCGTCCGTCGTGGCCATCAACACCAACACCGGCGGCATCCTGGCGGTCGGCTCCGAGGCCAAGAAGATGATCGGGCGTACACCGGGCAACATCGTTGCCGTACGGCCCCTGAAGGACGGCGTGATCGCCGACTTCGAGATCACCGAGCGGATGCTCCGCTACTTCATCCTGAAGATCCACAAGCGTCGCTACCTGGCCCGCCCGCGGGTCGTCGTCTGCGTGCCCTCGGGCATCACCGGGGTCGAGCGACGCGCCGTGATCGAGGCGTCGACGCAGGCCGGCGCGCGCCAGGTGCACATCATCGAGGAGCCCATGGCGGCGGCCATCGGCTCCGGACTGCCGGTCCACGAGGCCACCGGCAACATGGTCGTCGACATCGGTGGCGGCACCACCGAGGTCGCGGTCATCTCGCTGGGCGGAATCGTCACTGCCCAGTCGATCCGGGTCGCCGGTGACGAGCTGGACAACGCGATCATCCAGCACGTCAAGAAGGAGTACTCGCTCCTCCTCGGCGAGCGCACCGCCGAACAGATCAAGATCACGATCGGTTCGGCCTACGACATGGACAAGGACGAGCACACCGAGATCCGCGGCCGCGACCTCGTCTCCGGACTGCCCAAGACCGTGGTCATCTCGGCCGCCGAGGTCCGCAAGGCCATCGAGGAGCCGGTCAACGCGATCGTCGACGCCGTGAAGACCACGCTCGACAAGTGCCCGCCGGAGCTCTCCGGCGACGTCATGGACCGCGGCATCGTCCTGACCGGCGGCGGCGCGCTGCTGCGCGGACTGGACGAGCGGCTGCGCCGCGAGACCGGCATGCCGATCCACATCGCGGAGGACCCGCTGGACTCGGTGGCCCTCGGATCCGGCAAGTGCGTCGAGGAGTTCGAGGCGCTCCAGCAGGTGCTGGACGCGCAGCCCCGCAGGTGAACAGCCCCGCGGGCGAACCACCCCGCGGGTGAACAACACAGCGGTCCGCTGCACGGAACACTGCCGCTCCGTACGGCTGATCGTTGATATACAGGCACGAATATTCCGACGAGGAAGGCACGGCCGCCGCACGTGAGGGACACACGAGAGAGCCGGCTGCTCCTGGTGCTGCTGATCGCCATCGCGTTCGCTTTGATCACGGTGGACATCCGCGGGGGCGAGGAGTCACCGGTGGACGGCGCCCGGCGGGCCGCCGCAGCGGCCTTCGGGCCGGTGGAGAACGGCGTCGCGGCAGCCGTCGACCCGGTGGGCAACGCCATAGGGGCGGTACGCGACTCCGGGGAACGGCACAACCGGATCGCCGAGCTGGAACAGCAGAACGCCGCGCTCAAGACGAAGCTCGGCAGCGACGACCGCAACCGCAACAGGGTCCGCGAGCTCGACCGGATGCTGAAGAAGTCGGCCGCCGGACAGTACGGCATCAAGGGCGCCGAGGTCATCGCCATAGGAGCGGCCCAGGGCTTCTCCTGGACGGTCACCATCGACGCGGGTTCCAACGACGGAATCAAGCGCGACATGACCGTCATCAACGGCGACGGACTGGTCGGCCGGGTCACCACCGTGGGCCCGGACGCCTCCACGGTGCTCCTCGCCAACGACCCCGACTTCACCGTCGGCACCCGGATGGAGAAGACCGACGAACTCGGCTTCGCCACCGGCCAGGGCTCCCGGCCGCTCTCCGTCCAGTTCCTCAACGGCAAGGCCAAGGTGAAGAAGGGCGACCGGCTCGTCACCTTCGGCTCCAGCAAGGACAAGCCCTTCGTGCCCGGCGTCCCGGTCGGCGAGGTCGTCCGGGTCGACCCGTCCGGCGGCGGCCTGACCCGTACCGTCTACGTCCGCCCGTACGTCGGCTTCACCAAGCTCGACATCGTCGGTGTCGTGGTCCAGGCCCCGCGCGAGGACCCCCGTGACATGGTCCTGCCGAAGCAGCCGGCCAAGCCCGCCAAGCCGAAGCCGACCCCCACCGTCACCGTCACGATCTCGCCCAACGGCGACATCGTCGACACCGAAGGAAACGTCGTCGGGAACATCCACGAGAGCCCGGACCCCAGCAACAGCCCGGACCCGAACGGCACTGCGGACGCCACACCGAACACCGGCACCGCGGTCAACGAGCAGAGGTAGAGCTGATTCCCATGCGTTTGAACCGGATTCTGCTCTCCGCCGTCCTGGTCGTCGTCGCCCTCGTCGTCCAGGTCTCCGTGCTGGCCCGCCTCCAGCTCCCCGGCGCCGTGCCCGACCTGCTGCTCCTCGTCGTCCTCGCTCTCGCCTTCGTGTACGGACATGTCAGCGGCGCCCTCATCGGTTTCGGCGCGGGGCTCCTCGCCGACCTGGCACCGCCCGCCGACCACGCCGCCGGGCGCTACGCGCTGGTCCTCTGCGTCATCGGCTACCTCGCGGGACTGGTGAAGCCGGAGAACGGGCAGCTGAAGTCGGCGATGGTCCCGATGATCGGGGTGGTCGCCGCGGCGATCGGATCGACCCTGCTGTACGCGCTGGTCGGCGCGCTCGTCGGGGACACGGCGGCCCGCCATGTCGGCCTCGGCAGCCTGCTGTTCACCGCCGCCGTCTACGACCTGCTCCTGGCCCCCTTCGTCGTACCGCTCATCATGGCCGTCGCCAGACGCACGGTGAACGACCCGCTCGCCGAGACCTCCGGCGGCGGGGACGTGGCCGCGGGCTGGCTCGCCTCCGGCACCGGACTGCGGATCGGCGGCCAGCGCGGCGGACTGCGTGTCAAGGCCGCCCGCAACCGCGCGGCCCGCGCCGGACGCATCAAGGGGGTCAAGCGACTGTGAGGCCGCACCGCAGCCAGGACACCCCGCACACCTGCGGCCCGACCACCACCGGGGGCGCCCCGTGACCAACATCCCCGAGACCGGCCGGACCCAACGCGTCCAGATCCGACTCGTCGTCATCCAGGTGCTCGTCTTCTCCCTGCTGCTCACCCTCGGCGGGCGCCTCTGGTACCTCCAGATCCGCAACGGCCAGGAGTACAGCGACGAGGCGAAGAACAACCACGTCCAGCAGGTCGTCCAGCCCGCCGTCCGCGGCTCCATCCTCGACGCGCGCGGCGTGCCCCTCGCCGACAACGAGACCCGGCTGGTGGTCTCCGCCAGCCGCACCGAGCTGATGAAGATGGAGGACGACGGCAAGAGCGTCCTGACCCGGCTCGCCGGCGTCCTCGGCATGAAGCCCAAGGAGGTCCTCGACAAGGTCCGGCTCTGCGACTCGAAGACGCCGCAGCCCTGCTGGAACGGCTCGCCGTACCAGCCGATCCCGGTCACCGACGAGGCCACCACCCAGCAGGCCCTCACGATCCGTGAACGCGCCGAGGACTTCCCCGGCATCACCGCCGAGCCCACCGCCGTACGCCGGTACGGAGAACCCGGCAAGGCCAACACCGCGCAGGTGCTCGGCTACCTCTCACCGGTCACCGACGGCGAGATCACCAAGGCCCAGAACACCGACTCGCCGTACCTCCGCTCCGACCAGGTCGGCCGCTCCGGCCTGGAGCGCACCTACGACAAGGAGCTGCGCGGCAAGGCGGGTGTCACCCGTTACGAGGTCGACAACCTCGGCCGGGTCATCGGCGAGGCGAAGAACGACAAGGCGGAGCCCGGCTCCAGCGTCGTCACCTCCATCGACGCCCGGGTCCAGGCCGTCGCCGAGTACGAGCTCAACGAGGCCATGAAGACGGCCCGTCAGTCCTTCGACAAGAACACCGGGGAGAACTACAAGGCCGACTCCGGCGCCGTCGTCGTCATGGAGGCCAAGACCGGCCGCGTCGTCGCGATGGCCTCCCTGCCCAACTACGACCCCAACTCCTGGGTCGGCGGCATCTCCGCCAAGGACTACGCCAAGCTCACCGGCAAGAAATCCAACTTCCCGCTGCTGAACCGGGCCATCCAGGGCCAGGCCGCCCCCGGCTCGATCTTCAAGGTCATCTCCTCGACCGCCGCGGTCAACGCCGGATACCCCTTCGACGGCCACTACCCCTGCCCCAGCTCGTACAACGTCGGCGGCCAGACCTTCAAGAACTTCGAGTCCCAGGGCTACGGCGACATCACCATCGGCCGCGCCCTCGAAGTCTCCTGCGACACCGTCTACTACGGCATCGCGCACAAGGAGTGGCTGAAGGACGGCGGGATGAACCCCAAGAAGAACGCCAAGGACTGGTTCTACAGGACCGCCCACCAGTTCGGCCTCGGCAAGGAGACCGGCATCGACCTCCCCAACGAGGTCAGCGGCCGGGTCCCCGACCGCAAGTGGAAGCAGGACTTCTACAAGGCGAACAAGGACGCCTGGTGCAAGCAGGGCAAGAAGGGCGGTACGTACGTCGAGCAGATCGCGTACGAGAACTGCCTCGAAGGCGACAAGATGCGCGCCGGTGACTCCGTCAACTACTCGATCGGCCAGGGCGACACGCTCGTCACCCCGATCCAGATGGCCACCATCTACGCCGCGATCTCCAACGGCGGCACCCTGTACAACCCCACCGTCGGCAAGGCGATCGTCAGCGGCGACGGCAGGACCGTCCAGGAGATCAAGCCCGAGTCGCACGGCAAGCTGCCCTTCTCGCGCAAGACCCGCAACGAGATAGACGGTGCCCTCGCGGGAGTCGCGACCCGCGGTTCGGCCGCCTGGCGGTTCGGCGGCTGGCCGCAGGACAAGATCCCGATGCACGCCAAGACGGGTACGGCCGAGGTCTACGGCAAGCAGACGACCTCCTGGTTCGCCACGTACACCAAGGACTACTCGATCGTCATGACGATCTCCCAGGGCGGTACGGGCTCCGGTGCGTCCGGGCCCGCCGTGCGCAACATCTACGACGCCCTCTACGGTCTCGACGACTCCGGCAAGCAGGACCTGAAGAAGGCGCTGCTGCCCACCCCGCAGAAGTCCCTGCCCAAGATCCAGCAGGACGGCTCGATCGACGCCCCGGAGATCAAGCCCTACAACCCGGACTCGCAGAAGACCCCGGAGGAACAGACCCTCGCCGCGGCCCTGGGGAGGCGCGACTGATGGCCGGCTTCTCCGTCCAGCGGTACGCCCCCGAGCGCTCCGCCTGGGGCAAACTCACCGCCCGCGACTCCCTCGTACGCAAACTCGACTGGCCGCTGCTCGGGTCCGCGATCGCGCTCTCCTTCATCGGCTCGCTGCTGGTCTACTCGGCGACCCGGGGACGCGACTCGCTCACCCACGGCGACCCGTACTACTTCCTCTTCCGCCACGCCCTCAACACCGGCATCGGCTTCGCCCTGATGGTCGGCACGATCTGGCTCGGCCACCGCACGCTGCGCGGCGCCGTCCCGATCCTCTACGGCCTCTCGGTGCTGCTGGTGCTCGCCGTGCTCACCCCGCTCGGCGCCACCGTCAACGGCGCCCACGCCTGGATCATCATCGGCGGCGGCTTCTCGCTCCAGCCGTCCGAGTTCACCAAGATCACCATCATCCTGATCATGGCGATGCTGCTCGCCGAGCGCGTCGACGCGGGCGACCAGCTCCATCCCGACCACCGGACCGTCGCCAAGGCCCTCGGTCTGGCGGCCGTCCCGATGGCCGTCGTCATGGGGATGCCGGACCTCGGCTCCGTGATGGTCATGGTCGTCATCGTGCTCGGTGTGCTCCTCGCCTCCGGCGCGTCGAACCGGTGGATCGCCGGACTGCTCGGCGCGGGCGTGGCCGGTGCCATCGCGATCTGGCAGCTCGGCCTGCTCGACGAGTACCAGATCGCCCGCTTCGCCGCCTTCGCCAACCCGGCGCTCGACCCGGCGGGCGTCGGCTACAACACCAACCAGGCCCGCATCGCGATCGGCTCCGGCGGCCTCTCCGGGACGGGGCTCTTCCACGGCACCCAGACCACCGGCCAGTTCGTCCCCGAGCAGCAGACCGACTTCGTCTTCACCGTCGCGGGAGAGGAGCTCGGCTTCCTCGGCGCCGGGCTGATCCTCGTCCTGCTCGGCGTCGTCCTGTGGCGGGCCTGCCGGATCGCCCGCGAGACGACCGAGCTGTACGGCACGATCGTCGCCGCGGGGATCATCGCCTGGTTCGCCTTCCAGGCCTTCGAGAACATCGGGATGACGCTCGGCATCATGCCGGTCGCCGGACTGCCGCTGCCGTTCGTCTCGTACGGAGGGTCCTCGATGTTCGCCGTCTGGGTGGCCGTCGGGCTGCTCCAGTCGATCAGGTTGCAGCGGCCGATAAGCGCCTGAGCCGGTGCGCGAGCACTGCCCATTCGCGTACAACACGTCTAGATTCGGTTCATGGCGGACTCGAAGCGTGAGATCGAGCGGAAGTACGAAGCCACCACGGAGACCCGGCTCCCGGACCTGAGCCGGGTGGCCGGGGTCTCGGCCGTCGCCCACCGGGGCGTCAGCGAACTGGA
This sequence comes from Streptomyces sp. NPDC002403, assembly GCF_053593015.1. NCBI lineage: Bacteria > Bacillati > Actinomycetota > Actinomycetes > Kitasatosporales > Streptomycetaceae > Streptomyces > Streptomyces sp. NPDC002403. The sequence continues at coordinate 147,784 of NZ_JBSFBQ010000005.1, read as the reverse complement.
CGCCGTCTACTACGACACCGAGGACCTCCGGCTCGCGGCGGACTCCCTCACCCTGCGCCGCCGCACCGGCGGGAGCGACGCCGGCTGGCACCTCAAGTTCCCGGTCGCCTCCGGCATCCGGGACGAGCTGCGGGAGCCGCTCTCCGACACCCTGCCACGCTCCTTCGCGGGGCTGCTGCGCTCCCGGGTCCGCGACCGCGGCCTCGTCCCCGTCGTCCGGCTGGTCTCCGCCCGCGACGTCCACCACCTGCTCGACGCCGACGGCGCTCTGCTCGCCGAGATCAGCGTCGACCGGGTGCGGGCCGAGCGGCTGACCGGCGGCGACGCCACGGCCGCCTGGACCGAGATCGAGGCCGAACTCGCCGACGACGGCGACCCCGCCTTCCTCGACGCCGTGGAGCGCGGGCTGCGCAAGGCCGGGATCCGCCCTTCCGCGTCCCCGTCCAAACTGGCCAGGGCACTCGCCGAGACCACGCCCGAGCCGAGCGGGAGCCCCGCCGCGCGGGCCCGGCGGACCACCGCGGGCGACCATGTCCTCGGCTACATCCGGCACCAGGCCGAGGCGATCGTCGCCCTCGACCCCGCCGTCCGCCGCGACCTGCCCGACTCCGTGCACCGGATGCGGGTCGCCACCCGCAGGCTGCGCAGCGCGCTGCGGACGTACCGGAAGATCCTCGACCGCGGGGTCACCGACCCGGTCGGCGACGAGCTGAAGTGGCTGGCGGCCGAACTCGGCATCGAGCGCGACCAGGAGGTGCTCGACGCCCGGCTGCGCGCCCTCCTCGACGGCCTGCCCCGCACCCTGGTCCTCGGCCCGGTGCGCGGCCGGCTCCGGACCTGGTCGGCGGCACGGCTGGGCGGCTCCCGCCGCCGCACCGTGGCCGTGCTCGACGGGAAGCGGTACCTGTCACTCCTGGAGAGCCTCGATGTCCTGCTCGCCGGCCCGCCCCTGCTGCCCGCCGCCTCCCGGGCACCCGGGCGGGCGCTGCCCCGGGCCGTGCTGAAGGAGTACCGGCGCCTCGCGGCCCGGGTCGGGCACGCCCTGGAGCTGCCGCCCGGCCACGACCGGGACGTGGCCCTGCACGAGGCCCGCAAGGCCGCCAAACGTGCCCGGTACGCGGCGGAGGCGGCCCGGCCCGCGCTCGGCAGGCCCGCCAAGCGGTTCGCCGGACGGATGAAGGCCGTCCAGAGCCTCCTCGGCGACCACCAGGACAGCGTGGTGGCCCGCGAGGCGCTGCGCACCCTGGCCGTCCAGGCGCACGCGGCGGGGGAGCCGGCCTTCACCTGGGGACTGCTGTACGGACGGGAGGAGGCGGCCGCCGCGGCCGGCGAACGGGAGCTGCCGGCGGTGTGGGAGCGGGCCTCGCGGGCGGAACTGCGGACGGCGCTGGAAGGCTGAGCATCGGGGTACGCTTGATGGTCACCCTTGCCGGCTCTCGAAAGTTCGCGATGTCTGTCGATTCGGTCTTCCCACAGCTCGAAGCTCTGCTCCCGCATGTGCAGAAGCCCATCCAGTACGTCGGCGGTGAGCTGAACTCCACCGTCAAGCCGTGGGACGAATGCGACGTCCGCTGGGCACTGATGTACCCGGACGCGTACGAGGTCGGGCTCCCCAACCAGGGCGTCATGATCCTCTACGAGGTACTCAACGAGCGTCAGGGCGTCCTCGCCGAGCGCACCTACAGCGTGTGGCCGGACCTCGAAGAGCTGATGCGCGAGCACCAGGTCCCGCAGTTCACCGTGGACAGCCACCGCCCGGTCAAGGCGTTCGACGTCTTCGGGCTCAGCTTCTCCACCGAGCTCGGCTACACCAACATGCTCACCGCCCTGGACCTCGCGGGCATCCCCCTGGAGGCCCGGGACCGCGGTCTCGACGACCCGATCGTCCTCGCGGGCGGCCACGCCGCCTTCAACCCCGAGCCGATCGCCGAGTTCATCGACTGCGCGGTCATCGGCGACGGCGAGCAGGCCGTCCTGGAGATCACCGAGATCATCCGCGCCTGGAAGGCCGAGGGCCGCCCCGGCGGACGCGAGGAGGTGCTCTTCCGCCTCGCGAGGACCGGCGGTGTCTACGTCCCGGGCTTCTACGACGTCGAGTACCTCCCGGACGGGCGGATCGGCCGTGTCGTGCCCAACAAGTCGGGCGTGCCGTGGCGGGTGTCCAAGCACACCGTGATGGACCTCGACGAGTGGCCGTACCCGAAGCAGCCCCTCGTACCGCTCGCCGAGACCGTCCACGAGCGGATGTCCGTCGAGATCTTCCGCGGCTGCACCCGCGGCTGCCGTTTCTGCCAGGCCGGCATGATCACGCGCCCCGTGCGGGAGCGAAGCATCACCGGCATCGGCGAGATGGTCGAGAAGGGACTCAAGGCGACCGGCTTCGAGGAGGTCGGCCTGCTCTCGCTCTCCTCCGCGGACCACACCGAGATCGGTGAGATCGCCAAGGGCCTCGCCGACCGGTACACCGAGGACAAGATCGGCCTCTCGCTGCCGTCCACCCGCGTCGACGCGTTCAACGTGGACCTGGCCAACGAGCTGACCCGCAACGGCCGCCGCTCCGGGCTCACCTTCGCCCCCGAGGGCGGCTCCGAGCGGATGCGCAAGGTCATCAACAAGATGGTCTCGGAAGAGGACCTCATCCGGACCGTCGCCACCGCGTACGGCAACGGCTGGCGCCAGGTGAAGCTGTACTTCATGTGTGGTCTGCCCACCGAGACCGACGAGGACGTCCTCCAGATCGGCGACATGGCGGTCAACGTCATCGCCAAGGGCCGCGAGGTCTCCGGCCAGAACGACATCCGCTGCACCGTCTCCATCGGCGGCTTCGTGCCCAAGCCGCACACACCGTTCCAGTGGGCCCCGCAGCTGAGCGCCGAGGAGACCGACGCCCGGCTCACCAAGCTCCGCGACAAGATCCGCGGCGACAAGAAGTACGGCCGCTCCATCGGCTTCCGCTACCACGACGGCAAGCCCGGCATCGTCGAGGGCCTCCTCTCGCGCGGCGACCGCCGCGTCGGCTCCGTCATCCGCGCGGTCTACGAGTCCGGCGGCCGCTTCGACGGGTGGCGCGAGCACTTCAGCTACGACCGCTGGATGACCGCCGCCGAGAAGACGCTGCCCGAGTACGGCGTGGACGTCGACTGGTACACCACCCGCGAGCGTTCCTACGAGGAGGTCCTGCCCTGGGACCACCTGGACTCCGGCCTGGACAAGGACTGGCTCTGGGAGGACTGGCAGGACTCGCTCGACGAGACCGAGGTCGAGGACTGCCGCTGGACCCCGTGCTTCGACTGCGGCGTCTGCCCGCAGATGGACACCAGCATCCAGATCGGCCCGACCGGCAAGAAGCTGCTGCCGCTGTCGGTCGTGAAGTAGCCGCCGCGTCCCCGCAGATGACAGATGAGTGACGAAGGCCCGGCCCGGTGAACTCCCGGCCGGGCCTTCGCGTCGTTCACGGCATGGACTACGGCGAACACAGGGCCCCGGCGGAGTACGAAGCCGGTGAGGGCTGTCTGACCACGTTGATCCGGATCCCGGTACGGATCGTGGTGCTGGTCGTCGTCCTGCCCGTACGGATGGTCTGGGACGCCCTGGTGGTGGCGGGCCGTGCCCTCGACCGGAGCCTGCTGCGCCCGCTGGGGCGTGCCCTTTCCTGGCTGTTCGGGACGCTGGTGGTGGCACCCGCCGGATGGCTGTACGAGTCGGTGCTCACTCCGCTCGGGCATGCGCTGCGGTGGGTGGCCGGGGCGGTCTTCGTGTGGCCGTGGGTCGCGCTCTGGCGGTATGTGCTGGTGCCGGGGGTGCGGCACGGGCTGGTGATGCCGATGGTGTGGCTGTACGGGTCGGTGCTCACGCCGCTCGGGCGCGGGCTGCGGTGGGTGTACCAGGCGTTGCTCACGCCTGCCGGACGCGGGATCCGCCGGGCCGTCGGCCTGCTTCTCACGGTGGTCCTCGTCCGGCCGGTGACCGGACTGTGGCGGTACGTCGTGGTGCCGCTCGCCCTCGGCGCGACCTGGCTGGCCGAGCACCTGGTCGTACGGTCCCTGGGGTGGCTGTACCGGGAAGTGCTCACCCCGCTCGGTCACGGCGTCGGCCGGCTGCTGGACGGGCTGGCGCGCGGGATCTCGGCCACCGGGTCCGGGCTGTGGGCGGCGGTGGTGTGGCTGGTCAGGACCTTGCTGGTCGCGCCGCTTCACTGGCTGTACCGGCGGGTCCTGTCCCCGGTGGGCCGGGAGATCGCCGCCGCGTTCGGCATCGCCTGGCAGGTCGCGGGGTACATCTCGCGGGCCGTCGGCCGGGCCGTCGCCTGGCTGGCCCGGCATCTGGTCGGGGCGCCGGTGGCCTGGGCCTACCGCACGGTCTGCACACCCGTGGGTCATTTCCTGCGCGATCGGATCTGGGCCCCGGCCGGGCGCGCCGCCGTCGAGGCCGGACGCACGGCCCGCTCGGCGCTGCGCTCGGCGCGCGAGACCGTACGCCAGGCACGCCGCGACGCATGGCGGGCCCTGGTCGGCGGGCCGGGGGTGGCCGAGCCCCGGGAACCGGGGAGGCCTGTTACGCGTACTCTGGGTAGTACAACGACTGTGCCCAGCGTGGCGCCCGAACCAGAGATCTCCTCGCCCGGAGGGAAAAGAGCCGAGCGGGGGTGAGCCGGACCGGACACCCCGGGCCACCCGCATTTCGAGGGCGGCGCCCCACCGCGTCCGCCCCGCACCGAGGAGAAGAACCACTGGGCAAGCGACAGCCCGAAGGCCCGCCGCCCGCACCGGCGGTGCAGCGCATCCGACTGCGCTACACCAAGCGCGGCCGCCTCCGGTTCACCAGTCACCGTGACTTCCAGCGCGCCTTCGAGCGGGCACTGCGCCGCTCCGAGGTGCCCATGGCCTACTCGGCCGGCTTCACCCCGCACCCGAAGGTGTCGTACGCCAACGCCGCCCCGACCGGCACGGGCAGCGAGGCCGAGTTCCTGGAGATCGCCCTCACCGAGGCCCGCGATCCGGCCGTTCTGCGGGAGCTGCTCAACGGCTCGCTGCCGGACGGTCTCGACATCACCGACGCCGTGGAGGCCCGTACCTCGGGTCTCGCCGACCGGCTGACCGCCTCCGTCTGGGAGCTTCGTCTCGACGGTGTCACCGCGGCGGAGGCGGCCGAGGCCGTGGCCGCCTTCAACAAGGCGGAGACCGTCGAGGTCCAGCGCCGCGCGAAGAACGGCATGCGCACCTTCGACGCCCGTGCCGCCGTGGTCGAACTGCAGGCTCTTGATCCACAGGCTGATAGGCCCGAGGACAGGCCCTGTGCGATACTGCGGCTGGTTGTTCGGCACGTGACACCTGCCGTGCGACCTGACGACGTCCTGTCCGGTCTCCGCGTTGTGGCCGACCTGGCGCCGCCGGTCCCCGCAGCGGTGACCAGGCTGGCGCAGGGGCTCTTCGACGAGGAGTCCGGCACGGTGACCGACCCGCTCGCGCCCGACCGCGAGGCAGCCCCGGCCGCTCCACCCACGGCCACCGGGACCGCCGTCGCGACGGCGCCGGAAGGTGCAGGTTCCGCGTAAGGCGGTCGTTGCAGCGCAGCCTCCGACTCGGGAGCCATCCCGTTCGGGCCGCGCGATGACCCATAAGACTTTCGCCAGGCCGTACGCACAGCGCGTACGGAACCGGCGAGCCAGACATTGAGCTCCCGTGCGGCGCCCGCGCCCCGGACGGCGGAGCCGCGTACATCGCGCGGACCGTGCCGGACCGGAACCAGACGCGGCGCCCGGGAGCCTGACGGGAGAACCGCCCGCATGCCCCAGTCCAACGAACCCGGCACGACCGGGAACGCCGAAGAGAACAACGCACCCGGCGACAAGCTGCCGCCGCGCCGCAGGCGCCGCGCAGCGTCCCGCCCGGCCGGTCCGCCGGTGGCGGAGGCCCAGGGCGCAGCCGCCGAGGCGGCCGCGCCGGCCATACCGGCCGTTGACGCCGCAGTGTCCGACAGCACCACTGCCGACGCCGGAAGCGCCGCGTCGGCGGAAGCCGCGCCGCCCGCTCGTACGCGTCGTCGCGCCGTCCGCAAGGCGACGGCCCCGGCGGGTGCGCCGCAGGCCGCAGAGGCCGTGGAGGTCGTCGAGGCCGCCGCAACGGCCGCCGAGCCCGTGGCCGAGGCACCGGTGGAGGAGGCGCCCGCGCGTCCGCGCCGTCGTGCGGTCCGCAAGGCGACCTCGTCGGCCGGTGCGCCGAAGGCCGCCGAGGTCACCGAGTCCGCCGCGCCGGCCGTCGAGGCCGAGCCCGTGGCCGAGGCACCGGTGGAGGAGGCGCCCGCGCGTCCGCGCCGTCGCGCCGTCCGCAAGGCGACGGCCCCGGCGGGTGCGCCGAAGGCCGCCGAAGCCGTGGAGATCGTCGAGGAAGCGCCGGCCGTGGCCGAGCCCGAGCCGGCCGCCGAGGCCGTCGAACCCGAGCCCGCAGCGCCGCGCGGCCGTACCCGGCGCCGGGCATCGGCACCTGCCGGTGCGCCGCAGCCCGCCGAGGCGCCTGCCGCGCCTGCGGAACCCGCCGTGGCCGCCGAAGAAGAGGCCGTCGAGGAAGAGGCCGCCGAGGAGCAGGTCGTCGAGCCCGTCGAGGCTCCGCGCGGCCGTCGTCGTGCGGTCCGTAAGGCGACCTCGCCGGCGGGTGCGCCGAAGGCCGCCGAAGCCGTGGAGATCGTCGAGGAAGCGCCGGCCGTGGCCGAGGAGCCCGCCGCCGAGCCCGCCGAGGCCGAGGGCACCGCGCCGCGCGGCCGTCAGCGCCGCCGGGCCACCGCCCCCGCGGGCCGGCCGGAGTTCACCGCCAAGGCGGAGGAGCCCGTCCGCAAGAGCCGCCGTGCCGAGCGCCCCGCCGTGGCCGTGTTCCAGGCGCCGGTCTTCGCCGAGCCGATGTTCCAGACCCCGGAGACCGCGGCCGCCGCCGCTGCGGCGTCGCGCTACGAAGAGGTCGAGGAAGAGGCCGAGACGGTCGAGGAGCCGACGGCCGCCGTCGAGGCCCCGGCCGCCGAGGCCGCGCCGCAGGCCGGTTCGCGTCGCCGTCGCCGCCGTCGCGGTGAGGCCGTCGAGCCCGAGCAGGCCGCCGCCCCCGTGGTGGAGGAGCCCGCCGAGGAGGAGCCCGAGCCGGAGCACGAGGCCGAGGCCGAGCGCGAGGGCGACGAGACGGACGAGTACGGGGACCGGCCCTCGCGCCGTCGCCGTCGCGGAGGCCGTCGCCGTCGTCGTGGCGAGGTCAGCGAGGGCGAGGAGGCCGCGGAGCAGAACGCCGACGAGGCCGCCGCCGAGCACGCCGAGGACGAGCAGGAGCACGCTCAGGAGTCCGAGGAGGAGGACGAGGAGCACGAGGCGTCCGCCGCCGGGTCGAGCAGCAGCCGCCGTCGGCGCCGTCGCCGTCGCCGCAGCGGGGACGTCTCCGCCGACGCCGACAACGGCACGGACGACCCGGAGCGCACGGTCGTCAAGGTCCGTGAGCCGCGTAAGAAGGAAGAGCGGGAGCCCGGCACCGGCTTCGACGAGGTCCAGTCCATCAAGGGCTCGACCCGTATGGAGGCCAAGAAGCAGCGCCGCCGCGAGGGCCGTGAGCAGGGCCGCCGCCGCGTCCCGATCATCACCGAGGCCGAGTTCCTGGCCCGCCGCGAGGCCGTGGAGCGGGTCATGGTCGTCCGCCAGAACGGCGAGCGCACCCAGATCGGCGTCCTCGAGGACAACGTGCTCGTCGAGCACTACGTCAACAAGGAGCAGGCCACCAGCTACGTCGGCAACGTCTACCTGGGCAAGGTGCAGAACGTACTGCCGTCCATGGAGGCCGCCTTCGTCGACATCGGCAAGGGCCGCAACGCGGTGCTCTACGCCGGTGAGGTGAACTTCGAGGCACTCGGCATGGCCCACGGGCCGCGCCGTATCGAGACCGCGCTCAAGTCCGGCCAGTCCGTCCTCGTCCAGGTGACCAAGGACCCGATCGGCCACAAGGGCGCCCGTCTGACCAGCCAGGTCTCGCTGCCCGGCCGCTACCTGGTCTACGTGCCCGAGGGCTCGATGACCGGCATCAGCCGCAAGCTGCCCGACACCGAGCGGGCCCGGCTGAAGACCATCCTCAAGAAGATCGTCCCCGAGGACGCGGGCGTCATCGTCCGTACCGCCGCGGAGGGCGCGAGCGAGGACGAGCTGCGCCGCGATGTCGAGCGGCTCCAGCAGCAGTGGGAGGACATCCAGAAGAAGTCGAAGAGCACCGGCAGCTCCAATGCGCCGACCCTGCTCTACGGCGAGCCGGACATGACCGTCCGGGTCGTCCGCGACATCTTCAACGAGGACTTCTCCAAGGTCATCGTCAGCGGCGACGACGCGTGGGAGACCATCCACGGCTACGTCTCGCAGGTGGCGCCCGACCTGACGGACCGCCTGTCGCGGTGGACCTCCGAGGTCGACATCTTCGCGACGTACCGGATCGACGAGCAGCTGATGAAGGCGCTGGACCGGAAGGTCTATCTGCCGAGCGGCGGCTCGCTGGTGATCGACAAGACCGAGGCGATGGTCGTCGTCGACGTCAACACCGGCAAGTTCACCGGTCAGGGCGGCAACCTCGAAGAGACCGTCACCAAGAACAACCTGGAGGCGGCCGAGGAGATCGTGCGCCAGCTGCGGCTGCGCGACCTCGGCGGCATCGTCGTGGTCGACTTCATCGACATGGTGCTGGAGTCCAACCGGGACCTGGTGCTGCGGCGCCTGCTGGAGTGCCTGGGACGCGACCGTACGAAGCACCAGGTCGCCGAGGTCACGTCGCTGGGCCTGGTCCAGATGACCCGAAAGCGGGTGGGCCAGGGCCTGCTGGAGTCCTTCTCCGAGACGTGTGTCCACTGCAACGGGCGCGGCGTGATCGTGCACATGGAGCAGCCGACCTCGATCGGCGGCGGCGGCAGCGGCAAGCGTTCCAAGAAGCGCGGCCGGGGCGGCGCGGACCACGAGCACGTGGCCGGGGCCGAAGCCGTGGCAGAGGTCGAGACCGAGACCGAGACCGAGGCCGAGGTGGCCGCCGAGGTGGCCGCACCGGTGGCGCTGCCCGAGCCGGAGTTCGTCCCGGACGAGGAGCTGTACAGCAGCCCGGCGGAGGCCGAGGCGGCCGCCACGCGCGGTCGTGGGCGTCGCCGTGCGACCCGTAAGGCGACGGCCCCGGCCGGTGCCCCGAAGGCCGCGGCCGCACCCGCTGCCGCCCCGGCCGTCGAGCCGGAGCCGGTCGTGGTCGCGGAGCCCGAGCCGGCCGTCGAGCCGGAGCCGGTCGTCGAGACCCCGGCCCCGGTGGTCGAGGAGGCACCCGCGGCCGAGGCCCCGCAGGGCCGTACGCGCCGTCGGGCGACCCGTAAGGCGACCGCCCCGGCGGGCTCCCCGGCCCCGGCCGAGCAGCCGGAACCGGTCCGGGTCGCCGAGCCGGTCGAGCAGCCGGCCGAGGCCGTCGAGGCCCCGCAGCCCGAGGCCGCACCCGAGGAGGTGGCCCCCGAGGCCGCCCCGCCGCGTGCGCGTCGCCGGGTGACCCGCAAGGTCACCGCCCCCGCGGGCTCGCCCGCAGGTGCGGACGGTGCGGAGGTCGTCGTGGTGACCGGCCCGGCCGAGCCGAAGCCCGAGGCCGAGCCGACGCCCGACGCCGAGACCGCGGAGGCGGCGGCCCCGGCCAAGAAGGCGGTCCGCAAGACCGCCAAGAAGGCCACGGCCAAGAAGGCGGCCACCAAGAAGACGGCCGCCAAGAAGACCGCGGCGAAGAAGACGACGGCGAAGAAGGCGGCGGCCAAGAAGACCGTCGCCGCGGAGAAGCCGTCGAAGTCCGCAGTCCCGGCCGACGCCGAGGTGTAGGCGACAGCGCGGCCCGTACGGCCACGGAGGCCTCCTCCGCGGCCGTACGGCGCGGTTCGACGGCCGGTGGGCCACATTCCCCGCGGGGGTGTGGCCCACCGGCCGTCGTGGCCCGTCGTGGAGCCCGCGGTCGTGCCGGCAGGCATGAACGGGGGAGTGGCGGGGAAGGACACAGGGCCCGGTTTGACCCTCCGGACGGCGGCCCGTAACCTTGCCCTTCGGCGTGTTTCCATGCGCCTGTCCCTGAGCAACCCCCTCCCTTCACAGGTGAGAGGCCGCTCGTCCATTCGGATCACCCCGGGCCCCGGCCCGTGTGAGCGGCTGGCATCAGGGGCCCCGTTCCGAGCGAGAGAGAGATCCGCGTGTACGCCATCGTGCGCAGCGGTGGCCGCCAGCACAAGGTTGCTGTCGGTGACATCGTTGAGGTTGACAAGATTTCCACTGCCCAGGTTGGCGACACGGTCGAGCTCTCGACCCTGCTCGTGGTCGACGGCGACGCCGTGACCAGCGACCCGTGGGTGCTGGCCGGGATCAAGGTCCAGGCCGAGGTCGTGGACCACCACAAGGGCGCGAAGATCGACATCCTTCGCTACAAGAACAAGACCGGCTACCGCCGTCGCCAGGGTCACCGTCAGCAGTACACGGCGATCAAGGTCACCGGTATCCCCGCGGCTGCGAAGTAAGGGACTGAGGAGACATGGCACACAAGAAGGGCGCATCGTCCACCCGGAACGGGCGCGATTCCAATGCTCAGCGGCTCGGCGTGAAGCGCTTCGGCGGTCAGGCCGTCAACGCCGGTGAGATCCTGGTCCGCCAGCGCGGCACGCACTTCCACCCGGGCACGGGCGTCGGCCGTGGCGGCGACGACACGCTGTTCGCTCTCGCCGCCGGTGCGGTCGAGTTCGGCACGCACCGTGGCCGCAAGGTCGTGAACATCGTTCCGATCGCCGGCTGATTTTCGGCGCTCGTCGAGCGGTTTCTGCGGAGGCGGACCTCACTTCCCGTACGGGAAGCGGGTCCGCCTTTCGCGTGTTTCTCCCATGAGGGACAGCTGTCTCCCAGCGGTACGGCACGAGCCGGCGGGGCAGCACGAGTGAGATATTTCTGCATGCATGTAACTGGAGGTTTCAACCATGACCACCTTCGTGGACCGCGTCGAGCTGCACGTCGCCGCGGGTAACGGGGGCCACGGCTGTGCCTCCGTACACCGTGAGAAGTTCAAGCCGCTCGGCGGCCCGGACGGCGGCAACGGCGGCCGCGGCGGCGATGTGACCCTGGTCGTCGACCAGGCGATCACCACGCTCCTCGACTACCACCACCACCCCCACCGCAAGGCCACCAACGGTCAGCCCGGCGCGGGCGACAACCGTTCCGGCAAGGAGGGCCAGGACCTGGTCCTGCCGGTGCCGGACGGCACGGTCGTGCTCGACCGGAACGGCAATGTGCTCGCCGACCTGATCGGCCAGGGCACCACGTTCGTCGCCGGACAGGGCGGCCGCGGCGGCCTCGGCAACGCCGCGCTGGCCTCCGCCCGGCGCAAGGCCCCCGGCTTCGCGCTGCTCGGCGAGCCCGGCGAGGCCCGGGACATCGTCCTGGAGCTCAAGACCGTCGCCGACGTCGCACTGGTCGGCTACCCGAGCGCCGGCAAGTCCTCGCTGATCTCCGTCCTCTCGGCGGCCAAGCCGAAGATCGCCGACTACCCGTTCACGACCCTCGTCCCGAACCTCGGCGTGGTCACCGCGGGCAGCACCGTCTACACCGTCGCCGACGTCCCGGGTCTGATCCCGGGCGCCAGCCAGGGCCGTGGCCTCGGCCTGGAGTTCCTGCGGCACGTGGAGCGCTGCTCCGTGCTGGTGCACGTGCTGGACACCGCGACGCTGGAGTCGGACCGCGACCCGGTCTCCGACCTCGACGTGATCGAGGAGGAGCTGAAGCAGTACGGCGGTCTGGAGGACCGGCCCCGCATCGTCGTCCTCAACAAGGTCGACATCCCGGACGGCCAGGACCTCGCCGACATGATCCGCCCGGACCTGGAGGAGCGCGGCTACCGCGTCTTCGAGGTGTCCGCCGTCGCCCACACCGGTCTGAAGGAACTCTCCTTCGCGCTCGCGGGCATCATCGCCGAGGCGCGTGCGGCCAAGCCGGTGGAGGTGGCGACCCGGATCGTCATCCGCCCGAAGGCCGTCGACGACGCGGGCTTCACCGTCACCCTGGAAGAGGACGGCATCTACCGGGTGCGCGGCGAGAAGCCGGAGCGCTGGGTGCGCCAGACCGACTTCAACAACGACGAGGCCGTCGGCTACCTGGCCGACCGGCTCAACCGCCTCGGTGTCGAGGACGAACTGGTGAAGGCCGGAGCCCGGGCGGGCGACGGCGTCGCCATCGGCGCCGAGGACAACGCGGTCGTCTTCGACTGGGAGCCGACCCTGGCGGCGGGCGCGGAGATGCTCGGCCGTCGTGGCGAGGACCACCGGCTCGAAGCACCGCGCCCCGCGGCGCAGCGCCGGCGCGAGCGCGAGACGGAGCGCGACGAGGCACAGCGCGAGTTCGACGAGTTCAACCCGTTCTAGAACGGGCACCGGCCGCCGGACCGGCCTGTTCCGCAGGCCCGTCCGGCGGTGGTGCACGCTCTCCGCGTCATACGTCCGGGGGAACCGAACCCGCTCAAGGGTGAATCATGCCGCTCACTCGTGTGGCGTCGGTCACCCGGCCGGGACGCGTTAATTCCGGTATCCGCCCTGATCGCAAGGCAACAAAAGGTTTCGATACGGCATGCGGCGGCCGACGTCCACCTTGCGAGACGGTAACGGAGAGTGCAACCATCGCGGTATCTCCCAGCCTCGCAAGGTAGGTCGTCTGTGTCTGCTCAGCACATAGTCAAAGCCCGAACCACAGCAGTCGTGCTCGCCGGCGGTACCGGTCAGCGCGTGGGTCTGTCCATTCCCAAGCAGCTGCTGAAGATCGCAGGCAAGGCTGTCATCGAGCACACACTGTCGATCTTCCAGCAGGCCGACTCCATCGACGACGTCATCGTGCTGATGGCCCCGGGCTACGTGCCCGACATCGAGAAGATCGTCGCCAAGGCCGGACTCACCAAGGTCACCAAGGTGATCGAGGGCGGCTCCACGCGCAACGAGACCACCGAGCGCGCCATCGCGGCCCTCGGCGAGGGCCTGGCCGAGGGCGAGGACCGCAATGTCCTCTTCCACGACGCCGTGCGCCCGCTGCTCTCGCAGCGTGTCATCAAGGACTGCGTCGACGCCCTCGACCGCTACGAGGCCGTCGACGTCGCCATCCCGTCCGCGGACACGATCATCGTGACCCGCACCCACGGCGGCGACGGCGAGTTCATCACCGATGTGCCCGACCGCTCCCGGCTGCGCCGGGGCCAGACGCCGCAGGCCTTCAAGCTCTCCACGATCCGCCGGGCCTACGAGGTCGCTGCGGGCGACCCGAACTTCCAGGCGACCGACGACTGCTCGGTCGTGCTGAAGTACCTCCCCGACGTACCGATCTACGTCGTGGCGGGCGACGAGTACAACATGAAGGTCACCCAGCCGGTCGACGTCTTCATCGCGGACAAGCTCTTCCAGCTGGCCTCCACGGCCGTTCCGCAGCCGACCGACGACGCCGCCTACCGCGAACTGCTCACCGGCAAGACCCTCGTCGTCTTCGGCGGCTCCTACGGCATCGGCGCGGACATCGCGACGCTCGCCGAGTCCTACGGCGCCACCGTCTACGCCCTGGGCCGCTCCACCACCGGTACGCACGTGGAGAACCCCGAGCACATCGACGAGGCGCTCTCCAAGGCGTACGCCGACACCGGCCGTGTCGACTACGTGATCAACACCGCGGGCGTGCTCCGCATCGGCAAGCTGGCCGAGACGGACAACGCGACCATCCAGGAAGCGCTGAACGTCAACTACCTGGCACCGGTGCAGATCGCCCGCGCCTCGTACAAGTACCTCGCCGAGACCAAGGGTCAGCTGCTGCTCTACACCTCCAGCAGCTACACCCGGGGCCGCGCCGAGTACAGCCTCTACTCGTCGACCAAGGCCGCCATGGTGAACCTCACCCAGGCGCTCTCGGACGAGTGGGCGGCCGACGGGGTGCGGGTGAACTGCGTGAACCCCGAGCGCACGGCCACGCCGATGCGCACCAAGGCGTTCGGCGCGGAGCCCGCGGGCACGCTGCTCTCCTCCGAGGCGGTCGCCAGGACCTCGCTCGACGTCCTGCTCTCGGAGATGACCGGCCATGTCATCGACGTACGCCAGCAGGACCCGACGCGTGGCGCCTCCGAGGCATCCGGTTTCGAGCAGGCGCTTGCCGCTGTCCTGGACCGACAGGCCGATGTGTAATACTGCTTGACAATCGACTATTCGGACCCCTGCAGTCGCCATGTGCGAACCGCAGGGGTCCGAATTCGTGAAGCTCAGCCTTCACATTCCCCACGTAAGGTAAAAGTCGGCACCCTCGGGAGCGGTACTTCGTGATTTCGAAAGCCATGCGCTTGGCTCGGGTGGGCAGCGGTTCGGAGCTGGCCGCCGCGCTCCTGGTGGCTCTGGGGTTCCCGTGCATAATGCTCGCGGCAATAATCCCCAATCTCTGGTTCTTCGCCGCGGCCACCGCGGTCACCTATCTCGCGGACCGGTATCTGCACCACTGCGGCAGCTATCTGATCAACCGGCTCGCCGCGGTCCGGGCGGGGCTTTCCATCCGCTTCCTGGTCCGGCAACTCCTGCTCGTCCTGCTGCTGTCCCGCATGGGATACGGCGAGCAGACGCTCTTCTACGTCACGGTCGCCTGCCTGCTGGCGTTCTACGGGCTCCAGGCACCGCAGAGCGCGATGGTCACCCTGATCCGGCTGCGCCGCAAGCTTCCGGTGGTCACCCGCAACATCGACCTGGCCGCGGTGCGGATCGCGGACGCCCCGCCGCAGAGCCTGATGAACCGGCCCGCCGAGAAGATGCTGCACCTGGACGTCTTCTCGATGGTGGGTGTGCTGGTCGCGGTCGAGACCGGCAAGGAGGCCATCGCGTACATCGGCCTCGGCCTGACGCTCGTTCTCGCGGTCTGCTACCTGGCGGCGCTGCTGCCGTACGTCCGGCCGAGCCGGCTCGTACCCCCGGAGACCAAGGTCCTCAACGCGGTGGGCGACTGGCTCGCCGAGTACCGGCCGACCGTGATGCTGTACTTCTCCGGCTCCAAGGACTCCGCCTACCAGGTCAACATGTGGCTGGAGACCATGGCGCAGCTCGGCGGCCGGCCGATGATCCTGCTCCGTGAGCGCAACATCGTGCCGCAGCTCGCCACCACCTCGGTGCCGGTGCTCTGCGTGCCCGGCGGTGTCCACCTGATGAACCTGGACCTCTCGTCGGTGCGGGTCGCGCTGTACGCGGCCAACGTCGGCAAGAACATCCACCTGCTCCGGGTGCCGACGATGAAGCACGTCTTCATCGGCCACGGCGACAGCGACAAGATCGCCAGCGTCAACCCGTACAGCAAGGTGTACGACGAGGTGTGGACCGCGGGCCGGGCCGGCCGCGACCGTTACGCGCTGGCCGACGTCGGGGTGCGCGACGAGGACATCGTGGAGGTGGGCCGCCCGCAGCTGGCCACCATCCAGTCCTGGTCGGGCACGCAGAAGAACCCGATCCCGACCGTGCTGTACGCCCCCACCTGGGAGGGCTGGGACGACAACCCGGGCAACACCTCCCTGCTGCTGGCCGGCGAGAACATCGTCAGGCGGCTGCTGGAGGCCCAGCAGCCGGTCCGGCTGCTGTACAAGCCGCACCCCTTCACCGGCACCCGCAGCGCCAAGGCCAAGGCGGTGCACCTGCGCATCACGGCGATGATCGAGCAGGCCGCCGCCGAACGTGCCACCGACTCCCGCTGGGCGGAGCAGTCGGCCGCGCTCCAGAGCGAGCAGGCCGAGGCGCGGGCCGAGCTGGTCCGTATCGAGGCACGGCTGGCCGAGCTGGCCGGCGGCGGACGCACCGCGCGGGACGAGGCGGAGCTGTCCCGGGACTCGCTGGCCGACCCGGCGCGCGAGGCCGAGACCGCGAAGCTCAAGGACGAGTGGAACGCGGCGTCCTGGCGTGCTCAGGGCTGGTGGGAGCACCGGGTCATCACCGGCGCCCAGATGCGGCTGTACGACTGCTTCAACGAGTCGGACGCCATGGTCTCGGACATCTCCAGCGTGGTCTCCGACTTCATCGCGAGCGGCAAGCCGTACGCGGTCACGGACTCGGCCGAGCTGGGCGAGGAGGAGTTCCGCCGGCAGAACACCGCGGTGCGCGCCGCGGTGATCCTCTCCAACTCGGCGGCCGAGCTGGACGAGCTGCTCGCCGCGGTGACGGATCCGGCCGCGGACGCCCGGGCGGATGCCAGGAGCGAGCTGAAGCAGTACCTCCTCGGCCCGGACGAGCCCACCTCGATCGTGCAGTTCGACAGGGCCGTGAAGGCGCTCTCGGCCAAGTCCGATGCGCGGAACGCCGGAGTGGCGAAGAGCCTGGGCGAACCCGTGGGTGGCTGAAAGTCAACCATTTGCATTACATGATCGGGCAAGGCCCGGCACACCCCGCAAAGGGTTGTGCCGGGCCTTTGTGATGAGTGTCACTAATTGGTCGCGTGGCGTAGGACAACCAACGGACCGGACCGACTGTCTTCTGATTGTGTGAACGAGACGCAAATTCCTGACGTGACTGTGGTTGTCGGTGCATATGAGGCGATGCCCTACCTCATTCGTTGTCTCGAATCGGTGGAAGCGCAGACCATCGGCGCCGACCGCATCGAAATTGTTGCGGTCGACGACGGTTCCACCGACGGCACGGGTGAGTACCTCGAGGAATTCGCCGCGCGGTCGAAGGTTCCGACCCGGGTGGTCAGACAGAAGAACTCCGGTGGTCCCAGCGGGCCGCGCAATGTGGGTATCGGTCTGGCCCGCGGCCGCTACGTGTTCTTCCTGGACGCGGACGACTACTTCGGGGACGAGGCGCTGGAGCGGATGGTGGCCATGGCCGACCGTGCGGGCACCGATGTGGTGCTCGGCAAGGTGGTCGGCGTGAACAGGGGAGCGCCGCAGTCGATGTGGGGTGCCACCAAGGAACGTGTCGACGTCTACAACTCCAAGGTCATTTACACCCTGAGTGCCCAGAAGCTCTTCCGGCGTGAACTCCTGGAGCGTCTTGCCCTGAGGTTCGACGAGAATCTCAGAACCGGTGAGGACGCCCTCTTCACGATGGAGGCGTATCTGCGCGGCGCCGGGGTCTCGGTGATCTCCAATTACGTCTGCTATTACCTGGTGGGCCGTGACGACGGGAAGCACGTCACGAAGAGCGGCACCTATGAATGGCGCTTCGACTCGATGCGCGCCATGATGTCGCTCATTCACCGGATCGAGCCCGCGGGTCCGAAACGGGATTTCCTGATGGTCCGGCCTTTCACGGTCGGCATGCTCCAGCAGTTCGGCCCCGTCGTGCTGAAGGATTCCGAGGAAGTCCGGCGGCACAAGATGGAACTCGTGGCTCCGCTGATGGAGATGTACTGGAACGACGGCGTGGCCCGGCTGATCAAGGTCTCGGAGCGGCTGCGTCTGGCCTGTGTGGCACAGGGCAGGATGGACCTGCTCATCGAGGTGGTGCGGTACATCCGGGCCAAGACGGTCCCGGACGTGGTCCGCTCGCGCAACGGTGACACGCTCTACCTCGCGTACCCGCACTTCCGCGACACGTCGGCCGGTCTGGCCGATGCGAACTACGAGGTGACCGTGCCGGACTGGCACGGCGGCAAGCGCATAGAGCAGCCGAGGGCCGCCGCCCGCCGGGCCTCGCTGTCCCGGCGCGTGGCCAGCAGGATGCGCCGGGACATGAGGCGCTGGAAGGCTCGGCTGGCCGTGGAGTGACGGCCGCTCGTGCGCCGGGTGGATCGCGAGTGCACCCGCAGGATCGATTCACCGAAGATCACACCGAGAAGCAACAGTAAAATCGTCCGGACGTCGCGCCCGCGACAGGACCGACAGATCACCATGGGGACTGGTCACGTGAAGGCTCTCGTACTATCCGGAGGGGCCGGCACACGCCTGCGTCCCATCACACACACCTCGGCCAAGCAGCTGGTGCCCGTGGCCAACAAGCCCGTGCTCTTCTACGGTCTGGAAGCCATCGCGGAAGCGGGCATCACCGAGGTCGGCATCATCGTCGGCGACACCGCGCCCGAGATCCGCGAGGCGGTCGGCGACGGTTCCGCGCTCGGCATCGAGGTCACGTACATCCCGCAGGACGAGCCGCTCGGCCTCGCCCACGCGGTGCTGATCGCCCGGGACTTCCTGGGGGACGACGACTTCGTCATGTACCTCGGCGACAACTTCATCGTCGGTGGGATCACCGGTCTGGTGGAGGAGTTCCGCGCGGACAAGCCCGATGCGCAGATCCTGCTGACGCAGGTGCCCAACCCGACCTCCTTCGGTGTCGCGGAGCTCGACGCCAATGGCCGGGTCGCGGCGCTGGAGGAGAAGCCGAAGGAGCCCAAGAGCGACCTGGCGCTCGTCGGCGTCTACCTCTTCACCCCCGCGATCCACGAGGCGGTCCGCTCGATCGAGCCGTCCTGGCGCGGCGAGCTGGAGATCACGCACGCCATCCAGTGGCTGATCGACCAGAAGCGCGACGTGCGCTCCACCACGATCCACGGCTACTGGAAGGACACCGGCAACGTCACCGACATGCTGGAGGTCAACAGGACCGTCCTGGAGGCCGTCGAGCCGTTCCACGAGGACGCCGAGGTCGACGAGGACAGCGAGATCATCGGCCGGGTGCGGATCGAGGCGGGCGCGAAGGTCAGCGGCAGCCGCATCGTCGGGCCCGTGATCATCGGCGCGCGTTCCGTGATCAGCGGCGCGTACGTGGGCCCGTTCACCTCGGTCTCCGAGGACGTCCGCATCGAGGACAGCGAGATCGAGTACTCCATCGTTCTGCGGGGCGCCTCCATCGCCGGTGTCCGCCGCGTCGAGGCCTCGCTCATCGGCCGTGACGTCGAAGTGACCCCCGCGCCCCGTTCCCCGTCCGCCCACCGACTCGTACTCGGCGACCACAGCAAGGTGCAGATCTCTTCATGACCACCAACATCCTGGTGACCGGCGGTGCCGGCTTCATCGGCTCGCACTACGTCCGTACGGTGCTCGGTCCCGAGGGCCCCGGCGACATCGCCGTCACCGTGCTCGACAAGCTCACCTACGCGGGCAACCCGGCCAACCTCGACGAGGTGCGCGACCACCCCGGTTTCCGGTTCGTGCAGGGTGACATCTGCGACCCGGAGCTGGTCGCCAAGCTGATGGCCGAGCACGACCAGGTGGTGCACTTCGCCGCCGAGTCCCACGTGGACCGTTCCATCGACGGCGGCGCCGAGTTCGTCCGCACCAACGTCGTGGGCACCCACACCCTGATCCACGCCGCGCACCTGGCGGGCATCAAGACCTTCGTGCACATCTCCACGGACGAGGTCTACGGCTCGATCGACGAGGGCTCCTGGCCCGAGACCCACCCGCTCGCGCCCAACTCGCCGTACTCCGCCGCCAAGGCCTCCAGCGACCTGATCGCGCTCTCGTACCACCGCACCCACGGCCTCGACGTGCGGGTGACCCGCTGCTCCAACAACTACGGGCACCACCACTTCCCCGAGAAGGTCATCCCGCTCTTCGTCACCAACCTGCTGGACGGCAAGACGGTCCCGCTCTACGGCGACGGCGCCAACGTCCGCGACTGGCTGCACATCGACGACCACGTCCAGGGCATCGAGCTGGTCCGCACCAAGGGCCGGGCCGGCGAGGTCTACAACATCGGCGGTGGCACCGAGCTCTCCAACAAGGAGCTCACGGGCCTGCTGCTGGACGCCTGCGGCGCCGACTGGGACACCAGCGTCACGTACGTCGAGGACCGCAAGGGCCACGACCGCCGCTACTCGGTCGACTGCACCAAGATCCGCGAGGAGCTCGGCTACGAGCCCCGCAAGGACTTCCGTACCGGCCTCGCCGAGACCGTGCAGTGGTACCGCGACAACCGCGCCTGGTGGGAGCCGCTGAAGGACCGGGCCGCGCTGTGAGCGCCGTCTGGCTGGTCACCGGAGCCGCCGGGATGCTGGGCCAGGACGTCCTGGCCCGGCTCGCCGGCGAGGACGTCACCGCCGTCGCCGCGAACCGTGCGGCCGTGGACATCGCCGACCCGGAGTCGGTGCGGGCGGCCTTCGGCAAGCACCGCCCCGCCGTGGTGGTGAACTGCGCCGCCTGGACCGCGGTCGACGACGCCGAGTCCCAGGAGGACGCCGCGCTGCGGGTCAACGGCACGGGCCCCGCGGTCCTCGCCGAGGCCTGCCGCGAACACGGCGCCGTGCTGCTCCAGGTCTCCACGGACTACGTCTTCGCCGGTGACGGCGTCAAGCCGTACGCCGAGGACGACCCGACCGGGCCGCGCAGCGCCTACGGCCGCACCAAGCTGGCCGGCGAACAGGCCGTGCTGACCACCCTGCCGGAGACCGGCTACGTGGTCCGTACCGCCTGGCTGTACGGCGCGGGCGGCGGCAACTTCGTCCGTACGATGATCAAGCTGGAGGGCGTCAAGGACACCCTCGACGTGGTGGACGACCAGCGCGGTCAGCCCACCTGGACCGTCGATCTGGCCGACCGGCTGGTCCGGCTCGGGCAGGCCGCCCTCGCGGGCACCGCCCCCGCCGGTGTGTACCACGGCACCAGCGGCGGCGAGACCACCTGGTTCGGCTTCACCCGGGAGATCTTCCGGCTGCTCGGCACCGACCCGGAGCGGGTCCGCCCCACGAGCAGTGAGGCCTTCGTGCGGCCGGCTCCCCGGCCCGCGTTCAGCGTGCTGGGCCACGACCGCTGGGCCGCGGCCGGGATCGAACCGGTCCGGGACTGGCGGGCGGCGCTGGAGGAAGCCTTTCCGGCGCTTCTCGCGGCAGAGCGGCCATGATCATAAATTGATCGTACAGACGGTCAAATCTCGCCGATTTTCAGAGTTTTTCAGAACCAGGGTTTACATAGGGGAGAACGCTTACATCACAGTGCGGTCATGAGGTAACTTCGCCGGGCACCAGACCAGTTGGTTACCTGCGAAGGGCTGCTCCAAGTGAACCGCCACGACTTCCTGCGTCATCTGCACCGCGTATACCGCCCCCGGAACTATCTGGAGATCGGGGTCAACGACGGCAGAAGTTTGGCCCTTTCACGGGTCCCTTCCGTCGCCGTCGACCCCGCCTTCCGGGTCGTGACGGACATCAGCTGTGACGTCCACCTGGTCAAGGCGACGAGCGACGACTTCTTCGCCCGCAAGGACCCGCTGCTGCACCTGCGCAACGGCCGGAACCCGTTCCGCGCCCTCGCCCGCCGCGATCCGCTCAACGTGCTCGGCGGGGACCCGAAGCTGGAGCTCTCCTTCATCGACGGCATGCACCTCTTCGAGTACGCGCTGCGCGACTTCATGAACGTGGAGAAGCACTCCCGCTGGTCGAGCGTGATCGTGCTGGACGACATGCTCCCGCGCGACGTCGACGAGGCGGCCCGCGACCGCCACACCAAGTTCTGGACCGGCGACGTGTACAAGGTCGTGCAGGTACTGCGCCGCTACCGCCCCGACCTGGTGGTCGTCGAGGTGGACACGGAACCGACCGGCGTGGTCGCCGTGTTCGGCGCCGACCCCGGCAGCGACATCCTGAAGAACGCGTACGACAAGATCATCGAGGAGTTCGTCGTACCCGACCCGCAGGACGTGCCCGAAGAGGTGCTGGTGCGCAAGAACGCCGTCCGGCCCGAGACCCTGCTCCGCGCCGACTTCTGGCCGGCCCTGGCCCGCGCCCGCAACCTGCGCCGCCCGCGCTCCGCGTTCGCGCCGCTGCGCTCGCGCATCGAGGCCGTGACGGGCTGACCCGGTCCGGACAGCACGAAGCCCCCGTGATCCGCACGGACCACGGGGGCTTCGGCGTACCGGCGGCTCAGCCGCGGGCGCGCAGCTGCGCGTAGTACTCCTGGCACGCCTCGTACGTGGGCAGCAGGCCCTGCTGCTCGGCCTCGGCCAGCGAGGGCGCCGCGGCGTCCTTGTCGGACAGCAGCGGGGTGATCCCCTGCGGCCACTCGATGCCCAGCTCGGGGTCGAGCGGATTGATGCCGTGCTCGCGGCCGGGCGCGTAGCCCTCGGAGCACAGATAGGCGACCGAGGCGTCGTCCGTCAGCGCCATGAAGGCGTGGCCGAGCCCCTCGGCGAGGTACACGGAGTGGTGGTCGACGTCGTCGAGCCGGACGGCCTCCCACTGCTTGTACGTGGGGGAGCCGACCCGGATGTCCACGATGACGTCGAGCACCGCGCCGCGCACGCACTTGACGTACTTCGCCTGGCTCGGCGGCACGTCGGCGAAGTGCACGCCGCGCAGCGTTCCCCGGCTGGAGACGGAGAAGTTGGCCTGGGCGAGCCGCAGCGTGTGCCCGACGGCCTCGCTGAGCTCCGACGCCTTGAACCACTCGTGGAAGCTGCCGCGGCTGTCCGGGAAGACCTTGGGCTCATGCACCCAGGCCCCTGCGATGGAGAGCTGCCGCATGCGATCACGTCCTTGTTCTGTCGCTCGTGGCCGATGGATCCGGCCGGTGTGTGCTGGTGGGAAGCGTACGGAGGTACGGGGCGGGGTCAGCCGGTGAACCGGGCGGCGAGGCGCCGTGCCCGCTTGCGGCTCTTGGCCGGGAGCCGGCGCACGAGGGGGCCGCCGACCGCGCGCAGCGCGCGGCGCAGCTTCGCCTTCCGGCGCCTGCCGACGATTCCCTGCATGATCTCGGCCTCGATCGCGGGCAGGCTCTGCGGGACGGTGATCCGGCCGCTCTTGCCGACGGCGACGTCGCAGAGGTGGAACGCGGGATGCTTGTCGCCGTCCAGCCGGACCGCGAGCTTCCAGGTGCCGGGCGCGACGCCCGGCGCGCGGTCGGGCACCGTCAGGTGGGCCCGGCCGTCGGTGGGGCGCAGCGTGGTGCGGAGCTGGTGGGACGGGCCGTCGGAGCCGTCCGCCGGGCTCAGGACCAGCGTGGTCGCGGAGGGCGCGGTGGCGGACGTGGTGAACAGGTCCAGCCGCAGCTCGGTGGGGCTGCCGGGGGAGCGGCGCACCGGGCGGCCTTCGAGGTACTCGGCCAGCCTCTTGGAACGGCGGGCCACATCGAGGGTGATGTTGCCGTGCGGGTCGGTGAAGTACGGGATGACGGCACGGGCCGGTGAACCCAGCGAGGCCGGCAGGCAGGCGGCGTCCACCTCCGGGGCGCGGTCGGCGCCGAGCCGGGCCTTGCGGACCAGACCGAGACCGCGCAGCGGCACCCAGACGTCCCAGAAGCCGCGCGACACCCGGCCGCGGCCCTTGACCGCCTCCGAACCGATCTGGCCGCTGCCGTGCAGGACGACCTCGCAGACGTCGTCGCCGAGCTCCTCGACACGGGCGGTGAAGGTCGCGGGGCAGGACCACTCGACGGCGGTCTCGCGGTTGCGCAGCGACACCTCGGCGGAGAACCCGGACATGTCGTCGGTGACGTCCAGCAGCTCGCCGTCCGGCAGCAGGCCCTCGGTGATGTCGGGGTGCAGGAAGTAGCGCCCGTCGCGGCGCAGCAGCGTCAGCGGGGCCTGGTCCTCGCCGTGGACGAGACGGCCGCTGATGGTGAGGTCGATCCTGCCGTCCGGCCGCCAGTCGAACTTCTCCAGGCGGGCCGCCGCCTTGACCGACGCGGCGAACCGGGAGATCCGGACGAGGCCCTGGCGGTCATTGTTGCGCAGCAGCGAGGAGCGCAGCCGGAGCACCGGACCGAGCCCGTCGTGCACCCCGTCGTCCATGAAGTCCGTGGCCAGGCCCTGGACGGCGTCGCACATCTCGTCCAGGTACTCGGGGTCGTACTTGAGGACGGCGGGCTCGCTGAGCCGGCCGAGCATCTCGACGCGGTAGAAGCGGCGCAGCAGCATGTCCCGGAACTCGCCGGGCTCCGTGTTCTCCACGACGACGTCGAGGACCTCACGGAGGTTGCCGTAGTAGCCGGACGGGATGATCTTCGCGGAACCGGCGTTCTGGCCGTCGTCCCGGCGGGAGTAGTAGTAGCAGGTGTAGTTGCCGAGGATCGAGACGACCTTGGCGGGGAAGTACGCCTGCATCATGTAGAGCTGGTCCTCGAGCCGGCGCTTGCCCTCGGGGTAGGCGATGCCGTTCTCGCGGAGGAACTCCGTACGGAACATCTTGTGCGGCGTGAGGCTGTCGTACAGGGGCGCGTCGTGCAGGGTGCACTTCTCGCGGTTCTTCTTGAACACACCGTGCGGGACGCCGCGGAAGTTGCTCGCCACCTTGCCGATGACGATGTCCGAACCGTTGCGGTGACCCATGTCGTACAGCCGCTGCAGGGCGCCGGAGGCGAGGTAGTCGTCCTGGTCGACGAACTGGACGTACTCGCCCTTCGCCTCGTCCACACCGATGTTGCGGGGCTTTCCGGGCCAGCCGGAGTTCGGGATGGTGATCACACGGAAGTGCGGGTGCTCCCCGGCCAGCTTCTCGAGTCGCTCACGAGTGTCGTCCGTCGAGCCATCGTTGACGAAGAGAACTTCGAATTCCCCTGCCGGGAGAGTCTGTCGCAGCAGCGAGTCGATGCAGGGGTCGATGTACTTGCCCGGGTTGTATACAGGAATGACGACACTTACTTTGACTGGCATTGCTGCTGTCCCATGTCTGTGAGAAGTCCCTCTGGCCGGCGGCGGACGCAGGGCCTGCGCTGCTGGAAATGGGCATGGAAAGCCGCCCGCCGTGCACCCTATCGGCTGTTAGATGGTCGAGATGCCCCGATGGTTGCGTGCTCCGACACGGCGTGATTCTGCCGACAGTGTGCGGATACTGCCCGAGGAGTCCCACGACATTCGGTATATGCGCGCGGTCGCGCGGATGAACGGCCGGTGCGGCGCGGCCGCCGGGCGGCGCCGGTCCAGAGGGCGGAACGCACGGGCGCCGTTTCCGCGGCTCGCGTAGATTGCGGGGGCTGGGCGAGGCCGAATCATTGGGGATGGACGTGTCAGGGGCAAGGCAGGGCGTCACAGAGGCCCGCAGGATCGTGGTCAAGGTCGGTTCCTCGTCCCTCACCACCGCCGCGGGCGGCCTCGACGCGGACCGTGTCGACGCGCTCGTCGACGTACTGGCCAAGGTGAGAAGCGGCGGGGAGCGCGAGATCGTGCTCGTCTCCAGCGGCGCCATCGCGGCCGGGCTCGCCCCGCTCGGACTGCTGCGCCGCCCCAAGGACCTGGCCCGGCAGCAGGCCGCCGCCAGCGTCGGCCAGGGACTGCTCGTCGCCCGCTACACCGCCTCCTTCGCACGGTACGGAGTCCGCGTCGGCCAGGTGCTGCTCACCAGCAACGACACCAGCCGCCGCGCCCACTACCGCAACGCCTGCCGCACCCTCGACCAGCTCCTGGACATGGGCGCGCTCCCGGTCGTCAACGAGAACGACACCGTCGCCACCGACGAGATCCGCTTCGGCGACAACGACCGGCTCGCCGCGCTCGTCGCCCACCTCGTCCGCGCGGACCTGCTGGTCCTCCTCTCGGACGTGGACGGCCTCTACGACGGCGACCCCAGCACCCCGGGCACCTCGCGGGTCGCCGAGGTGGCCGGCCCCGAGGATCTGGCGGGCGTCACCATCGGCAGCGCCGGGAAGGCGGGCGTCGGCACCGGCGGCATGGTCACCAAGGTCGAGGCCGCCCGGATCGCCACGGCCGCCGGCGTCCCCGTCGTCCTCACCTCGGCGAGCCGGGCCGCCGACGCCCTGGCCGGACGCGACACCGGTACGTACTTCCACCGCACCGGGCGCCGCTCGGCCGACCGGCTGCTCTGGCTCGCCCACGCCTCCACCCCGCAGGGCTCACTGACCCTCGACGACGGGGCCGTGCGGGCCGTCGTCGACCGCCACAGCTCGCTGCTGCCCGCCGGGATCGCCTCGGTCCAGGGCGAGTTCACCGCCGGCGACCCGGTGGAACTGCGCGACCTCGAAGGCCGGCCCGTGGCCCGCGGGCTCGTCAACTTCGATGCCAAGGAGATCCCGCAGCTGCTCGGCCGCTCCACCCGCGACCTGGCGCGGGAACTCGGTCCGGCCTACGAGCGCGAGGTCGTACACAGGGACGATCTGGTCGTACTGCACACCTGACAAACCCCTGAAACGGCTGAAAGTCCAGTCTCGGGGCAGAGACCTTCACGAAAACCGCCCCATCCCCGGCCGCGGACTGGTCAACTTTGTAACGGGGAAACAGCGGGGTACAGCACAGTAAACGCATTCACAGGAGGCCGCCGGTGAGACGAGCGCGCCCGGGGGCGCCGCCCCGAGGAACGGGTGGCCGGGCCCTGACCAGTGTCGGAGCAGGTGCCGGCTTCGACGGGAGCCGGACCACGGAGCGAGGGGACGACCGGACCACCCGGCCCGAGCAGACGGCGGTGAGGGAGGAACGCACCCCGTCGAAGCTGTGGCACATCACGCTCAGCGTCTCGGGAGCCGACACTCCCCTGAAGGAGATCAGACGCGGACTCGAACAGCTCGCGCACGACCATCCCTTCCTGCTGACCAGCCGGTACGCCAACGACCACGCGGAGATCCGCTACTGGGAAGAGGCCCGCGATCTGCACGACGCGGCAGCTGTCGCGCTGCGGCTGTGGGGCGAGCACCGCTCCACGGCCAGGCTTCCGCCCTGGGAGATCGTCGGCCTGGAGGTCATCGACCGCGAGACGTACCACCAGCGCGTCGCCGAGGGGTACGGGCCGCCGCCGGCCGCTCCGGTCGGAGTGCACCCGTACTGAGCGGGCGACCGCGCCCGGGACGGCCGTCCCGGGCGCGGTCGTCTCGCATCACGGGATAAGTGACGGATGCCCGCAGTGTGCGCACTACCCTGCGGGCATGACCACGCTCTCGCCGTACGACAACATGTCCCCGGTCGCCCAGGCCGCCTACCGGGCACGCTCCGCCGCGGCCGACATCGCGCCGCTGCCGCGCGCGGCGAAGGACGACGCACTGCTGGCGATCGCGGACGCGCTGGAGGTGCGGACGAGCGAGATCGTCACCGCCAACGCCGAGGACGTCGCCCGCGCCCGCGAGGCCGGGACCAGCGAGTCGATCATCGACCGGCTCACCCTCACCCCGGAGCGGATCCGCGCCATCGCCGCCGATGTGCGGGACGTGGCGGCGCTGCCCGACCCGGTCGGCGAGGTCGTCCGCGGCTCGACCCTGCCCAACGGCATCGACCTGCGACAGGTCCGGGTGCCGCTCGGCGTGGTCGGGATCATCTACGAGGCCCGGCCCAATGTGACGGTCGACGCCGCGGCCCTCTGCCTGAAGTCGGGCAACGCCGTCCTGCTGCGCGGCTCGTCCTCGGCGCACTCCTCCAATGTCGCGCTCGTACGGGTGCTGCGCGACGCGGTCGGCGGTTCCGGACTCCCGGCCGACGCGGTGCAGCTGGTCCCGGGCGAGAGCCGTGACTCGGTACGGGAACTGATGCGGGCCCGCGGCCTGGTCGACGTCCTCATCCCGCGCGGCGGCGCCTCACTGATCCGTACGGTGGTCGAGGAATCCACCGTGCCGGTCATCGAGACCGGTACCGGCAACTGCCATGTGTACGTGGACGCGCAGACCGACCTCGACATGGCCGTGGACATCCTGATCAACTCCAAGGCGCAGCGCCCGAGCGTCTGCAACGCCGCCGAGACGCTCCTGGTCCACCAGGACGTCGCCGCGCGGTTCCTGCCGCGCGCTCTGGACGCGCTGGCCGACGCGGGCGTGACCGTGCACGGCGACGAGCGGGTGCTCGCATACGCCGAGGGGTCCGAGGCCACCGTGGTGGCGGCGACGCCGGAGGACTGGGAGACCGAGTACCTCTCCTACGACATCGCCGCGGCCGTGGTGGAGTCGCTGGACGCGGCCGTCGCGCACATCCGGCTCTGGTCCTCCGGCCACACCGAGGCGATCGTGACCACCTCCCAGGCCGCGGCCCGCCGCTTCACCCAGCTGGTGGACTCCACGACGGTGGCCGTGAACGCGTCCACCCGCTTCACCGACGGCGGTCAGTTCGGCTTCGGCGCCGAGATCGGCATCTCCACGCAGAAGCTGCACGCCAGGGGCCCGATGGGCCTGCCGGAGCTCACCTCGACGAAGTACATCGTCACGGGCGACGGCCACGTGCGGTGACCTCGGAACGGCCTTCGGTGACCTTCGGGGGCCGGTGAATGTTGCGGGCTCCCTGCCCAGAACGTCCCGGCGGGGCTAGTCTGGAACGGTGCCGGACGACGTGGGGGGCAGGCCGTTCCCGGACGGCTGGGAGCCCGACGACGACCGCGGGGGCGCGGACGAGGACTTCGCCTCCGTGGTGTTCGACGAGGACTTCGTACGG
The DNA here is from genome assembly GCF_053593015.1 of Streptomyces sp. NPDC002403. NCBI lineage: Bacteria > Bacillati > Actinomycetota > Actinomycetes > Kitasatosporales > Streptomycetaceae > Streptomyces > Streptomyces sp. NPDC002403. Next base: position 119,518 of record NZ_JBSFBQ010000005.1, on the reverse strand, counting down.
GCCGCCGAGATCCATGAGCCGACCGCCGTCGAGCGGCTTCTGGCAGCCGCCCAGGCACGTGCCGAGGCCGAGGCCTCGCGGGCGCGATCGGGCGGCGGCCCCCTGGACGACGACCTCTACGAAGAGGGGTACGGCCCCGGCGCGTACGGCCGTGAGGGTGCCTTCGACGACCCGCTGGACCTCGACGACGACGGGTACGACCGCAGTCCCTACGGGCGCCACGGCGGCGCTCTGCGGCCCTACCGGGGCGCCGCGCGCTGGCACCGGCCGGTGGCGTGGCTGCTCGCGGTGCTGATGGGCATCGGGATGGTGGCGCTGGCCTTCAGCGCCGTCTACCGCAACTCCTCGGGCAGCAGTCAGGACCCCGTCCCGCCGCCCGCCACGACCGGCGTGGACAGTGCTCCCGGCACCGTCCCCGACGCCACTCCACCGGCCGCCACCGGCTATCCGCGCCCCACGGTGTCCGCGATCCCCCGCACGGACTGAGAAGCGAGCCGGGCTCCCGGACTCCTTGCGTACGCCCGGGTACGTCCCGCTCTCTCGGCATTCCTCGCACCGTCTTCCTCGCACGCCCCGAAGGCGTGCGAGCGGGCTGTGGCGGAACTTCCGTCCGGTTCTTCCGCAGTTCTCCCTCGGTTCTCTCGCGGCCGGGCGTTTACCCCGGTCCCGATCGACCTACCCTGAAAGTGTGACCCCTCTTCCCGAGGGGGCTTCTCACTCGTCCGTACATGCGCAGTCGTGCGACGTCATACGAACTCATGACGGGCAGGCCCTGTCCGAAGCCATTCGGCCGAAGCAGAGCGAAGCGTTACGGCCCCGGTCGGTGACGTGGAGTCGGGAGAAGTCATGGCAGACCGCGGAGAACCACCAGAAGGCCCGTCCGAGAGCCCGGCGGGCGGCGGTGAGGACGAGTACCGCTCACTCGTCTTCGACGAGTCGTTCGTGCGCGCTGCCCGGCTGCAGGAATTCTCCGCCCAGGAGCGCATGCGTGACCACGCCCCTGCCGTACGCAGCCTGCCCTCCCGGCGCCTGCGCAACGGGCCCAAAGCCGCCGTGGCCCTGGTGCTCCTGATCGCCCTGGCCTTCGGAATGGCCGTCTACATGGGCCTTCGCCACCCCTACGAGGCACCCGTCGGCGGACGGGCCGAGCCGCTGAGGTCCACCGTCATACCCCTGGCTCCCCAGGGTGTCGTGCCGGGCGGAACGGCCGCGGCCCTCCTCGCGAAGAGCCCCGCCGCACACTTCGCAACAGGTGCCGCAGGCATCAATCTCCCGGCGATCAGACGGACGGACAACTTCTCGGACAGCCAGGTGGCGGCCGCCCTGACCACCGCCAAGGACTATCTCGTCGCCTCCTCGCTGGACCCCGACGTACTCACCGGTGCGGCGGTGCGCCCGGTGGAGCTGCTGCTGGACCCGGACCAGACGGCCCAGTTCGAGCAGAGCATGAACCGGCCGCAGGACGACGGCCGTCATGCCGCGACCGGGTGGCTGGTGCGGTTCGACCCGGCGAAGGTGGCGCTGGCCGCTTCGGACATCAGGGTCCGCGGCACCCTGAGCTACGCCGAGGAGGGGTCCGACACGCTGGAGGTGGTGTCGGACCACACCTTCACCTACACGCTCCGCCCGGCCGTCGCAGGGCCCCAACAGGCGGGCGACGCCTCGCTCTTCACCGTACGGCGCGAGCTGCACTTCCGCTTCGACCGGGATGACCTGCGGCTGCACCGGCTGGAGCTGCGCACCAGCTACGTCCAGGCCGGGCCGCAGGCGTGCCAGGCGGACAGCACCGGCGCGCTGCGGCCGCTGCTCGCCGGGCAGCGCGCCGTCCCCCGGGGCCCCGCGGGCACCGACCCGTACGCGACGGGCCGGCCCACGGCGGCGCTCTGCGGGACCCTGGCGATCAGCTCCCCGACGGCCCCTGCTCAGTCCCCGGCCCCTCAGGGTCCCCCGGCTCATTCCGCCTCGCCGAGTCCCCGGAGCCGTCCGTAGCGCCGCCCTTGCCGGCCGGGCTCCCGCCCTGGCCGGTGAACTTGTCGCGGAGCTTGCCGCCCAGGTCCCCGGCGCCCCCCGCTATGTCGCCGACCAGCTTCATCAGCGGGTCCTTGCTGGAACGCACCGTGTCCGCGTAGTGGGCCGCGGACTCCCGGAAGGAGTCGGTCACCGAGGTGTCCTTGTCCTCGTCGCGCCGCGGGTAGTGACCGTCCATGATCCGCTGGTAGTCGCGGGTCTCGGACCACTTCTTCAGCTCGGCCGCGCGCACCGTGGTGAACGGGTGCGAGCGGGGCAGCAGGTTGAGGATCTTGAGCACCGAGTCGCGCAGATCGCCGCCCTTCTCGTACTCGTCGGCCTGGGCGAGGAAGGCGTCCACATTCATCTCGTGCAGATGATTGCCGCCCGCGATCTTCATCAGACCGCGCATCGACGCCTGCAGATCCTGGCCGACGAGCAGCCCGGCCCGGTCGGCCGACAGCTCGGACTTGCGGAACCACTCGCGCAGCGCCGTCACGATCGCCATGATCGCGACATTGCCGAGCGGGATCCAGGCGACCTTCAACGCGATACTGGTGAGGAACAACAAAATCGTGCGGTACACCGCGTGGCCGGAGAGCGCGTGTCCCACCTCGTGGCCGATGACGGCCCGCATCTCCTCCTCGTCGAGCAGTTCCACCAGCCCGGTCGTGACCACGATGATCGGCTCGTCGAGGCCGATGCACATGGCGTTGGGCTGCGGGTCCTGGTTGACGTACATCGGCGGGACCTTCTCCAGGTCCAGGATGTAACAGGCGTCCCGAAGCATGTCGTTGAGATGGGCGAACTGGGCGTCGCTCACCCGGACGGAGTCGGAGAGGAAGAGCAGCCGCAGACTGCGCTCGGGCAGCAGGCCGCTCAGCGTCTTGAACACGGTGTCGAAACCGCTCAGCTTGCGCAGGGCCACCAGGGCCGAGCGGTCCGCCGGGTGTTCGTAGGCCCGGGAGGAGATGCCCGCGAAACGCCTGCGCTGCCTGCTCGGCACGTTCTCGTGGCTCTCGTGGCTGCGTTCGGTCATGAATGGGCCCCCTGTTCGTACGAGATGTCGCTCGCCCCCCTGACAAATCCCAGCCTAGGCGCTGGGGCTACGGTGTGCGGGGGGCTGTGGACAACTGAGGAGACGCCCGACATGCCGCATACCGTTGCTCTGCTCGCCGCCGCGTCCGGGGAACAGGGGCCCGGCAACACGCTTCGCATCGTGCTGCTCGCCTCGCTCGTCGGAGCCGTGCTGCTCGGCTGGTTCCTGCTCCGCGGATACCGCAACGACGACAACAACGACTGAGTCGGCGTGAGCGTGCCCAGGGCTCCCGCATACGATGTGCGCGACGTCTTCCTTCCGACTCCCGATCGATAGGTCCTGCCGAAGATGAGCCTCACGAGCACCGCACACCAGCTGGTCACTCTCGCCTCCGAGGGCGGCGAGCACGGTGGCAACCACGAAAGCCTCAGCCCGTACATGACCGGGGGCGGTGCGTTCGTCGTGCTGCTGCTCCTGCTCTGGATCACCACTCGCTTCAACCGCGACCGCTGAGGCGAAGGCGTACACCTGTGCCAGTAGGCTCTGCACGCATGGGAGAGCAGGAAGTGCCTACCGGCCGCGGAAAGCGCCGACTCGGCGTGATGGGCGGGACCTTTGACCCGATTCATCATGGACACCTGGTGGCGGCCAGCGAAGTGGCCGCCCAGTTCCACCTCGACGAGGTGATCTTCGTTCCGACCGGGCAGCCGTGGCAGAAGAGCCACAAGCACGTCTCCCCGGCCGAGGACCGTTATCTGATGACGGTCATCGCGACGGCGTCCAACCCCCAGTTCTCGGTCAGCCGGAGCGACATCGACCGCAGCGGGCCCACGTACACCATCGATACGCTGCGGGACCTGCGCGCGATCCATGGCGACGCGGACCTCTTCTTCATCACCGGCGCCGACGCGCTCTCCCAGATCCTCACCTGGCGGGACGCCGACGAACTCTTCTCGCTCTCCCACTTCATCGGTGTGACGCGCCCGGGGCACGTGCTCACGGACGCCGGGCTGCCGGAGGGCGGGGTCTCCCTCGTGGAGGTTCCCGCGCTGGCGATCTCGTCCACGGACTGCCGTGAGAGGGTCGCGCAGGGGGATCCGGTCTGGTACTTGGTGCCGGACGGCGTGGTCCGCTACATCGACAAGCGCCAGCTGTACCGCGGCGAATGAGCGACGCAGAGGGGCACCGGTGAACGACCGACAGAACCCGTACGACCCGTACTACCAGCAGCAGCCGCAGATCATCGGCTACGACGAGTACGGGCAGCCGGTGTACCAGCAGCCGCAGCAGGCCCAGCCGCAGACGTACGACCCGTATGCGCAGCAGCCTCAGCAGGCCCAGCAGCCTCAGCAGGCCGGTCAGGAGTACGGCTACGACCCGTACGCCCAGCCCCGGACCCATCCGCAGCAGCCGCAGGCGTACGACCCGTATGCGCAGCAGCCTCAGCAGGCCCAGCAGCCGCAGCAGTCCCAGCAGCAGGCATACGGCGGCTACGACGCATACGGCTACGACACCGGCGGGCAGCCCGCCGCGGTCGACACCACCCAGCAGTGGAACATCCCGCAGCAGGCGGCCGCGCAGCCGGCCCCGCCCGCGCCCGCTCCGCCCGAGCCGGAACCCGCGCCCGTGCCGGACTCCGGGGCGGAGCCGGACGCGGCCGTTCCCGGGCAGCGCCGCGCCGACCGCGACTACCGCACCGAGCAGTTCTCCTTCATCGAGGAGCCCGACGAGGACTCCGAAGACGTCATCGACTGGCTGAAGTTCACCGAGAGCCGCAGTGAGCGGCGCGAGGAGGCACGGCGTCGCGGCCGCAACCGCATGGTCGCGCTCATAGTCGTGGTGGCCCTGGTCGTGGTCGGCGGTGTCGGCTATCTCTGGTCCGCCGGAATGATCCCGGGCCTGTCCGGCTCGGACGAGGACAGCACGGCATCGACGGGCCCGCAGAAGCGGGACGTCATCGTGGTCCATCTGCGCAACACCAAGCAGGGCGGCACCTCCACGGCGCTGCTCGTCGACAATGTGACGACCAAACAGGGCACGACGGTCCTGCTGCCCAACTCGCTCGCGGTCGCCGACGAGGACGGCAACGCGACCACCCTCGGCAAGTCCGTCAAGGACGACGGCACCACCGGAACCCGCGAGTCCATCGGCACCCTCCTCGGCACCGACATCAGCGGCACGTGGCGGCTCGACACCCCGTACCTGGAGACCCTTGTCGATCTGGTCGGCAACATCGAGGTCGACACCGACACCGATGTGCCGGACCAGAAGAAGGGTGCCGCCCCCCTGGTGAAGAAGGGCGAGGCGCAGACCCTGAGCGGCCAGATGGCCGTCGCGTACGCCACCTACCAGGGGCCGGGCGAGGCCGAGACGAAGCAGCTCACACGGTTCGGGGAGGTCATGCGCGGCGTGCTGCGGAAGATCTCGGACGACCCGAAGGCCGCCACGGTCACCGTGCAGACGCTGGCGCAGATCCTCGACCCCTCGCTTCCCGAGAAGGACCTGGGAGCCTCCCTGGCGAAGCTCGCCCAGCACGCCAAGATGGGCGACTACAAGACGGCGGTGCTGCCGGTGCAGGCCGACGGATCACTCACCGACGCGGCCACCGAGAGCGTCGTCAAGGACATCCTGGGCGGCTCGGTCAAGGCCCCGGATGCCGGCGCGGACGCACCGGTGCGGGTCGGCGTCAAGAACGCCACCGGGAACGAGGACGGCACGGGGTCCGCGCAGATCAAGCTGGTCAACGGCGGCTACACCTTCGTCGGCGGCGGAACGGCCGGGACCGTGGCGACGTCCGAGGTCGTCTACCGGAGCGCGGCGGACAAGGAGAAGGCGACGCAGGTCGCCAAGACCCTGGATCTGCCGATGGAGGCGGTCAAGCAGGGCAAGCCCGCCGCGAACGCGGATGTGTCCGTTCTGCTCGGCCAGGACTACAAGATCAAGTGACCCGCGTCCGGCCGTCCGGACGATGTCGATTCGATCTCCGAACAATCGCTGCGTGGGCTGTCGGCGGTCCGTGAGACCCTAGAGGTCTCTCTGACCGCCGACGAAAGCCTGCATGTGACCGCCACGGACCGCTCCATCGAGCTCATCAACGCCGCCGCCCAGGCGGCCGCCGACCGGCTCGCGCACGACATCATCGCGTACGACGTCAGCGACGTGCTGTCGATCACGGACGCCTTCCTGCTGGCCTCGGCCCCCAACGACCGCCAGGTCAAGTCGATCGTCGACGAGATCGAGGAGCGGCTCCAGAAGGAGCTCGGCGCCAAGCCGGTACGCCGCGAGGGCGACCGCGACGCGCGCTGGATCCTCCTCGACTACGTCGACATCGTCATCCACGTCCAGCACAGCGAGGAGCGTGTCTTCTACGCGCTGGAGCGCCTCTGGAAGGACTGCCCCGAGATCCCGCTTCCCGAGGACGCCGTCAAGACCCGCGGCAAGGCCGAGGAGCACGCCCGGCTCGTCGGCGGCACGGAAGGTGAGCAGAGCTGAACGGCAGCACGAGCGGCAGGGGCCGCAGGATCGTTCTCTGGCGCCACGGCCAGACGGCCTGGAATCTGGAGCGCAGGTTCCAGGGGTCAACCGACATCGCGCTCACCGAGGCCGGAGTCGGGCAGGCCCGGCGGGCCGCCCGGCTGCTGGCCTCGCTGAAGCCGGACGCGATCGTCGCCTCCGACCTGCAGCGGGCGGCGGCCACCGCCGCCGAGCTCGCCGCGATCACCGGCCTCGAAGTCGCGCACGACGCGGGACTGCGCGAGACCTACGCGGGCGCCTGGCAGGGGCTCACCCACGACGAGATCCTCGGGCAGTACGGCGAGCAGTACGCCGCGTGGAAGCGCGGCGAGGCCGTGCGCCGCGGCGGCGGTGAGCTGGAGACCGAGGTCGCCGACCGGGCCGCCCCGGTCGTGCTCGGACACGCCGACAAGCTGCCCGAGAGCGGCACGCTCGTCGTGGTCAGCCACGGCGGCACCATCCGCACCACCATCGGCCGGCTGCTGGGCCTGGAGGCGCACCACTGGGAAGGACTCGGCGGGCTCTCCAACTGCTGCTGGTCGGTGCTGGGCGAGGGTGCGCGGGGCTGGCGCCTGCTGGAGCACAACGCCGGCACACTGCCCGAGCCGGTGCTCGGCGACGACACCTGAGGCCGTCCCGACCCCGGCACCGGCCGGATTTCACTTTCCGGCAGGTCACAGGCTAAAGTTCTTCTTGTTCGCAGCGCGGAAACGCAGAGAAACACAGCGAACAGCGGGGCTATAGCTCAGTTGGTAGAGCGCCTGCATGGCATGCAGGAGGTCAGGAGTTCAATTCTCCTTAGCTCCACAATCAGGATCCCGTCCCCTGCAGGGGGCGGGATCTTTGCATGCCGCTCTTCAGCCCTCCCGGCGCCGCCGCAGCACGGCAACCCGTTCCCTGCTCTCCTCGTCCGCCGGTGTGTACGCCACGATCCGGCACTCCGGCAGCCCGTTGACGGACAGCGACACCGAGGTCATCCGCATCTCCCCGGCCACCGCCCGGTGGCGGAAGGTCTTCACCCGCGGCCCGGGCGGGGCGACGGCCCCGCTGCGCCACAGCTCGGCGAAGTACGGGCTGGCGGCCGAGAGCCGTTCGACGAACGACTCCCAGGCGGGCTCGCCCGTATGGCGCCCGTACGCGCCCCGCAGCGTGGCCACCATGATCGGCAGCTCCTGCGTGCGGTGAACGACGGGAGAGGCCTCTTCGGAGACCGTGAACAGCGTCCACAGCACGTTGCGTATCCCCGCTCCCACGGTCTCGGGGACGACGAACAGGTCGCGATAGGCGGGGTTGGTGGCCAGGACGTCGTACCTCGTGTTGTAGACCACGGCGGGGTGCGGATCGAGCGCGTCGATGATGCCCTGGATCTCCGGCCCCACCTCGATGGCGTCGGACTGCCTGCCGGGTGCGTAGGCCACCTCCGCCAGGTGGTAGAGGTGTTCGCGCTCCGACGCGTCCAGCCGCAGCGTGCGCGCCACGGCGTCCAGCACCTGCGGGGAGGCGTTGATCGGACGGCCCTGCTCCAGCCAGGTGTACCAGGTGACACCGACGCCGGAGAGCTGCGCGACCTCCTCGCGGCGAAGGCCCGGGGTGCGGCGGCGCAGGCCGGGTGCCATGCCCACATCGGCGGGTGTCACCCGCGCCCGGCGATTGCGCAGAAACGCAGCGAGCTCCGGACGCCGCCGGTGACGGCCCGTCGGGTTCTCCGCCGGATGCGCCGCCTGATGTGTCGTCACCGTAGTCACACCCCCCATGGTCGGTGCCCCGCAGGGGAGTTGCCAGGTGCTGTCGGTACCAGCATCAGCGGGCTCTCGTTACCCGTATGCGGCCGGGGCCAGGCTCGATGTCATGACGACGGCCTCCGAGGCAACTCCACATTCCGTAACCAGTGAAGACTCCACCACTGACAACCGCTCGGCGAGAGTGCTCGCGCTGGTGCTCGCGGCCCAGTTCATGGCGCTGCTCGACATCTTCATCGTCAACGTCGCCGCCCCGACGATCCGGAGCGAACTCGGCGCCTCCGGCGCCGGTTTGCAGCTCGTCGTGGCCGGCTACACCATCACGTACGCGGTGCTGCTCATCACCGGCGCCAGGCTCGGCGACCTGCTCGGACACGGCCGGGCCCATCTGGCCGGGCTGTTCGTCTTCACCGCCGCCTCGCTCGCCTGCGGACTCGCCGCGGGAACCGGGCAGCTGATCGCCTTCCGGCTGGTGCAGGGCGCGGCCGCCGCGGTGATGATTCCGCAGGTGCTCAGCCTCATCCAGCGCCACTTCACCGGTGAGGCACGGGTCCGGGCGCTCGGCGCCTACAGCGCGGTGCTCGCCACCGGGGCGGCGGCCGGACAGGTGGTCGGCGGGGTGCTGGTCAGTGCCGATCTGTTCGGCGCGGGCTGGCGGCCTGTCTTCCTGGTCAACGTGCCGATCGGGCTCGTCCTGCTGGTGCTCGGCATCAGGGTCCTGCCGCGCGAACCGCGTACCGCGCCCGGCAGGGTCCGGGCCCGGGGCCGCGGCCTCGATCTGCCGGGGCTGGTACTGCTCGCCGCCGCCGTCACGCTGTTCACCGTTCCCCTGGTGCTCGGGCAGGAGCTGGACTGGCCGGTTTGGTCCCGGGTCTGCCCGGCCGCGTCCGTGGGGCTCTTCGCGGGCTTCGTCGGACACGAGTCACGGCTGGCCGCGCGCGGTGGTGCGCCCCTGATCGCGCCCGGGGTGCTGCGCGTTCCCGGCATCGCCCGGGCCGCGCTGCGCCTTCTTCTGGTGATGGCGATCAATGCGGGCTTCCTCTTTGCGATGACGCTGCACGTCCAGGGAGGTCTGGGTTACTCGCCGTTGCGCGCGGGTCTGATGTTCGCGCCGACGGCGCTGGTGTTCGGTGTGACCGGACTGACCTGGCGACGGTGGCCCGCCCGGCTCCAAGGGGCCCTGGTACCGGGCGGGTTCGTACTCATGGCCGCAGCCGCCGTGGCCGTCGGGCTGCTGATGCGAGACGGCGGCGACGGCGGTCCCGCGCTGTACGTGGCCTTCGTGGTGATGGGTGCCGGGATGGCGCTGGGCTTCGGCCCCACCCTCACGAGGGCGCTGGCGGACGTACGTCCCAAGGACGCGGCCGACGCGAGCGGCGCACTGGTGACGGTCACCCAGCTCGGTCAGCTGACCGGGGTCGCCGCGCTCGGCACGCTCTACCTCAACCGCCTTGACGCACAAGGGGCGCAGGGGTCCGGGCACGCGTTGTGGGTATGCGCCCTCGCCCTCTTCGTGGCCGCCGTGGCAGGGGCTGCGGCGGGTCTCGTACGGCATCGGTGAACGGCCGGAACTCCGGCGGGCTTCCCCTCTTGCGGGGTCATGGCAGAATCGGAGCGCCGGAGGGGGCCGACGGACCGAACGGGAGGGAGCGCGCGATGCCTGCGAGCCGCCACGAGGTCCCCGACCTGCCCCTTGTTCCCGGATTCCCTGCGACTCGCGGCCAAAGCCGGAGCTGACCCATGGGTGCACACAGGCGGAAATGCGACTGGTGCGGCAGCGGCACGCCCATCGTCAGGGACATGGACCCGATCAATCCGGAGTACCAGTACTGGTGCGAGGAGTGCGCGCGGGCGCTGATCATAAAGGGCGACCCGATCGAGACCTATCGGGAGCTGGAGGGGGAGCCGATCTACGGCCGGCTGCTGGAGGAGCACTGCACGCTCAAGCGCTTCTACTCCTTCGCCACGGCTTGACCCCCGCCGGCATCGGCGCGTCCGGCCACCGAGGCGATGTCGCAGAACCGGTCAAATCGGCGCGACGGGGAATCGATTTGGTGGACCGGTGGGGTCACCGGTAATGTTCTCGATGTCGCCGGGGGAACCGGGCGGAAAACAGCACGGGGCTATAGCTCAGTTGGTAGAGCGCCTGCATGGCATGCAGGAGGTCAGGAGTTCAATTCTCCTTAGCTCCACAGTGAAGAACGCGAAGCGGGTCATCCTTACAGGGTGACCCGCTTCGCGTGTGTGTTCAGGGCGCACCCGCGAGCCCGCCACCGTTCCACCTGCGGAAAGCCGGGAGGGTGCCGTACGGTCGCGCCCGCCGCCCTGTCCACGGTCCGGCCGCGCCCGGCCCGGTTCCGGGCCCGTGCGGTACCCTGACGCCATGCGTGCCGTACGCCTTCTGCTTAGCGAGCCGCGCTGATCAGTCCCGACCGGTGAGAATGCCTGGTCGGAATCGGCGCGGCGTCCCCTCCTGTGCGAGGGGATTTTTCGTTTCCGTAGACGCGTGTCCGTAGACATGGGCGCCGGCAGATGACGATCGATGGAGCTTTGAGGATCATGAGCGAGACGACTTCCGCAGCCGAGACGGCTGCGCCGCACCGCTACACGGCGGCGATGGCCGCCGACATCGAGGCACGCTGGCAGGACTTCTGGGACGCAGAGGGCACGTACGAGGCGCCGAACCCGAGCGGTGACCTGGCGGGCGATGCGGAGCTGGCCGCGAGGCCGAAGAAGTTCATCATGGACATGTTCCCGTACCCCTCGGGTGCGGGCCTGCACGTCGGTCACCCGCTGGGCTACATCGCCACCGACGTCTTCGCCCGTCACCAGCGGATGACCGGGCACAACGTGCTGCACACCCTGGGCTTCGACGCCTTCGGCCTGCCCGCTGAGCAGTACGCGGTGCAGACCGGCACGCACCCGCGGGTCTCCACCGAGGCCAACATCGAGAACATGACCGCTCAGCTGCGCCGGCTGGGCCTGGGCCACGACAAGCGCCGCTCGTTCGCCACGATCGAGTCGGAGTACTACAAGTGGACCCAGTGGATCTTCCTGCAGATCTTCAACTCCTGGTACGACACCGAGGCCGACCGGGCCCGCCCGATCGCCGAGCTGGTCGCGCAGTTCGAGAGCGGCGCACGCCCCACCCCGGACGGCCGTGACTGGAGCGCGCTGAGCGCCGTCGAGCGCGCCGACGTGCTGGGCGACTACCGCCTGGCGTACGCCTCCGACGCGCCCGTCAACTGGTCGCCCGGTCTGGGCACCGTGCTGGCCAATGAAGAGGTGACGGCCGACGGCCGCTCCGAGCGCGGCAACTTCCCCGTCTTCAAGGCCAAGCTGCGCCAGTGGAACATGCGCATCACCGCCTACGCCGACCGGCTGCTGAACGACCTGGACGGGCTGGACTGGCCCGAGGCGATCAAGCTGCAGCAGCGCAACTGGATCGGGCGCTCCGAAGGCGCCCGTGTCGACTTCCCGGTCGACGACGTCAGCAGCATCACCGTCTTCACCACCCGCCAGGACACCCTGTTCGGCGCCACCTACATGGTGCTGGCACCCGAGCACGAGCTGGTCGAGCGGATCACCCCGGCCGCCTGGCCCGAGGGCACCCATGCGGTGTGGACCGGCGGATATGCCTCCCCGGCCGAGGCCGTCGCCGCCTACCGCAAGCTGGCCGCCGCCAAGTCCGACGTGGAGCGGCAGGCCGAGGCCAAGGACAAGACCGGTGTCTTCACCGGTGCGTACGCGACCAACCCGGTCAGCGGCGAGAAGGTCCCCGTCTTCATCGCCGACTACGTCCTGATGGGTTATGGCACCGGCGCGATCATGGCCGTACCGGCGCACGACGCGCGCGACTTCGCCTTCGCGCGCGCCTTCGAGCTGCCGATGCGCTGTGTCGTCGAGCCGTCGGACGACCGCGGCACGGACCCCTCGGCCTGGGACGACGCCTTCGGCTCGTACGACGCGAAGCTGGTCAACTCCGCCAATGACGAGATCTCGCTGGACGGTCTGGGTGTCGTCGACGCCAAGGCGAGGATCACCGAGTGGCTGACGGCGCACGGCGTCGGCGAGGGCACCGTCAACTTCCGGCTGCGTGACTGGCTGTTCAGCCGCCAGCGCTACTGGGGCGAGCCCTTCCCGATCGTCTACGACGAGGACGGCGTCGCCCACCCGCTGCCCGAGTCGATGCTGCCCCTGGAGCTGCCGGAGGTCGACGACTACTCGCCGCGCACCTTCGACCCCGACGACGCCGACACCCAGCCCGAGACCCCGCTGTCCCGGAACGCCGAGTGGGTCAACGTCACCCTGGACCTGGGCGACGGCTACGGTCCGAAGAAGTACCGCCGTGAGACCAACACCATGCCCAACTGGGCGGGCTCCTGCTGGTACGAGCTGCGCTATCTGGACCCGAACAACGAGGCGAAGCTGGTCGACCCGGCGATCGAGCAGTACTGGATGGGCCCGCGCGAGGGCCAGCCGACCGGCGGTGTCGACCTGTACGTCGGCGGCGCCGAGCACGCAGTCCTGCACCTGCTGTACGCCCGTTTCTGGTCCAAGGTGCTGCACGACCTGGGATACATCTCGTCCGCCGAGCCGTTCCACAAGCTGTACAACCAGGGCATGATCCAGGCGTTCGTCTACCGGGACAGCCGCGGCATCGCGGTCCCGGCGGCCGAGGTCGAGGAGCGCGACGGAACGTTCTACTACCAGGGCGAGAAGGTCAGCCGCGTCCTGGGCAAGATGGGCAAGTCCCTGAAGAACGCCGTCACGCCGGACGAGATCTGCGCCGAGTACGGGGCGGACACGCTGCGCCTGTACGAGATGGCGATGGGCCCGCTGGACGTGTCGCGGCCGTGGGACACGCGCGCCGTCGTCGGTCAGTACCGGCTGCTGCAGCGGCTGTGGCGCAATGTCGTCGACGAGGAGACCGGTGCGGTCACCGTCGTCGACACGGAGCCGGGCGAGGAGACGCTGCGTGCGCTGCACAAGGCGATCGACGGCGTCGGCCAGGACATGGCCGGGATGCGCTTCAACACGGCGATCGCCAAGGTCACCGAGCTGAACAACCACCTGACCAAGGCGGGCGGCCCGCTGCCCCGGTCCGTCGCCGAGTCGCTGGTGCTGCTGGTGGCACCGCTGGCCCCGCACATCGCCGAGGAGCTGTGGCGTCGGCTGGGCCACACGGAGTCGGTCGTGCACCAGGACTTCCCGGTCGCCGACCCGGCGTATGTCGTGGACGAGACCGTGACCTGCGTCGTGCAGGTCAAGGGCAAGGTCAAGGCGCGCCTGGAGATCTCCCCGTCGATCTCGGACGAGGAGCTGGAGGCGCTGGCGCTGGCCGATCCGGCCGTGGTGGCGGCGCTGGACGGCGCCGGCATCCGCAAGGTGATCGTGCGGGCACCGAAGCTGGTCAACATCGTCCCGGCGTGATGTCACGGCGTCCCGCGTGAGGCGCTGACCGCGCCGCGCGATGGTGTGGGGGCATTCCCCTAAGGGCAGGTCTGGGGTTCCGGAGGAACCCTCGGCCTGCCCTTTCCGTTTACGGTGGAGGGGCCGGCACCGGCAGCCGAAACGACACCGAGGGGCGCTCATGGAAGCCGTGATCCTGATTCTGGGGTTGCTCTTTTTCGCCTTCGTGGCCCTGGGCGTGTACGTGGGCGTCAAAGCCATCGGCGCTGCGAAGCGCGGTGTGGACCGTACGATCACACAGGCGCGGCGCACCGTCGAGGAGACCACGCTGCGGGCGAAGAGCTTCGGCCAGGCGGGCGTGGGCGGGGAGCTGGCGCACCTGCGGCTGGCACTGCGCACATCCATGCGGGCCACGCAGGAGGCGCTGCGGGCGGGATCCGTCGAGGACGCCTCGCTCTCGGAGTCGCTGGGCCTCTTCCAGAGGCTGAGTGTGCACGGGCGGGAGCTGGACGAAGAGCTGAAGAAACTGGAGCGCGATCCCGACCGGGCGACCGTCGCCTCGCTGCTGCCGGGCCTGAAGCAGCGTACGGAACGGATCACGCACTCCGCCGACTCGCTGCGGTGGGCCGCGCTGGACCGGGCGCGGAGGTTCACCGACGACGATCTTGACGCGCTGAACGCACAGATCGACGTGGAGGCCGGAGCGCTTCGGCACTGGACGGTGGAGACGGACACGCCACAGGGCCAGGGCCAGGGTCAGGGTCAGGGGCAGGGATACGGGCAGGCGCAGGAGCGGGGGCAGGGGCAGGGGAGCGGGCCGGCCGACGGAGCGGCCCGGTCGATCACGGCTCCGGACCCGCGACGGCAGACCGAATATCCGTGGCAGAAGGCGGCCCGGCCGGAAACGACGAACTGAGACGTTCGATGACCGGCTGCGACAGGATGCGGTCCGAAGAGGTCAGGAGAGATCATCCGACCGGGGTCGGACTGCCGGGACACGGACTCGCCAGGTAACCTCCCGCTCATGTCCCGCCATGTCGCGATCGTCACCGATTCCACGGCCTACCTGCCGCCCGAGACGATGGAGCGGCACGGCATCACCGCGGTGCCGCTGACCGTGGTCCTCGGTGATCAGGCCCTGGAGGACGGCACCGAGATCTCGGCCCGTTCCCTCGCGGTGGCGCTCCAGAAGCGTCGTCCCGTGACCACGTCCCGGCCGAGTCCGGAGGTGTTCGCCGCCGCGTACCGTGCGGCGGCCGAGGCCGGGGCCACCGGCATCGTCTCGCTGCACCTCTCGGCCGAGATCTCGGGTACGTACGACGCCGCTCTGCTCGCGGCGAAGGACGCGCCGGTTCCGGTACGGGTGGTGGACACCGGGATGGTCGCCATGGCCCTCGGTTTCTGTGCCCTGGCATCGGCGGAGACGGCGGAGGCGGGCGGAAGCCTGGACGAGGCGGTCGCCGCCGCGGAGAAGCGGGCCGCGGGCACCTCCGCGTACTTCTACGTCGACACGCTCGACTACCTGCGCCGAGGCGGCCGCATCGGGGCCGCGCAGGCGCTGCTGGGGTCGGCGCTCGCCGTGAAGCCGCTGCTCCAGCTCGACGGCGGACACATCGACCTGCTGGAGAAGGTACGGACGGCCTCGAAGGCGATCGCGCGCCTGGAGGAGATCGTCGTGGAGCGTGCGGGCAGCGGCCGTGTGGACATCGCCGTGCACCACCTGGCGGCACCCGAGCGGGCCGAACGGCTCGCCGAGCGGCTGTGCGAACGGGTGCCGGGTCTGGTCGATCTGCATGTGAGCGAGGTGGGCGCGGTGATCGGTGCGCACACCGGGCCCGGTCTGCTCGGGGCAGTGGTCTCGCCGCGCTGACCCGGGGCCGGCGACTCCGCCGGTCTTCTGTGCGTCACCCCCAGGGGTGGCCGAGTTGTCCACAACTGGTCGGTTGTCCACCGGAATCGGGGCTGCTCGGCGGGTTCGGGCAGATGTGCCTACCGTCGTGAGGCATGACTCTCCGATCACCTCGTGCAACCAGTGGCAGCGGTCCCGGCCGGGCCCCGGCCTCGGACGTCCGTGTCCGCAGCGGACCCGGTCGGCGGTGCTCGTCGTCGCGCGGGCGGGCGGAGGCCATGGCCGCGGCTTCCCGCCGACGGGCGGACGCCCTCATGACGGATGTGTCCGGTGGACGGGTCGCGCGGCCCGTGCCGGGGGTGGCTCCTGCCCCTGCTTCTGCCCGGGCTCCGGTCTCGGCACCGCCTCCGAGCTCGGCCTCGGCTCAAGCCCCGAACCCGAGCCGGAGCGCGAACCCGAGCCGGAGCGCGAACCCGAGCCCGAGCCCGAGCCCGAGCCCGAGTCCGGCTTCCGGTGCGTCGGGGCGGTGGTGGGAGCGGCCGGGTCCCGCGCTGCGGGAACGGATTCCGGTCTGGTTGCAGCTCAGATGCGGTCTGGAGCCGAAGACCCTTGCGGCGCTGGCCGTTGTCCTGGTCGCTGCCGGAGTCCTTGCCGCGATGCACTTCTGGTCCGCGCGTCCGCACTCCGTTCGCGCGCCCGATCCGGTCGACGAGGCCTCGCACGCCCGGACATCGACCCCGGTGCCGGACGCCGCCCCGGCGCCGGAGCCGTCACCGGGGCCACCGCCCGCGAACGGGCCGGGCGGACGCATCGTCGTCGACGTGAGCGGAAAGGTGCGAAGGCCCGGGGTCCGTCAACTGCCGTCCGGAGCAAGGGTCGCCGATGCGTTACGCGCGGCGGGCGGAGTCCGGGACGGAGCCGACCTCACCGGACTCAACCGGGCACGGGTGCTCATGGACGGAGAGCAGATCGTGGTGGGCGCCCCGTCCGGCCCCGCAACCGTCGGCGGCCCGGTCGGTGCCGTGCCGGGCGGCGGCGGGAGCTCTCCGGCCGGCCCGGTCAGCCTCAACACCGCGACCCCCGAACAGCTGGACACGCTGCCCGGGGTCGGCCCGGTCCTCGCCCAGCACATCGTCGACTACCGCACACAGCACGGCGGTTTCCGCTCCGTCGACGAACTGCGTGAGGTCAACGGGATCGGTGACCGCCGGTTCGCCGACCTCCGACCACTGGTGGGGCCGTGAACGGCCCGGACGTCCACGCGGCGTCGGGCCGTCGGCTCGGCGCCTCCGATCCGCGGCAGGAGGGCCCGCTCGATCTGCGCCTGGTCCCGCCGGCCATGGCGGCCTGGGCCGGAGCCGCGTCGGCGCTGAGTGCGCCGGGGCGGTGGACCATCACGGGCGTGATGCTCTGCGTGGGCGCGGCCATGGTGCTCCTTGCCGTGTCGGGGGTCTCGGCGACCCGGGCTCTGCGCAGGGCGACCGAGGGCGGAGGGGAGGGTGAGAACGAAGGGGAGCCCGAGGATGCGGAGGAGGGCGGGGGCGGGGCGAGGGGCGAGGCTGCGGTACGCGGTCGGCGGCGGCCGCGGGTCACGGCGACCGCCACCGCCGCGGCGCTGCTCTGTGCGGCAGCCGGGGCCGCGTCGGCCGGGTTGCACAGCGCGGACGTACGGGAGGGGCCAATCCACGCGCTCGCCCAGCGGTTCGCGAGGGTCGAGGCGGAGGCGACGGTGACGTCCGACGTCCGGCAGACCCGGCCCCGGGTGCGCGGCGACCGCAGCACGCCCGCATCCCTCCTCGTGGACGCCGAGATCACACGGCTGACCGGCCCCGACGGCGCGGTCACCGGGCTGAGTACGCCCGTGCTGCTGATCGTCTCGCCCGGCGACGGCTCGACGGGGCAGTGGCAGCGGTTGCTCCCCTCCACCCATCTGCGTGTCGGCGGCCGACTGGCGCCACCGTTGCACGGCGGGGAGCGCAGCGCCGCCGTCCTGCGTCCCGAGGGCAAGGGGCCGCCGCGCGTCATCGGACCCCCCTCCCTCCTCCAGCGCACCGCAGGCGCGCTGCGCGGTGGTCTGCGGCAGGCGACCGAGCGGCTCGAACCCGATGCGCGGGCTCTTCTGCCGGGCCTGGTGGTCGGCGACACCTCACGCGTCACCCCCGAACTGCACGAGGCGTTCAGGGCTGCCGACCTCACCCACCTGATGGCGGTCTCCGGTGCCAACCTGGCGATCCTGCTCGTCCTCCTCATCGGACCACCGGGTACGGCGCTGCGCGTCGAACGCCGCGGACTGGCACCCCGGTTGGGGATCCCGCTGCGGCTGACGGCGCTGCTCGGCGGTGGGCTCACCCTCGCCTTCGTCATCGTCTGCCGGCCCGAACCGAGCGTTCTGCGGGCAGCCGCCTGCGGGCTGATCACCCTGCTCGCCATCGGCACGGGGCGGCGCAGATCACTGATTCCCGCGCTGGCAGCCGCCGTTCTGCTGCTGGTGCTCCACGACCCGTGGATGGCGCGCAGTTACGGATTCGTCCTCTCCGTGCTCGCCACCGGCGCCCTGCTGACCATCGCCCCGAAGTGGAGCGACGCGTTGCAACGGCGCAGGGTCCCGTCCCGGCTCGCCGAGGCGCTGGCCGCGGCGGCCGCCGCGCAGGCGGTGTGCGCGCCGGTCGTCGTGCTGCTCGCCTCCCGGGTCAGTCTGGTGGCGGTCCCGTGCAATCTGCTGGCCGAGTTCGCGGTGGCACCGGCCACGGTCCTCGGGTTCGCCGCGCTCGCCCTGGCGCCGGTGGCCATGCCGGTGGCAGAGCTGCTCGCCAGGATCGCGGGATGGCCGGCCGGGTGGATCGCCACGGTGGCCCGCACCGGGGCGGCCCTGCCCGGAGCGGAGATCGACTGGCCCGACGGCGGTAAGGGGGCGGTGCTGCTCACCGTGCTGACCGCTGTGGTGGTGCTCCTCGCCCGTCGGATCGTGCGCCATCCCTGGGTCTGTGCGGCCGCAGCCCTGCTGTTGGTCCTCGCGGTGCTGCGACCGGTACCGCTCACCCGGGTGCTGACCGGATGGCCGCCGCCGGGCTGGGCGTTCGCGATGTGCGACGTGGGGCAGGGAGATGCCCTGGTGCTGGCCGCGGGGGAGGGCGCGGGGGTCGTCGTCGACGCCGGGCCCGATCCCTCTCTCGTCGACCGGTGCCTTCACGAGCTCGGCATCACCGAGGTGCCGTTCCTGGTCCTGACCCACTTCCACGCAGACCATGTGCGGGGCCTGCCCGGTGTGCTGCGGGGCAGGGCGGTGGGGGCGATCGAGACGACGAGCCTGGACGAACCGCCGGACCAGGTCGCGTTCGTACGGAGAACGGCGGCCGGGGCGCGGGTCCCCCTGGTGCGGGCCGTGCCGGGGGAACGCCGACGGATCGGGGCGCTCGACTGGCGGGTTCTCTGGCCGGCGAACGCCACAGGGACCGGTGGCACTGCGGCAGGCCCGGGCGCCGGGCCCGTACCGCTGGAGCCGAACGACGCCAGCGTCACCCTGTACGTCCGGTCCGGCGGGTTGACCCTGCTGCTCCTGGGAGACCTCGAACCACCGGCTCAGCAGGGGCTGTTGCGCAGGTATCCCGCACTGCCGCGGGTGGATGTGCTCAAGGTCGCCCATCACGGCTCCGCCCACCAGGATCCCGCCCTGCTGCGCAGCGCGCACCCGCGGTTCGCCCTGGTGAGCGTCGGCAGGGACAACCCGTACGGTCACCCGGCCGCGCGTACCGTCGACGCGCTCAGAGCGGGCGGCGCGGTGGTGCTGCGTACGGACACCGACGGCGCGATCGCTGTGACGGACGGCGGGCCGGATGCCGGGCGAGGACTGCGGGCGGTGAGCCGGTCATGATCAGCCCGCCCGGGAACGATCAATTCGGACCTTCGGTAACACCTCACCCCAAGCCACTGCGAGCTGCTCTGTTTGCCTCGAACGCCACATTGGTGATCGAATGCATGCTCGTCGGTGGGCCGCTGCTCCGACAGAGACGTCCAGCCGCCGGGCCCCAAGGTGAATCGTCCGGGGGAAGGTGGAAGATGTTCGGTCGTTGGCTGAATGGCAGGCGGGCGGCGGGGGCCGCGCAGGGCAGTGCCCTCGCCGGACTGGAGATGCCGCGCACCGCCGGATTGCTCAGTTGCCGCGTGCTCGATCCCGTCAACGAGGTCGTGCCGCTGGCCGAGTTCGCGGTCACGGACGGGGCGGGCCGCAAGGTGTTCGGCGGTGAGACGGACCCGTTCGGCAATGTGCTCGCCACCGTCCCGGCCGGTGAGTACCGGTTGGCTGTCACGGCCGAGGGCTTCACTCCGTTCCACGGCTCGGCCACGGTCGTCGAGGGCGGTCACGCGAGCCTGGGCGATGTGACCCTTCAGCTGTCCGCACCCCCGCAGCTGCCCGCTCCGGGCGAGTGGGAGGTCGAGCCGATGCACTCGCAGATCGGCTTCACCGCCCGGCACATCGGACTCGCGCGCATTCACGGCCGGTTCAACACCTTCGCGGGTGCGGTGCGCATAGCCGACCGCATGGAGGACTCGGCCATGCATGTGATCATCGACGCCGCGTCGATCGACACCAACGTCCAGATGCGGGACGACCACCTGCGCTCCAGCGATTTCCTCGACGTCGGGCGCTATCCGACGATGGAGTTCTACAGCGAGCGCTTCGTCCACCGGGGCGGCACCCGCTGGGGCGTCACCGGTGCGCTCACCCTGCACGGTGTCAGCCGCACGGTCACGCTGGACACCCAGTACCTCGGCCTCGGCAACGGCCTGGAGGGCGAGACCCGCGCCGCCTGCCGGGCCACCACGGAACTGCACCGCGAGGACTTCACTCTGACCTGGCAGACCATGCTGGCCCGTGGCATCGCGGCCGTCGGCTCCAGCATCTCCATCGACATGGACATCCAGATCGTCCCCAAGAACTGAACCCGGGGCCGCGCCCCTCGGCCGACGCGTCCTACGGAGCTTCGAGCCACCCCTCGTACTCCGCGGCGAAGGCGTCGAGTGCCGAGGAGTCCAGCCGCCCCGACGGGTCCTCCACGACCACCAGCCACTGGGCGTCCTCGGCATCGTCCTCACCGGCCAGCGCGTCGCGTACGAGCTGGGGCTCCTCGGTCACCCCGAAGCGGTCGCCGAGCTCTCCGGCCACCTCCTCCGCGGCATCGCGGTCGGGCAGCACCAGCACATGTCTCACATCGCTCACCTGCCCATTCTCCCGTACCCGGTATGCCGCGCGGTCCGGTGGAGGCGGTCTCTATCGGCCGTTCATGTGCATGACGCTCTCGGGGTACCGGCTGCCGGCGACCGCCGACGGCGGCAGCGCCGCATCCAGGCGCCGCAGTTCGTCCGGGCCGAGCGCGAGTTCCGCCGCCGCGAGGTTCTCCTCCAGCGTCGCCCTGCGCTTCGTGCCGGGGATCGGCACGATGTCGTCGCCCCGGTGCAGCAGCCAGGCGAGCGACACCTGCGCCGGGGTCGCACCGCACCCGCGGGCGACGTCCCGCACCACGTCGGCAGCCGCGGAATTGACCCTGAAGTTATCGCCCTGGAATCGCGGATCATGCCTGCGATAGTCGTTGTCCGGATATTCTTCCGCGCGGACCGCAGTGCCGGTCAGGAATCCGCGACCCAGCGGAGAATAGGGGACGAGGCCGATGCCCAGATCTCGGATCACCGGCAGGATCTCCTGCTCCAGATGACGTTCCCACAGGGAGTACTCCGTCTGGAGAACCGATACGGGACAGACTTCGTGCGCCCGGCGGACGGTGTTCGCTCCCGCCTCCGAGAGACCGAAGTGAAGAATCTTTCCGGCCGCGATGAGTTCGCCGACCGCCCCGGCCACGTCCTCGATCGGCACCTCCAGGTCGACCCGGTGCTGATACAGCAGGTCGATCCGGTCCGTATCCAGCCGACCCAGGCTCCTGTCGACCGCCTCGCGTATGTGCTCGGGCCGGCTGTTGAGCGCGCCCCGCGCGGTGCCCTCGTACTCCCAGCCGAACTTCGTCGCGACGACCGCGTCGTCCCGGCGGCCGCGCAGCGCCCTGCCTAAGAGTTCTTCGTTGACGAACGGACCGTAGGACTCCGCCGTGTCGAAGAAATCGCAGCCGAGGTCGAGGGCGCGATGGATGGTCCTCATGGATTCCTTGTCGTCCGGAATTCCATATGTCTGACTCATTCCCATGCAGCCCAGTCCGAGAGCGGAAACCTCCAGTCCGGTATTGCCGAGCCGGCGGCGTGGAATCATTGACGAACTCAATTCGGGTTCTCCTCTGGAATTCACTTGATCCGTTGTCGCGGCTGGAATCCTAGCGATGTGCGGGATTTTCCCGGCAGGCCGAGCAGAGGGAGTGGGAGGCCGAGCGGCAAGTGGAGGGCCGGGCGGCGCGGGGAGGGAGGCCGGGGCTGTCAGTGGTGCATGGGATGCTGGACGGCGATGGCCACCAGAAGGAATTCCACCGACGACCCGCTCGCCCCCCTCACGCTCGCCGTGGGCCAGGAGGACCTGCTCCTCGACCGCGCCGTGCAACAGGTGGTGGCGGCGGCCCGTGCCGCCGACCCCGACACCGATGTCCGCGACCTCACCTCCGACCAGCTCCAGCCGGGCACCCTCGCGGAGCTGACGAGTCCCTCGCTCTTCGCCGAGCGCAAGGTGGTGATCGTGCGCGGTGCGCAGGACCTCTCCGCCGACTCGGTCAAGGACGTCAAGGCGTATCTCGGCGATCCGGTCGAGGAGATCACCCTCGTGCTGCTGCACGCGGGCGGCGCCAAGGGCAAGGGTCTGCTGGACGCGGCGCGCAAGGCGGGGGCGCGGGAGGTCGCCTGCCCGAAGACGACCAAGCCGGCCGAGCGGCTGTCGTTCGTACGGTCGGAGTTCCGGGCGCTGGGGCGTTCGGCGACACCGGAGGCGTGCCAGGCGCTGGTCGACTCCATCGGCAGCGATCTCCGGGAGCTGGCGAGCGCGGTCTCGCAGCTCGTCGCGGATGTCGAGGGCACCATCGACGAGGCGGTCGTCGCCCGTTACTACACGGGCCGCGCCGAGGCGTCGAGCTTCACGGTCGCCGACCGCGCGGTGGAGGGGCGGGCGGCGGAGGCGCTGGAGGCCCTGCGCTGGTCGCTGTCGACGGGAGTCGCGCCGGTGCTGATCACCAGTGCGCTGGCGCAGGGTGTACGGGCGATCGGCAAGCTGTCCTCGGCCCGTGGCGGACGGCCCGCCGACCTCGCCCGTGAGCTGGGCATGCCGCCGTGGAAGATCGACCGGGTCCGGCAGCAGATGCGCGGCTGGACGCCGGACGGGGTGGCCCTGGCGCTGCGGGCGGTCGCGGAGGCCGACGCGGGGGTCAAGGGCGGCGGGGACGATCCGGAGTACGCCCTGGAGAAGGCCGTGGTCGCGATCGCGCGGGCGGCACGGTCGGGGCGGTAGGGCCTTGACCGGCGGATCAGGGCCGGGACCGCGCCCCGGCCCGGCCCCCGGGCCCCGCAGAAGCACGTAAGCCGAAGGCCCCGCCCCCGGAACGGGTACGCCGAAGGCCCCGGTCCTCGCTCCGGGGAGAGCGGGGCCGGGGCCTCGGTTCACGCTTGGTGCGCCGCACCCGCGTGGCGAACGCAGGTTCGGTGTGCGGCGCGGGGTGCCGGTCAGGAACGGGAGAGAGGGCCCGCTGGGTCCGTCCCGGCGATCACATCAGAATGCTCAGCCCTGGAGGGAGGCAACCTTGGAGGCCAGCGCCGACTTCTTGTTGGCGGCGGCGTTCTTGTGGATGACACCCTTCGAGACGGCCTTGTCGAGCGCGCGGGAGGCGTCGCGAGCGGCCGAGGTGGCCTTCTCGACGTCACCGGCGGCGGCAGCCTCACGGGCCTTGCGGATAGCGGTCTTGAGCGAGGACTTGACGGCCTTGTTGCGCAGGCGCGCCTTCTCGTTCGTCTTGTTCCGCTTGATCTGGGACTTGATGTTCGCCACGAAAAGAGCCTTTTCAGGTTCGATGGATCTTCGGTGTGCGCCCCACGGCTCAAGAGAGTCGCCAGGCACAGCTGTCAACGGTACCAGTCCCGCTCCGACCGGCCCAAACCGGTCTCCGCCCCGCAACCATGGGACGATGGAGGCTACGTATCGATCCGACCGAACCGACATCGACCCGAGACACGGCGTTCGGCGTCTCAAGAATCAGGACCCTGCGTGCCCGCGACTCCTACCAACGTGCCCGAGCCGAGCCGTACCGACCCGGCGCTGATCCGCAACTTCTGCATCATCGCGCACATCGACCACGGCAAGTCGACCCTTGCCGACCGGATGCTCCAGCTGACCGGCGTGGTCGACCAGCGGCAGATGCGCGCTCAGTACCTCGACCGTATGGACATCGAGCGCGAGCGCGGCATCACCATCAAGTCCCAGGCGGTGCGTCTGCCCTGGACGCCCGACACGGGCGAGGGCCAGGGCCGCACCCATGTCCTCAACATGATCGACACCCCGGGCCACGTGGACTTCACCTACGAGGTCTCCCGTTCGCTCGCCGCCTGCGAGGGCACGGTCCTGCTGGTCGACGCCGCGCAGGGCATCGAGGCCCAGACGCTGGCCAACCTCTACCTGGCGATGGAGAACGACCTCACCATCGTCCCGGTGCTCAACAAGATCGACCTGCCGGCCGCGCAGCCCGAGAAGTTCTCCGAGGAGCTGGCCAACCTCATCGGCTGCCAGCCGGAGGACGTGCTCAAGGTCTCCGCGAAGACCGGCATCGGCGTGGACGCGCTGCTCGACCGGGTGGTCAGGGACGTCCCGGCCCCGATCGGCCAGGCGGACGCCCCGGCCCGCGCGATGATCTTCGACTCGGTCTACGACTCGTACCGGGGCGTCGTCACGTACGTCCGTGTCGTCGACGGTCAGCTCAACAAGCGCGAGCGCATCCGGATGATGTCCACCGGCGCCACCCACGAGCTGCTGGAGATCGGGGTCTCCTCCCCGGAGATGACCCCGGCCGACGGACTCGGCGTGGGTGAGGTCGGCTACATCATCACCGGGGTGAAGGACGTCCGGCAGTCCAAGGTCGGTGACACCATCACCTCCCTGAACAAGGGTGCGACCGAGGCGCTGGGCGGCTACAAGGACCCCAAGCCGATGGTGTTCTCGGGCCTCTACCCGCTGGACGGATCGGACTACCCGGACCTGCGTGAGGCGCTGGACAAGCTCCAGCTCAACGACGCCGCCCTGGTGTACGAGCCGGAGACCTCCGCGGCCCTCGGCTTCGGCTTCCGCGTCGGCTTCCTCGGGCTGCTCCACCTCGATGTGATCCGGGAGCGGCTGGAGCGGGAGTTCGGCCTCGAACTCATCGCCACCGCCCCCAACGTGGTCTACCGCGTCGACATGGAGGACGGCACCGAGCACACCGTCACCAACCCGAGCGAATTCCCCGAGGGCAAGATCGACAAGGTGCACGAGCCCGTCGTGCGCGCCACGGTCCTGGCCCCCAGCGAGTTCATCGGCGCGATCATGGAGCTCTGCCAGAACCGGCGCGGCACCCTGCTCGGCATGGACTACCTCTCCGAGGACCGGGTCGAGATCCGCTACACCCTGCCGCTGGCCGAGATCGTCTTCGACTTCTTCGACCAGCTGAAGTCCAAGACCCGGGGTTACGCCTCGCTCGACTACGAGCCCACCGGCGAGCAGACGGCCCAGCTCGTCAAGGTCGACATCCTGCTGCACGGCGACAAGGTCGACGCCTTCTCCGCGGTCACCCACAAGGACAAGGCGTACGCGTACGGTGTCCGGCTCGTGGCCAAGCTGCGCGAGCTGATCCCGCGGCAGAACTTCGAGGTGCCGATCCAGGCCGCCATCGGCTCCCGGGTCATCGCCCGTGAGACCGTCCGCGCCATCCGCAAGGACGTCCTCGCCAAGTGCTACGGCGGCGACATCTCCCGTAAGCGGAAGCTGCTGGAGAAGCAGAAGGAAGGCAAGAAGCGGATGAAGATGGTCGGCAACGTGGAGGTGCCGCAGGAGGCCTTCATCGCCGTGCTGTCCACGGACGAGTCGGGCGGCGAGGGCAAGGGCAAGAAGTAGTCCGCCCGAGCCCGCTCCCGATCCGGACCCCGGCCGCGGCCGGGGTCCGGGGTCCGGCTCGCTCCGCACCCGCCCGGTGGCAGTCCGAACGGCCCCCGTGTCGCAGCACCTCGCGACACGGGGGCCCGTTTGTTATGAAGCGGCGGCCCGTTGCCTCTTACGCGGTGGACGCGGGCGCTCTACCCTGATCACGGCTTCGTAGTTACTCGCCAGTTAAACAAGCCCCGCGCGGAACGAGCCCGCAGGACAGTGGAACAAGCCCCGCAGGACGAGCGCCGCAGGATCAAGCACGCAGACACCCGCAGGATCAAGCAGCAACCAGCAGCCGGTCGTGAAGCACTGCCGCAGGCCCGGAGGACGTCGTGAGCGACACACAGACCTTGATCGAGAACCGACCGCCCTCCGTGGCGAACCTCTTCATCGACCGCGTGGCGGCCACCCCGGACGGGGAGGCCTACCGCTACCCCGTCCCCTCGGCCACCGGCGAGGGTCCCGATGAGTGGAAGTCGTTGAGCTGGGCGCAGGCGGCCGAGCGGGTCTACGCCGTCGCGGCAGGGCTCATCGGTCTGGGTGTGCGGCCGGAGGAACGGGTCGCGCTCGCCGCCAGTACGCGAGTGGAATGGATCCTCGTCGACCTCGGCGTGCTGTGCGCGGGCGCCGCCACCACCACGATCTACCCGTCGACCAACGCGGAGGAGTCGGCCTTCATCCTCTCCGACTCCGGGAGCCGGGTGCTGATCGCCGAGGACGCCGCCCAGCTGGCCAAGGCCCGCGAGCGCCGGGCCGAGCTGCCGGACCTCGCCCATGTCGTCGTCATCGACCCCGAGGACGCAGGCCCCGCCGAGGGCGACCCGGAGGGCTGGGTGCTCACCCTCGCCGATCTGGAGGCCCGCGGCGCCGAATACCTGGCGCAGCACCCCGAGGCCATCAAGGAGCGGGTCGCCGCCATCACGGCCGACCAGCTGGCCACCCTGATCTACACCTCGGGCACCACCGGCCGCCCCAAGGGCGTGCGCCTGCCGCACGACAACTGGTCGTACATGGCCAAGGCCACCGTGGCGACCGGCCTCATCGACTCCGACGACGTCCAGTACCTCTGGCTGCCGCTCGCGCACGTCTTCGGCAAGGTCCTCACCTCGGGCCAGATCGAGGTCGGCCACGTCACCGCCGTCGACGGCCGGGTCGACAAGATCATCGAGAATCTGCCGGTGGTCCAGCCGACGTACATGGCCGCCGTGCCCCGGATCTTCGAGAAGGTCTACAACGGCGTCGCCGCCAAGGCGCGGGCCGGCGGCGGGGCCAAGTACAAGATCTTCCAGTGGGCGGCCGGCGTCGCCCGCGAGTACGCGACGGTCTCGCAGGACAACTTCCGGCGCACCGGTACGGCCTCCGTCCCGTTCGCGCTCGGCGCCAAGCACAAGGTCGCCGACACCCTCGTCTTCGCCAAGATCCGCGAGGCCTTCGGTGGCCGGCTGCGCGCCTGTGTCTCCGGCTCCGCCGCGCTCGCCCCCGACATCGGCCTCTTCTTCTCCGGCGTCGGGATCCACGTCCTGGAGGGCTACGGCCTCACCGAGTCCAGCGCCGCCTCCTTCGTCAACCCGGGCGAGGCCTACCGCACCGGCACCGTCGGCAAGCCGCTCCCCGGCACCGAGGTACGGATCGCGGACGACGGCGAGATCCTGCTGCGCGGCCCCGGTGTGATGGAGGGCTACCACGGCCAGCCGGAGAAGACCGCCGAGGTGCTGGAGCCGGACGGATGGTTCCACACCGGCGACATCGGCGAGCTGTCCGTGGACGGCTATCTCCGGATCACCGACCGCAAGAAGGACCTGATCAAGACGTCCGGCGGCAAGTACATCGCCCCGGCGGAGGTCGAGGGACAGTTCAAGGCGGTCTGCCCGTTCGTCTCCAACATCCTGGTGCACGGCGCGGACCGTAACTTCTGCACCGCCCTGATCGCCCTCGACGAGCCGACCATCCTCGGCTGGGCCGCCGAGAACGGCCTGGGCGGGAAGCCGTACGCCGAAGTGGTGGCCTCACCACAGGCCGTGGCGCTCATCGAGGGCTATGTGAAGCGGCTCAACGAGGGGCTGCAGCGCTGGCAGACCATCAAGAAGTTCCGGCTGCTGCCCCGCGACCTCGACATCGAGCACGGCGAGCTGACGCCCAGCCTCAAGCTGAAGCGGCCGGTCGTCGAGCGCGCGTACAAGGGCCTCATCGACGACATGTACGCGGGGACCCGCGAGGCGTAGGGCCTGTCCGTCCCCACGGTGTTCCTCCCCGCTCATTTTCTCCGCTCACTTCGGCAACTCGTTGCTTATGAGCATGGTCCATCTGTCACTCTGTCGGTGTCGTCAGCGCCGCCCAACGAGAACAGACAGACAGCAACGAGAACAGACAGAGCGAGAACAGGTCAGGAGCTGCACCGTGGGGCCCATTCCCTTGCAGCGGGACATCGTTCAGCGTCCCGGTGATCCCTCAGGCCGTGCGGACGCGCGGCCGGCCGCCCATACGTCCCTGCCCGGCAACCTCCTCGCACCCTCCGCCGCCCGCAGGTTCGTCCGGGCCGCGCTCGGCGAGTGGACCGGGCTGGGGCTGCCGGCGGCCGTGGGCTTCAGCGAGCGCGTGGCCGAGGACGCGGAGGTGGTCGTCAGCGAGCTGGTCACCAACGCGGTCGTGCACGCCGGGACCAATGTGGAGCTGCTCGCCCGGCTGGAGGAGGCCACCGAGGACGAGGTCGCGGCCCTGGTGCTGGAGGTCTCGGACCACCACCCGGCCCGCGCCGTGCGCAGCGACCGCCCGGAGTCCGGGAGCGCGGCCGACGCGGCGGCGGGCACCGGCCTCGTCGGCCCCGACGAGCCCGCCGATTACGGTCGCGGGCTCCAGCTCGTCGGCACCCTCGCCGAACGCTGGGGCATCACCTACCGCACCGGCCTCAAGACCGTCTGGGCCCGGCTCCCCGTGGACGACTGGAACCCCTTCCCGGAACCGGCGGCCGAGCCCGGGTTCCAGCAGGGCCTGCGCGCCGCCGAACTGCTCGCCCCCTCCGCCCGCCGCGCGCTGCGCGACGACGCGGACTGGGCCGGCCGCGGCGCGCTCTCGTTCCTCGCCGAGGCCTCGGACCTGCTCGCCGGCCAGCTCGACGAGGACATCGTCGCGGCGCTCTCCGGACAGTTACTGGTGCCCAGGCTCGCCGACTGGTGCGCGATCTGGCTGGAACCCGAGAACGGCGGCCCCTCCGCCGTCCCCCGGCTCGCCAGCGTCTGGCACCGGGACGAGGCCGAGACCGGGCGGCTGCGCATCCTGCTGGAGCAGGACCCGATCCGGCTCCCCGAGCGGGTCGGCACCGGACCCGTCTCCATGCCGTGGCCCGGGGGCGAGGAGGAGGGCGCGAAGACCGACGAGCCCGCCGTGTCGGCCCTCGCCTACCGGATCACCTCGGGCGGCCGGACCCTCGGCGCCGTACTCCTCGGCCGGGAGGGCCTCGCCCGCGTCCCCGACGAAGTGACCGCGCTCATCGAGGACTTCGTTCGCCGGGTCGGCCTCGCCGTCGGCGCCGCCCGCGAGTACACCCGGCAGGCCACCATCAGCCGCATCCTCCAGCGCGCCCTGCTGCCCGGCAAGGTCGCCGACATACCGGGGGTCACCAGCTCGCTGGTGTACGAGCCCAGCGACGACGGCGTCGTCGGCGGTGACTTCTACGACATCTTCCCGTGCCCCGGCGACCGCTGGTGCTTCGTACTCGGCGACGTGCAGGGCAGCGGCCCCGAGGCCGCCGTCGTCACCGGCCTCGCCCGGCCCTGGCTGCGGCTGCTGGCCCGCGAGGGCTTCGGCGTCGGCGAGGTCCTGGACCGGCTCAACCGGCTGCTCCTCGACGACGCGATGGAGGCCGCCGAGGCCGCCGCGCTCATGGTGGCCGCGGCCGGCGGCCAGCAGACCGCGGACACCGGGCAGTCCCGCTTCCTGTCCCTGCTGTACGGAGAGCTCGTACCGCTGCCCGGCGGCGGCGTGCACTGCACCCTGGCCAGCGCCGGCCACCCGCTGCCGCTGCTGCTGCGGCCCGACGGCGAGGTGCGCCCGGCCGCCGAGCCGCAGATGCTGCTCGGGATCTTCGACGACGTCGCCTATGAGAGCCAGAGCTTCGATCTGGCACCCGGCGACAGCCTGCTGTGCGTCACGGACGGGGTGACGGAGCGGCGCTCCGGACCGCTGATGTTCGACGACGGGGACGGACTGGCCCGGGCGCTGGCCGACTGCACCGGGCTGTCGGCGGACGGGATCGCGGACCGGATCAAGCGGGCGGTGCACGAATTCGCCGAGCGGCCGCCCGACGACGACCTGGCGCTGCTGGTGCTCCAGGCCGGGTGAGGACCCGCGCCGCCGGGGCACGGGCGCCCTCCGCGATCACGGGCGTGGCCGGGCGTTCCCCGGCGGCGAGCGACAATGGGCGGTATGCCTTCCGTACTGCCCGATGGTGAACCCGTACCCGACGACGGGGCGCTGCCCCGCCACGCCCTGGAAGGCGCGGCCGGCCGGCCGCTCGGCTTCTATCTGCACGTGCCGTACTGCGCGACCCGCTGCGGCTACTGCGACTTCAACACCTACACCGCCACCGAGCTGCGCGGCTCCGGCGGCGCGCTGGCCTCCCGGGACAACTACGCCGAGCATCTGATCGGCGAGGTCCGCCAGGCCCGCAAGGTCCTCGGCGACGATCCGCGCCCGGTCCGTACGGTCTTCGTCGGCGGCGGCACGCCGACCCTGCTGGCGGCGGCGGACCTGGTCCGGATGCTGGGGGCGATCCGGGAGGAGTTCGGCCTCGCGGACGACGCCGAGATCACCACCGAGGCCAACCCGGAGTCCGTCGGCCCCGCGTACCTCGCCGAGCTGCGGGAGGGCGGCTTCAACCGGATCTCGTTCGGGATGCAGAGCGCCCGGCAGCACGTACTGAAGATCCTGGACCGCACGCACACGCCGGGGCGGCCCGAGGCGTGTGTCGCCGAGGCCCGGGAGGCGGGCTTCGAGCACGTCAACCTCGACCTGATCTACGGCACGCCCGGGGAGTCCGACGACGACTGGCGGGCCTCGCTGGACGCGGCGATCGGCGCTGGGCCGGACCATGTCTCGGCGTACGCGCTGATCGTCGAGGAGGGGACGCAGCTGGCGCGGCGGATCCGGCGCGGCGAGGTCCCGATGACGGACGACGACGTCCACGCCGACCGCTATCTGATCGCCGACGAGGCGATGGCCGCGGCGGGCTTCTCCTGGTACGAGGTGTCGAACTGGGCCCGCACGCCCGAGGGCCGGTGCCTGCACAACGAGCTGTACTGGCGCGGGGCCGACTGGTGGGGCGCCGGGCCCGGGGCGCACAGCCATGTCGGCGGGGTGCGCTGGTGGAACGTGAAGCATCCGGGGGCGTACGCGCAGGCGCTGGCCGAGGGGCGGTCGCCGGGCGCCGGGCGCGAGATCCTCTCCGCGGAGGACCGGCGGGTGGAGCGGATCCTGCTGGAGCTCCGGCTCGCCGACGGCTGCCCGCTGTCGCTGCTGGCCCCGGCCGGTCTGGCCGCGTCCCGCCGCGCCCTGGCGGACGGGCTCCTGGAGTCCGGGCCGTACGAGCAGGGGCGGGCGGTGCTGACCCTGCGGGGGCGGTTGCTGGCGGACGCGGTGGTCCGGGACCTGGTGGACTGAGGGTCCGGGGCCCCGCCCCGGACCCCCGCTCCTCAATCGCCGGAGGGGGCTGGAATGTCCGCCGGAGGGGGCTGGAGCAACCCCTACTCCGGCGCCGTCACGAAGTCGATCAGGTGTTCCACCGAACCCAGCAGTGACGGTTCCAGGTCGCGGTACGAGCGGACCGTGGACAGGATGCGCTGCCAGGCCGCGCCGGTGTTCTCCGGCCAGCCGAGCGCGCGGCACACGCCCGTCTTCCAGTCCTGGCCGCGCGGTACCGCAGGCCAGGCCGTGATGCCCACGGAGGACGGCTTCACCGCCTCCCACACGTCGATGTAGGGATGGCCGACCACCAGTACGTCCGCGTCCGACACCCGGTCGGCGATCCGGGACTCCTTGGAGCCGGGGACCAGGTGGTCGACCAGGACGCCCAGTCTGGCGTCCGGGCCCGGGGAGAACTCGCGCACGATGGCCGGGAGGTCGTCGATGCCCTCCAGATACTCGACGACCACGCCCTCGATCCGAAGGTCGTCGCCCCAGACCCGCTCGACCAGCTCCGCGTCGTGCCGGCCCTCCACATAGATCCGGCCCGCCCGCGCCACCCGGGCGCGCGCCCCGGGGACCGCGATCGAGCCCGAGGCCGTACGGGCGGGGCGCACCGGAGCGGCGGCCGAGGGGCGGACCAGGGTGACCACCCGCCCCTCCAGCAGGAAGCCGCGCGGCTCCATCGGGAAGACCCGGTGCTTGCCGAAACGGTCCTCCAGGGTCACCGTCGGACCCTGGGCCGTCTTCTCGCAGCGGATCACCGCGCCGCAGAATCCGGTGGAGACCTCCTCCACGACCAGATCGGTCTCGGCGGGGACCTCGGGAACGGGGGCGGACTTCTTCCACGGCGGGGTCAGGTCCGGCTGGTAGCTGCGCATCGGACGACGATAGGACGACAACGCGTCACGACACGCCGAAGCGTACGGCCAGTTGTTCGCGCTGGTCCTGTACGAACGCCGCGTCCACCACCGCCCCGTGCCCCGGTACGTACACCGCGTCCTCGCCGCCCAGCGCCAGCACCCGGTCCAGCGCGGCCGGCCAGCGGGCGGGGAACGCGTCCCGGCCCGCCTGCGGTTCGCCGGACTCCTCGACCAGGTCGCCGCAGAGCACGATCGCGGGGGAGCCGGGGACCACCGCCACCAGGTCGTGGCCGCTGTGCGCGGGGCCCACGTCGGCCAGCACCACCTCGCGCCCGCCGCCCAGGTCGAGCGTCCACTCGCCGCACACCTGGTGGTGCGGTGCCACCAGCGCGTCCACGGCCTCCGCCGCGTCGTGCTCGGCGACCCCGTGGCGCACCGCCGAGGTGTGCAGCTCCGCGGCCTCCCGCTCCAGCAGCTCCGCCAGGCCGACCGCCCCGTACACCTCGGCGCCGGAGAACGCGGCGGTGCCCAGGACATGGTCGAAATGGGGGTGGCTGAGTGCGATATGCGTCACCCTCCGGCCCAGCAGAGCCTGCGCCTGGGTCCGGACCTCGGCCCCCTCCCGGAGCGACGATCCGGTGTCGTAGAGCAGCACTCCGTCCGTCCCGGCCACCAGTGCGACCGTCGCGTCCCATCCGGGAAGGCGCCGCCGGCCCACTCCGTGACCGAGTCGCTCCCACCCGAACTCTTCCCAAGAGGCATCCATACCGGGACGCTATCGGCAAACGACCTGCACGGTCTCGCGGTAGCGTGGCCGGTCGCCCTTGCTAGGTCCCCACTCGGCCGCCGTACACTGGCCGGGGGATTGCTGGCACTCGCGTTGACAGAGTGCCAAGCGGATTCCTGGGCAGAGAAACAGGAACGTCCCGAGAACCACCGAGGAACACAGCTGGAGGTGTGCGCGATGCTCAGCGAACGCAGACTCGAAGTGCTCCGCGCCATCGTCCAGGACTATGTCGGCACGGAGGAGCCCGTCGGCTCCAAGGCGCTCACCGAGCGGCACAAGCTGGGAGTCTCCCCGGCGACCGTCCGCAACGACATGGCGGTGCTGGAGGACGAGGGCTTCATCGCCCAGCCCCACACCAGCGCCGGACGCATCCCGACGGACAAGGGCTACCGGCTCTTCGTCGACAGGCTCGCGGGGGTCAAGCCCCTCTCGTCGCCCGAGCGCCGTGCCATTCACAATTTCCTCGACGGCGCGGTCGACCTCGACGACGTCGTGGGCCGCACCGTACGGCTGCTCGCGCAGCTGACCCGGCAGGTCGCCATCGTGCAGTACCCCTCGCTGACCCGGTCGACGGTGCGGCACGTGGAGCTGCTGTCCCTGGCGGCCGCCCGGCTGATGCTCGTACTGATCACGGACACCGGCCGGGTCGAACAGCGCATGATCGACTGCCCCGCTCCGTTCGGCGAGACCTCTCTCGCCGATCTGCGGGCCCGGCTCAACAGCCGGGTCGTCGGACGCCGTTTCGCGGACGTCCCGCAGTTGGTGCAGGACCTGCCGGAATCCTTCGAGAGCGAGGACCGGGGAACCGTGTCCACCGTGCTCTCCACCCTGCTCGAAACCCTCGTCGAGGAGACGGAGGAGCGGCTGATGATCGGCGGCACCTCCAACCTCACCCGCTTCGGGCACGACTTCCCGGTGATGATCCGGCCGGTGCTGGAGGCACTGGAGGAGCAGGTCGTGCTGCTGAAGCTGCTCGGCGAGGCCAAGGACTCGGGCATGACCGTACGTATCGGGCACGAGAACGCCCACGAGGGGCTCAACTCCACGTCCGTCGTCGCGGTCGGCTACGGTTCGGGCGACGAGGCAGTCGCCAAACTCGGCGTGGTCGGACCGACCCGCATGGACTACCCCGGAACGATGGGAGCGGTACGCGCAGTGGCACGTTACGTCGGACAGATCCTGGCGGAGTCGTAAGTGGCCACGGACTACTACGCCGTACTCGGCGTGCGCCGCGACGCATCCCAGGACGAGATCAAGAAGGCATTCCGTCGGCTCGCACGCGAGCTGCACCCGGATGTGAACCCCGATCCGAAGACCCAGGAGCGGTTCAAGGAGATCAACGCCGCCTACGAGGTGCTGTCGGACCCGCAGAAGAAGCAGGTCTACGACCTCGGCGGCGACCCGCTGTCCGCCTCCGGCGGCGGTGGCGCGGGCGGATTCGGACAGGGCGGCTTCGGCAACTTCTCCGACATCATGGACGCGTTCTTCGGTACGTCGTCGCAGCGCGGACCCCGTTCGCGCACCCGGCGCGGCCAGGACGCGATGATCCGGCTGGAGATCGATCTGGCCGAGGCCGCGTTCGGCACCACCAAGGACATCCAGGTCGACACGGCCGTCGTCTGCACGACGTGCAGCGGCGAGGGCGCCGCCCCCGGCACCTCCGCCCAGACCTGTGACATGTGTCGCGGCCGCGGCGAGGTCTCCCAGGTCACCCGGTCCTTCCTCGGCCAGGTCATGACCTCGCGGCCCTGCCCGCAGTGCCAGGGCTTCGGCACGGTCGTGCCGACGCCGTGCCCGGAGTGCGCCGGTGACGGCCGCATCCGGTCGCGGCGCACGCTCACCGTGAAGATCCCCGCCGGTGTCGACAACGGCACCCGCATCCAGCTCGCCGGCGAGGGCGAGGTCGGTCCCGGCGGCGGCCCGGCCGGCGATCTGTACGTGGAGATCCACGAGCTCTCGCACGCGGTGTTCCAGCGCCGGGGCGACGACCTGCACTGCACGGTCACCATCCCCATGACGGCGGGCGCGCTCGGCACCAAGGTGCCGCTGGAGACGCTCGACGGCCTGGAGGAGGTCGACATCCGGCCGGGCACCCAGTCCGGCCAGTCGGTCCCGCTGCACGGACGCGGCATCACGCATCTGCGTGGCGGCGGTCGCGGCGATCTCATCGTGCACGTCGAGGTGATGACCCCGACGAAGCTGGACCCGGAGCAGGAGCGACTGCTGCGGGACCTGGCGAAGGTGCGCGGCGAGGAGCGGCCCACCGGCCAGTTCCAGCCCGGCCAGCAGGGACTGTTCTCCCGGCTGAAGGACGCCTTCAACGGCCGCTGACCGGTCTGCCGCACCCGTTCCGGACGCCGGACGGACCCGCTCGACGGGACCGTCCGGCGTTTGAGTACAAAGCGGACCCCGTCCCGCGCGCCCCGCGCCGCGCCGGACGTGACACGATGCGGTCATGTCATCCGCGTTGACCGATCTCTGCCGGTATCCGATCGTGCAGGCCCCGATGGCGGGCGGCTCGTCCGGTCCGCAGCTCGCCGCAGCCGTCTCCGAGGCGGGCGGGCTCGGTTTTCTCGCCGCCGGGTACAAGACGGCCGACGGCATGTACAACGAGATCAAACAGCTGCGCGGGCTGACCGGTCAGCCCTTCGGCGTCAATCTCTTCATGCCGCAGCCGGCACTCGCCGACCCGAGCGCCGTGGAGGTGTACCGGCACCAGCTCGCGGGCGAGGCCGCCTGGTACGAGACCCCGCTCGGCGACACGGACTCCGGCGGCGACGACAACTACGACGCCAAACTCGCCATCCTCCTGGAGGACCCGGTCCCGGCCGTCTCGTTCACCTTCGGCTGCCCGACCCGCGACACCCTCGACGCGTTCGCCGGCGTCGGCACGTACACCGTCGTGACGGTCACCACGCCCGAGGAGGCCCAGGCCGCCCAGTGGGCGGGCGCCGACGCCGTCTGCGTCCAGGGCATCGAGGCGGGCGGCCACCAGTCCACCCACCGCGACGACCCGCAGACCGACGGCACCGGGATCGGGCTGCTCTCGCTGGTGTCCCAGGTCCGCGAGACCGTGCAGATACCGATCGTTGCCGCGGGCGGGCTGATGCGCGGTTCCCAGATCGCCGCGGTGCTCGCCGCGGGAGCGGAGGCGGCGCAGCTCGGTACGGCGTTCCTCGTCTGCCCCGAGTCGGGGGCGAGCCCGCTGCACAAGCAGGCGCTGACCAACCCGCTGTTCGTACGGACCGCCCTGACCCGGGCGTTCTCCGGCCGCCCGGCCCGGGGCCTGGTCAACCGGTTCATGCGCGAGCACGGACCGTACGCCCCCGCCGCCTATCCGCAGGTCCACTATCTGACCGCCGGGCTGCGCAAGGCCGCGGCGAAGGCCGGGGACGCGCAGGGCATGGCGCTGTGGGCGGGCCAGGGACACCGGATGGCACGCGAGCTGCCCGCGGGCCGGCTGGTCCGGCTGCTCGCCGAAGAACTGGACGCCGCACGGACGGCAGTGAGCACAGGGAGTACGCAGTGACCGCACCGGTCTTCGTCGTCGAACAGGTCCCCGGCGGGCCCGAGTTCGTCCTTGAGGGGCCCGAGGGCCGGCACGCCGTGTCGGTGAAGCGGCTGCGCGCCGGCGAGGAGGTCGTGCTCACCGACGGGCGCGGCCACTGGGCGGAAGGCATCGTCCTGGCCGCCGAGGGCAAGGACCGGCTCGTCGTCACCGATCTCGACGAGATCCGGGAGGAGCCCCGGCCCGCCCCCCGCATCACCGTCGTCCAGGCGCTGCCCAAGGGCGACCGGGGCGAGGTCGCCGTGGAGACGATGACGGAGACCGGTGTCGACGCGATCGTGCCCTGGCAGGCGGCGCGCTGCATCACGCAGTGGAAGGGCGACCGCGGCCTCAAGTCCCTGGCCAAATGGCGCAGCACCGCCCGCGAGGCGGGGAAGCAGTCCCGCCGGGTGCGCTTCCCCGAGGTCGCGGACGCGATGACGACCAAGCAGGTCGCGGCGCTGCTGGCCGCGGCGGACTTCGCCGCCGTGCTGCACGAGGACCGGGGGCACGACAGCGAGCCGCTGGCCACCGTCCGGCTCCCCGCCCAGGGCGAGATCGTGCTCGTCGTGGGTCCCGAGGGCGGTGTGTCGCCGGAGGAGCTGGCGGTCTTCGCCGCGGCGGGCGCCCGGACCTGCCGGCTCGGGGCGAGCGTCCTGCGTACCTCGACGGCGGGCACGGCGGCGACGGCACTGCTGCTGGGGCGCACCGGCCGCTGGTCGTGAACCCTGCCCTGAGTCCTGGGTGCTGAGTGTTGAGTCCTGAGTGCTGGGTCACGCTGTGCGCCTGCTGTGCGCCCCGTCGCGTGCGCCGGAGCCGCTCGCGGTTCTGACCGCAAGCCGTCTACCGCTCCACGGGCGAACGGTGGGAAGGTGCCCGTATGGGGACATCAAGGGCATGGGCCCGGGGAAGAGAACGGCGCTTTCTGGCCGTGTCCGCACTCGTGGTCGCGGCGGTCGCGGGTGCTGTGGGCTGTGAGCCCGTGGGCGGACTGAATTCCGCGTCCATCGCCGTGACCACCGATCAGGTCGGCACCGGCGCACTGGAGCGCAACGGGGTCGACGTGCGGTGGCTGAGCTGCACCGCCGGAGTCGACCGGGAGGGGTTCGGGGCCGGGGCCGCCTCGCCCGCCGCCTCCGCGAACCGGATCGCGGACGTCGACTGCACCGGCAAGACCGGGAACGGCGAGGCCATCACACTCACCGGCAAGGTCACCCAGGCGCTCGGCGGGCGGTGTGTGCGCGGCGACCTGACAGCGAAGGCGGGCGGGAGGTCCGTCTTCCGGGCGGATGTGCTCGGCGACTGCGACGCCGCCCCCTCGACCGCCGTGGTGAACCCGCAGCCGGCCGGTGGCGGTGCCGGCTTCCGGCCGGCCGTCACCGTGACCGTGACGGTGACCGAAGCACCCCTGGGCAAGTGAGTCCGGCGGCCCGTCGTACTCCGGCCAACCCGGTTACGCAGAGCATGGCCGCCGCCTAGGGTGATCGGTGTGACACAGCCTGCCTACCTCCGATACCCCCATGTCCAGGGCGATTCGATCGCCTTCACCGCCGAGGACGATGTCTGGCTGGCGCCGCTGGACGGCGGCCGGGCCTGGCGCGTCAGTGCCGACAACCGGCCTGTCACCGGCCCGCGGATATCGCCCGACGGAACCCGGGTCGCCTGGACCTCCACCCGGGACGGGGCGCCCGAGGTGCACGTCGCACCCGCCGACGGCGGCCCCTCGGAGCGGCTCACCCACTGGGGCGACGGGCAGACCGCCGTCCACGGCTGGACGCCCGGCGGCGAGGTGCTGGTCATCAGCGCCCAGGGGCAGGCCTCGCACCGGCGCACCTGGGCCCGGGCCGTCCCGGTCGACGGCGGGCCCGCACGGACCCTGCCGTACGGGCCGGTCGGATCGCTCGCGTACGGGCCCGGCGGCCGGGTCCTGCTGCTCTCGGTCACGATGGGGCGCGAGGCCGCCACCTGGAAGCGCTACCGGGGCGGCACGGCGGGCAAGTTGTGGATCGAGCAGGAACCCCCGGCGGACGGCCCGGCGGAGTTCGTACGGATCCACGCGGAGCTCGACGGCAACATCGAGTGCCCGATGTGGGTGGGGGAGCGCATCGCCTTCCTCTCCGACCACGAAGGCGTCGGCGCGCTCTACTCCTCGCTCCCCGACGGCTCCGGCCTGCGCCGCCACACCGGCACCGACGGCTTCTACGCCCGCCACGCGACCACCGACGGCACCCGCGTCGCCTACGCCTCGGCCGGCGAACTCTGGCTGCTGGACGACCTGGAGGGCGACGGCCCCCGCCGCCTCGACATCCGGCTCGGCGGCCAGCGCACCGACCTCCAGCCGCACCCCGTGCACGCCGGCAGCCACCTCGACTCCGCCTCCCCGGACCGCACCGGCCGGGGCAGCGCCGTCGGGACGCGCGGCGCCGTCCACTGGGTCACCCACCACGGGGGCCCGGCCCGCGTACTCGCCGCCGAACCGGGCGTACGGGCCCGGCTGCCCCGCACCTTCCAGGCCGAGGGCGATCAGCACGTCGTCTGGGTCACCGACGCGGAGGGCGATGACGCCCTGGAGTGCGCACCCGCCACCGGCACCGCGCCCGGCTCCGCACCGCGCCGCCTCGCCGCGGGCCGCATCGGCAGGGTCCTCGACCTCGCCCCGGCCCCCGACGGCAGCCGGTTCGCCGTCGCCGCGCACGACGGGCGGGTCCTGATCGTCGAGCGGGAGAGCGGTGAGGTCCACGAGGTGGACCGCAGCGAGCACGGCGACGCCTCCGGCCTCGTCTTCTCGCCCGACTCCGCCTGGCTCGCCTGGTCCCACCCCGGCCCCGAGCCGCTCAGCCAGCTCAAGCTCGCGCACCTCGCCGACCTCTCGGTCACCGAGGCCACCCCGCTGCGCTTCCGCGACTTCGCCCCCGCGTTCACCGGCGACGGCAAGCACCTCGCGTTCCTCTCCGAGCGGTCCTTCGACCCGGTCTACGACGCCCATGTCTTCGACCTGGCGTTCATCGGCTCCTGCCGCCCGCATCTGCTGACGCTCGCCGCCACCACGCCCTCCCCGTTCGGGCCCCAGCGCCACGGCCGCCCGACCGAGAAGGAGAAGGGCGGCGGCGAGGGCGACCAGGACAACCCGACCGCGCTGCCCGTCACCCGCATCGACCTCGAAGGGCTCGCCGACCGGATCCTGCCGCTGCCCGTCGAGGCCGCCAGCTACTCCACGCTGCGGGCCGCGAAGGACGGCCTGCTGTGGCTGTGCCACCCGGTGACCGGGGTCCTCGGCACGAGCGGCGCCACACCCGACTCGGGGCGGCCCGAGACCGTGCTGGAGCGGTACGACCTGGAGAAGCTGCGCTGCGAGGAACTCGCCTCGGGCGTCAAGGACTTCGCGGTCAGCGGGGACGGCAAGCGGATCGTCCTGCACACCCGGGGCAAGCTGCGCGTCGTACCGTCCGACAGCCATGTCTCCGCCGACGACGAGGACGGCGGTAGCGACGGCGGCGTCACCGTCGACCTCTCCCGGATCCGGCGGATCCTCGAACCGGCCGCCGAATGGCGCCAGATGTACAACGAGGCCGGACGCATCATGCGGGACAACTTCTGGCGCCCCGACATGGGCGGCCTCGACTGGGACGGGGTCCTGGACCGCTACCGCCCGGTGCTGGAGCGGGTCGCCACCCATGACGACCTGATGGACCTGCTGTGGGAGGTGCAGGGGGAACTCAGCACCTCGCACGCCTATGTGAGGCCGTCCGGCGGATGGTGCGACGACTCGGCCCGGCAGGGCCTGCTCGGTGCGGACATCTCCCGTGCGGAGGACGGCGGTTGGCGCATCGACCGGATCCTGCCGTCCGAGTCCTCCGACCCGGAGGCCCGCTCGCCGCTCGCCGCGCCAGGGGTGGCGGTCCGCGCCGGGGACACGATCCTCGCCGTCGACGGCTGCCCGGTCGACCCGGTGACCGGGCCCGGACCGCTGCTCACCGGCTCGGCGGACAAGCCGGTCGAGCTGACCGTCTCGCCGGTGGACGGCGGCGGCCCCCGCCATGTCGTCGTCGTACCCCTGGCCGACGAGGAGGCGCTGCGCTACCACGCGTGGGTCGCCGGCCGGCGGGCGTACGTGCACGAGCACTCCGGCGGGCGCCTCGGCTACCTCCACGTCCCCGACATGGTCGGCTCGGGCTGGGCGCAGCTCCACCGCGACCTGCGGATCGAAGTGGCCCGTGAGGGACTGGTCGTGGACGTCCGGGAGAACCGCGGCGGCCACACCTCGCAGCTGGTCGTGGAGAAGCTCGCCCGCCGCGTCGTCGGCTGGGACCTGCCGCGCGGCAGGCGGCCGTTCAGCTACCCGCAGGACGCGCCGCGCGGGCCGGTGGTCGCCGTGGCCAACGAGTTCTCCGGCTCGGACGGCGACGTCGTGAACGCCGCGATCAAGGCGCTGGGCATCGGGACGGTCGTCGGCACCCGGACCTGGGGCGGCGTGGTCGGCATCGACGGCAAGTACCGGCTGGTGGACGGGACATCGGTCACCCAGCCCAAGTTCGCGTTCTGGCTGGAGGGTTACGGCTGGGGCGTGGAGAACCACGGGGTGGATCCCGATGTGGAGGTCGTGATGACGCCGCAGGACCACGTGGCGGGGCGTGACCCGCAGCTGGACGAGGCGATCCGGATCGCGCTGGCGTCACTGGCGCGGACGCCGGCGAAGCGGGCGCCGGAGCTGCCGGAGGTGTAGGGAGCGGGGGCGCGGGTGGGGTGCGCCGGTGGCGGCGT
The DNA here is from genome assembly GCF_053593015.1 of Streptomyces sp. NPDC002403. Lineage (NCBI taxonomy): Bacteria > Bacillati > Actinomycetota > Actinomycetes > Kitasatosporales > Streptomycetaceae > Streptomyces > Streptomyces sp. NPDC002403. The sequence goes on along the minus strand of NZ_JBSFBQ010000005.1, from coordinate 78,238 downwards.
GTTCCCCTGCCCGCCCCTTCCCGTGCCCGGGGGCACAGCCCCCGGGCCCCGCTCCCCGATCGCCGGAGGGGCTGGATTGCGGGCCCGATAGCATGCCGTACAGCGATCACCACGACCATCACCTACCGAGGAGCCGCCCCATGGCAGGAGAACCGCAGCCCGACTGCCTGTTCTGCAAGATCGTCTCGGGCGAGATCCCGGCCACCATCGTCCGCGAGAGCGAGACCACCGTCGCCTTCCGGGACATCAACCCGCAGGCCCCCACCCACGTACTCGTCATTCCCCGCGTCCACCACCCGGACGCCGCCGCGCTCGCCGCCGCCGAGCCGGCGATCGCCGCCGACATACTGCGTGAGGCCGGGCAGGTCGCCGCCGACGAGAAGATCGTGGACAGCGGGTACCGGGTCGTCTTCAACACCGGCTCCGGCGCCGGCCAGACCGTCTTCCACGCGCACGCCCACGTCCTGGGCGGCCGCGGACTGCAGTGGCCCCCCGGCTAGAGGGGCCGGTCGCACACCGTGTCCGTACGCGAACTCGTGGTCCTCGGCACCGCCAGCCAGGTCCCGACCAGACACCGCAATCACAACGGCTATCTGCTGCGCTGGGACGGCGAGGGCATCCTCTTCGACCCCGGTGAGGGAACCCAGCGCCAGATGCTGCGGGCCGGTGTCGCCGCGCACGACATCAACCGGATCTGCGTCACGCACTTCCACGGTGACCACTCGCTGGGCCTGGCCGGGGTGATCCAGCGGATCAACCTCGACCAGGTCCCGCACCCGGTCACCGCGCACTACCCGGCGAGCGGACAGCGCTTCTTCGAGCGGCTGCGGTACGCCACCGCCTACCGCGAGTCCGTCGAGCTGGCCGAGGCCCCGGTCGCCGCCGACGGGATGCTCGCCACCACCGACGCGTACACGCTCAGCGCCCACCGGCTCTCGCACCCCGTCGAGTCGTTCGGCTACCGGCTCGTCGAGCCCGACGGGCGGCGCATGCTGCCCCAGAAGCTCGCCGAGCACGGCATCAAGGGCCCGGACGTCGGCCGGATCCGGCGCGAGGGCGCCCTCGGCGGCGTCACGCTCGACGACGTCTCCGAGCGCAGGCGCGGCCAGCGGTTCGCGTTCATCATGGACACGAGGCTCTGCGACGGCGTGCATGTGCTCGCCGAGGGCTGCGACCTGCTGGTCATCGAGTCGACCTTCCTGGACGAGGACGAACGGCTCGCCACCGACCACGGCCATCTGACCGCCGGCCAGGCGGCCCGGGTGGCCCGGGACGCGGGCGTGCGGCACCTCGTGCTGACGCACTTCTCGCAGCGGTACGACGACCCGGCCGCCTTCGAGACCCAGGCCCGCGCGGCGGGGTACGAGGGCGAACTGACCGTGGCCCAGGACCTCGGCCGGGTTCCCGTGCCCACCCGGCACCTCTGAACACATCAGCACCACCGTCTGTGAGCGTGAAAAACCCGTGCACCTCCCCAAAGCCGAACTCCACCTCCACATCGAAGGCACCCTCGAACCCGAACTGGCCTTCGCGCTCGCCGCACGCAACGGCGTACAACTGCCGTACGCGGACACCGAGGAGCTCCGCACCGCCTACCTCTTCGAGGACCTGCAGAGTTTCCTGGACCTGTACTACGCGCTGATGGCGGTGCTCCGGACCGAGGAGGACTTCGAGGAGCTCGCCGACGCCTACCTCGCCCGCGCCGCCGCACAGGGCGTCCGGCACGCGGAGATCTTCTTCGACCCGCAGGCGCACACCGCCCGCGGCGTCCCGATCGGCACCGTCGTCGAGGGGCTCGGCCGGGCGCTGGAGCGCAGCGAGGAGAAGCACGGCATCTCCACCCAGCTGATCATGTGCTTCCTGCGCGACCAGCCGGCCGAGTCGGCGCTGGCGACCCTGGAGGCGGCGAAGCCGTATCTGCACCGGATCAGCGCGGTCGGCCTCGACTCGGCGGAGGTCGGCCACCCGCCCGCCAAGTTCCGCGAGGTGTACGAGGCGGCCGGAGCACTCGGGCTGCGCAAGGTCGCGCACGCCGGCGAGGAGGGCCCGCCCGAGTACATCCGGGAGGCCCTGGACGTCCTCGGGGTGGAGCGCATCGACCACGGGCTGCGCTGCATGGAGGACCCGGAGCTGGTGGAGCGGCTGGTCGCGGACCGGGTGCCGCTCACCCTCTGCCCGCTGTCCAACGTACGGCTGCGCGCCATCGACACCCTGGAGGAGCACCCGCTGCGGGCCATGATGGCCGCCGGACTGCTCTGCACGGTGAACTCCGACGACCCCGCCTACTTCGGCGGATACGCCGGGGACACCTTCCACGCCGTCCGCGAGGCGCTCGGCCTGGACCGGGAGCAGCTGCGCACGCTGGCCCGCAACTCCTTCGAGGCGGCCTTCCTCGACCACGACGAGGAGCGCAGGGCGCGCTATCTGTCCGAGGTCGAGGCGTACGCGTTCGACTGACCGGCCCCGCCCGCCGGGCCGGCCGTCCGGAACGCGGCCCGGACCGGGCGCCTGCGGCGCACGGGCAGGCTGATCTCCGTGACGGCCTGCTCGGGCGCGCCCAGCTTGGGCACGGCGCCCGGCACCGCTCCGGTGGTGACGGCGAGCAGCGCGGCCGGGGCGCCGCCCCTGCGGCGCACCGAACCCGGCACCAGCGGACGGCCGCCGGTGTGCAGGGCGACGGCCGTGAACGGGGCCGCGACCAGGAGGGTGAGCGCGCCCAGGATCAGGCCCATGACCGGGTAGCCGGCCTGCTCGGACAGCACACTGCCGAGCACCGGACCGCAGGCCACCCCGACGGACGACGCGGAGCCCGCGAGGACCGCCCAGCGGCCGCGTACGTCCAGGGAAGCGGCCAGACCGATCAGGTACGACAGGACCACGGGGTAGACCGTGTTCCAGAGGATCTCGCCGGTCGCGAACCGGCCGAGGCTCCCGGCCGACGAGCTGAGCACGATGCTCGCCGCGATGATCACGGTGCCCAGACCGATCGGCACCGCCCGGCCGAGCCTGGCGCCCAGTACCCCGGCGCCCATCACCCCGAGCAGACCCGCGCCGAGCGCGGCGGCGAACACCGCGCCGATGGTCACCTCGGAGAGCCCGACCTGAGCCACCCCGATCCGGCTGCTGACACCCCACAGCGCGTTCTGCGCCATGGACCAGACGAGCATGCCGCCCGCGAGGACCAGACCGGAACGGCGGTGCGGCAGCCGGGCGGCGGCCGGAACGGCGGGACCGGCGGGCACGACGCCGCCGAGCCGGGCGGTGGCCGGCCAGACGACCAGGGCGACCAGGGCGATCGAGGCGAACGGCAGCCGGTGGCCGCCGCCGAGGTGCGGGATCGTCAGATAGAGGGCGCCCGCCGTCGCGGAGACGCTGAGCAGCCCGAGCGACGAGGTCCGGTGCGGATCGCGCTGGGCGGCGATGCCCGAGGCGGCCACCGCGGTCGCCGTACCGGAGCCGAAGCCGCCGATCATCGCGCCCATGACCACCAGCGGCACCGACCCGGCCAGGGCGGCGCAGCCGTACCCCGCCATGGCCAGCACCAGCCCGATCCGGGCCGGCCGCCGCGGCCCGTACGTCTCGACCCGGCCCGCCAGTGTGAACCCGGCGGTCGCCGAACTGAGCAGCAGGGCACTGCCGACCAGACCCGACTGCGCCGTACTGAGGCCGAGATGGACGGAGAGCCGCCCGACGATGGTGGGGAGCAGATAGGCGGCGAGGTAACCGGCGGTGAACACGGCGACCAGGGGCCACGCGGCGCGAGGGCGCGAGGACATGGGCGTTCCTGAAGACATGCCGATGCGGCAGAGAAGGCAGGGGAGGGCAATGCGGGAAATGCGGGGAAGTCGGGCCACTCGTCGGCAACCGTCGCCGAAGGGGCTCGCGGGCCAATTTGTATCAACCGCGGACAGTCGACCGAAAGCCACCCCCGTGTGATCTGGCTCACATATGCGTTTACGTTCCGGGGCTCCGGGTAGCAGCGCATGTTTATGCAGGTCAGCGGCTGAATGCGGGGTGCCGGGGCGGGCCTTGTCGGCACCGGCGGCGCGCGCGCTCCGGTTACGGCGGCGAATCGGGCACACTGGCTGGATCTGCCACGACCGGGGAGTGCAAGGTGAGCACGGACATTCCAGGTATCGACCCACTGGACGGGCTGCGCGCCCCGCAGGACCCGGACTGCGATGTCTTCCTCACCGGCACGGTCTTCCTCGACATCATCTTCACCGGCCTGGACAGCGCCCCGGTGCGCGGTACCGAGTCCTGGGCCCGCGGCATGGGCTCCAGCCCCGGCGGTGTCGCCAACATGGCCACCGCCCTGGCGAGACTGGGGCTGCACACCTCGCTGGCCGCGGCCTTCGGTGACGACCACTACGGGGAGTACTGCTGGGACGCCCTGGAGCAGGGCGAGGGCATCGACCTGTCCATGTCGCACACCGTCCCCGGCTGGCACTCGCCGGTGACCGTCTCGATGGCGTACGAGGGCGAGCGGACGATGGTCTCGCACGGCCACGAGGCCCCCGGCCCCGAGGGCACCCACGGCATCGCCCTCCCCGCCGGCGAACCGTCCTTCCCGCGCTGCCCGCCCCGGGCCCGCGCCGCCGTCGCCTCGCTCGCCCCCGGCCGCAGCGAACCGTGGGTCGCCACCGCGGCCCGCAACGGCGCCCGGATCTTCGCCGACGTCGGCTGGGACGAGACCGGCCGCTGGGACCTGGACGCCCTCACCGACCTGGAGCACTGCCAGGCCTTCCTCCCCAACGCCGAGGAGGCGATGCGCTACACCCGCACCGACTGCCCGCGCGCCGCCGCCCACGCCCTGGCCGAGCGCGTCCCGCTCGCCGTGGTCACCCTGGGCGCCGAGGGCGCGTACGCGGTGGACTCGGCGACCGGGGAGAGCGCCGAGGTGCCCGCGATCGAGGTCGAGGCGCTCGACCCCACCGGCGCGGGCGACGTCTTCGTCGCCGGTTTCGTCACCGGCACCCTGGCGGACTGGCCGCTGGCCGACCGGCTGGCCTTCGCCGGGCTGACCGCGGCGCTCTCGGTCCAGGAGTTCGGCGGATCGCTGTCGGCGCCGGGCTGGGCGGAGATCGCCGCCTGGTGGCAGCAGATCCGCACCCTCGCCGACCAGGACCCGGCCGCGCTCCAGCGGTACGCCTTCCTGGAGGAACTGCTGCCCGCCGCCGCCCGGCCCTGGCCGCTGCGCCGCGCGGTCCCGACGATCGGCTTCCGGCATCCCGCCTGACGGCCGGGCACGTCTGTTCGTGAGCGTGTGCGAAAAAGACCTCGGTGTTGTCGGTGCGGAGTCGTAGGCTTGTAAATCCGAGAGGTTGTCGATCGGCGAGAACCTTGCAACGGGAGGTATGTGCAGGCCACAGAGCCGGCCCATGACTCAGACACCCACAGCCCAGACCCCTGCGCCGAGGCAGGCGCGAGCCCACTTCACCGTCCCCGCCAGCCATCCGATGGTGACCGTTCTGGGTTCCGGCGACGCCTTGCTGCGCGTGATCGAGACGGCCTTCCCGGCGGCCGACATCCACGTCCGGGGAAATGAGATCAGCGCCGCCGGAGACGCGACGGAAGTCGCCCTGATCCAGCGCCTGTTCGACGAGATGATGCTGGTGCTCCGCACCGGTCAGCCGATGACGGAGGACGCAGTGGAACGCTCGATCGCCATGCTCAGGGCGACGGAGAGCGGCGAGGGGGACGGCGAGGAGACACCGGCCGAGGTGCTCACCCAGAACATCCTCTCCAGCCGCGGTCGCACGATCCGCCCCAAGACGCTCAACCAGAAGCGGTACGTCGACGCGATCGACAAGCACACCATCGTCTTCGGCATCGGCCCCGCCGGCACCGGCAAGACCTATCTCGCCATGGCGAAGGCCGTCCAGGCCCTGCAGTCCAAGCAGGTCAACCGGATCATCCTGACCCGGCCCGCGGTCGAGGCGGGCGAGCGGCTCGGCTTCCTGCCCGGCACGCTCTACGAGAAGATCGACCCGTACCTGCGCCCGCTCTACGACGCGCTGCACGACATGCTCGACCCCGACTCCATCCCCCGGCTGATGGCCGCGGGCACGATCGAGGTGGCGCCCCTGGCGTACATGAGGGGCAGGACCCTCAATGACGCGTTCATCATTCTCGACGAGGCACAGAACACCAGCGCCGAGCAGATGAAGATGTTCCTGACCCGGCTCGGCTTCGACTCGAAGATCGTCATCACCGGTGACGTCACCCAGGTCGACCTGCCGAACGGCACCAAGAGCGGTCTGCGCCAGGTCCAGGAGATCCTGGACGGCGTCCAGGACGTCCACTTCTCCCGGCTCACCTCCCAGGATGTCGTCCGGCACAAGCTCGTCGGCCGTATCGTCGACGCGTACGAGAAGTACGACAACCGAGACAGCCACAACGGGAAGCAGTAGCAGCGCACCATGTCGATCGACGTCAACAACGAGTCCGGAACCGAGGTCGACGAGCAGGCGATCCTCGACATCGCCCGCTACGCACTCGCGAGGATGCGGATCCACCCGCTCTCCGAGCTCTCGGTGATCGTGGTGGACACCGACGCCATGGAGCAGCTCCACATCCAGTGGATGGACCTCCCCGGCCCCACCGATGTCATGTCCTTCCCGATGGACGAGTTGCGTCCGCCGGCCAAGGACGACGAGGAGCCCCCGCAGGGGCTCCTCGGTGACATCGTGCTCTGCCCGGAGGTCGCCAAGAAGCAGGGCGAGGACGCGGAGACCCGGCACTCCATGGACGAGGAGCTCCAGCTCCTCACCGTCCACGGAGTGCTGCACCTCCTCGGGTACGACCACGAGGAGCCGGACGAGAAGGCCGAGATGTTCGGCCTGCAGGCCGCGATCGTCGATGGCTGGCGCGCCGAGCACGGTCTGACCGGTCCGTCGCCCGCCCCCACCGTCTCGTGAGCGTTCCTCTCGTTCTCGGGGCCGTTCTGCTGGTCGTCGTCGGCTGGCTGGCGGCCTGCGCGGAGGCGGGCATCGCCCGGGTCTCCAGCTTCCGGGCCGCCGAGGCGGTCCGCTCCGGGCGGCGCGGCAGCGGGAAGCTGGAGCAGGTCGCGGCGGATCCGACCCGCTATCTCAATGTCGCCCTGCTGGTGCGGGTCGCCTGCGAGATGTCGGCCGGGGTGCTCGTCACGTACGCCTGCCTGAAGGAGTTCCCGCAGACCTGGGAGGCGCTGGCCGTCGCCATGGGCGTGATGGTCCTCGTCTCCTACGTCGCCATCGGAGTCTCGCCGCGCACCATCGGCCGCCAGCACCCGCTGAACACGGCCACCGCCGCGGCGTACGTCCTGCTGCCGCTGGCCCGGGTCATGGGCCCGATCCCGCAGCTGCTGATCCTCATCGGCAACGCGCTGACCCCGGGCAAGGGCTTCCGCAAGGGCCCGTTCGCCAGCGAGGCCGAACTGCGCGCGATGGTCGACCTCGCCGAGGCGGAGTCGCTGATCGAGGACGAGGAGCGCCGTATGGTGCACTCCGTCTTCGAGCTCGGCGACACACTGGTGCGCGAGGTCATGGTGCCGCGGACGGACCTGGTGTGCATCGAGCGCTACAAGACGATCCGGCAGGCGCTCACCCTGGCCCTGCGTTCAGGTTTCTCCCGGATCCCGGTCACCGGGGAGAACGAGGACGACATCGTCGGCATCGTCTATCTCAAGGACCTGGTCCGCAAGACCCACATCAACCGCGAGTCGGAGGCCGATCTGGTCTCCACCGCGATGCGCCCGGCCGCCTTCGTGCCCGACACCAAGAACGCCGGTGACCTGCTGCGCGAGATGCAGCAGGAGCGCAGTCACGTCGCCGTGGTGATCGACGAGTACGGCGGCACGGCGGGCATCGTCACCATCGAGGACATCCTGGAGGAGATCGTCGGCGAGATCACCGACGAGTACGACCGCGAGCTCCCGCCCGTCACGGAGCTGGGGAGCGACTGCTTCCGGGTGACCGCGCGCCTCGACATCGGCGACCTCGGGGAGCTGTTCGGCCTCGACGAGTACGACGACGAGGACGTGGAGACCGTCGGCGGCCTGCTGGCCAAGGCGCTGGGGCGGGTCCCGATCGCCGGGGCCTCGGCCGTCGTCGACCTGCCGGACGGCCGCCGGCTGCGGCTGACCGCGGAGTCCCCGGCGGGCCGCCGCAACAAGATCGTCACGGTGCTGGTGGAGCCCGTGGCACCACAGGGGGAGGGCGAGGAATGACCCCGCAGCAGCTGAGGGCCTTCTGCCTGGAGTTCAACGCGAGCGCCGAGGAGTTCCCGTTCGGCCCCGAGACCTCCGTCTTCAAGGTGCTCGGCAAGATGTTCGCGCTCACCGCGCTGGACGCCCGGCCGCTGACGGTGAACCTGAAGTGCGATCCGGACGAGGCGGTGCGGCTGCGGGAGAAGTACGACGCGGTGGTGCCGGGCTGGCACATGAGCAAACGGCACTGGAACACGGTGACGGTGTCCGGGGTGCCCGACCGGGTGCTCCGCGAGCTGATCGAGGACTCCTACGACCTGGTGGTGGCGGGACTGCCGAAGGCGGACCGGCTGCGGCTCGACCGGCCGTAGGCGGTGCGCGGGACGGCGCGCCCGGTTCGTATGCTCGGCACATGACTGAGAGCACCGACCTCGGCGCCGAGGACCGCAAGATCGTCACGCTGGCGCGCAGCGCCCGCGCCCGCAACGGTGTGCCGGAGGGCGCGGCCGTACGGGACGAGACCGGGCGTACGTACGTCGCGGGCACCGTCCGGCTGGAGTCGCTGAAGCTCAGCGCGCTGCAGACCGCCGTGGCGATGGCCGTGGCCAGCGGGGCCACCTCCCTGGAGGCGGCCGCGGTCGTCTCCGAGGCCGAGACCCCGTCGGACGAGGACCGTGCCGCGGTACGGGACCTGGGCGGCCCGGACACCCCCGTACTGCTCGCCGGGCCCGACGGCACACTGCGGGTCAGCGTGACGGCGGGCTGACACCGGCCCGATCCCCACACCGTCCACGAACGCCCCGCACCCGACCGGTGCGGGGCTTTCGCACACCGGGCGCGGGAAGCGCGGATCTTGACAGTATCTGATGGGTCATCAGCCCAGGAGTCCCGCTTCCATTGACTTCTTCGGGGCCGGAGCCGTCAATGGGCCCCCGTCGGCGCGGAGAGCCGCCGCGCCGCATCCGCAGGAGGGGGCTCCATGCGTCAGACCGTCCGGAGAATCAGCATGCGAAGATCCGCCGCCCGAAGACGGCCGGGCCGCCGCTGGGCCGCCGCGCTGGGCGTCGGCGCGCTCGTCGTGGCCGGGGGAGGGGGGCTCGCGGGCCCCGCGCAGGCCATGGCCACCGCCTCGGTGCCGGTGGACTTCCCCACCCACTGCATCCCGCCGGCCATCGCGGGCATCCCGCCGATCGACGGGACCACGAAGGCCGAGATCACCGTCGACAACGCCGCCCCGAAGGTGGGCGACACGGTCACGGTCACGTACACCGTGGTCGAAGCCGCCGCGAGCAACCCGGTCGATCTGGCGCTGCCCGCCGACATCATGACGCCGACCGGCAAGGTCACCGTCGGCGGTGCGCAGAGCGCGAGCGTCACCGTCGCGGGCCCGAAGAAGAACGACCCGGTACCCGGCAAGGGCGTCTTCCCGTCGTTCTCGATGACCGGCACCTTCACGGTCACCGCGCCCGGACAGATCACGCTCTCACCCGGCGACTACAACATCCACACCAGCTACATCATGGAGCTGGACACCCCCTGCACGGTGACGGACCCGCCCGCCCCCGTCTCCGAGACGATCATCGCGACGGACGACGGCGGCCAGGTCAACGAGCGTGCCATCCAGCTCGGGGCCGCGTCCGGCAAGGCGGGCGACGCGGTCACCGTCACCGGGTCGAAGTTCACCCCCGGCGCGGACATCACCCTCGCCGGCCGGGCCGGTGACGCGGCGACCGCCGACACGGCCACCGCCAAGGCGGACGGCTCCGGCAACTTCAACGGCCGGCTCACCGTCGACGACCCGGCGACCACCGGCATCGTCGCCTACGAGGGCGGCAGCTGGGACCCGGCCAGGGGCGCCGGCCCGCAGGCCTACACCGTCACCGGTGGCGGCGGCGAGGTCCCGGACGGCAGCCAGCGGCTCAACACCTCCATCAGGGCGGGCACGCTCTCCATGGTCCAGGCCGGGGACACCGTCGAGATGTCGGCAGTCGACTTCGGCCGCGGCGGCTCCTCCCGGGGCTCCCTGCAGACGGTCACGGTCGAGGACTTCCGCGGCGGCCCCGCGGGCTGGTCCCTGACCGGGAAGGTCACCGACTTCAAGGGCCCCGGCGGCGCGACGATCGGCGCCTCCGCACTCGCCTGGACCCCGGTCTGCGCGACGAAGCCCGGCAGCCCGAGCACCTGCGCGGCGGGTTCCGGGGGCTCGGTCGGCAGCGCGGGCGCCACCCTGGCGTCCACGCCGAACGGGACCGTCACCGGCGGTGAGTTCACCGTCGACGCCCGGCTCGCGCTGAAGGTACCGGCGTACACCGCCCCCGGCGCGTACTCCGGCGTACTCACCCTCACCCTCACCTGACCGAGCGGTCCCGACCAGCAGGCGGACCGGGCGCGCACCCGCCCGGACCGCCCGTCCCGACCACCACCCGGGGGCTTCGCACCGTGCGCACCATCTACCTGACTCTCCTGGCCGCCGCCCTCCTGCTGATCGGCGCGCCCGTCGCCCACGCCGCGGACAACGGCAGCTGGTCGGTCTACCCGGCCACCGAACGGGCCGGTCAGCGCCCGTACTTCTACCTCTCGGCCGATCCCGGCGCCACGCTCCACGACAAGGTCACCGTCACCAACAAGACGGACCGGCCGCAGACCTTCCGGCTGTACGCGGCCGACGCCTACAACACCGCGCGCGACGGCGGCTTCGCCGTACGGGCCCTCGACGAGCGGCAGCGCTCGGTCGGCGCCTGGGCCAGGACCGACCGCGACCGGGTCACCGTGGAGCCGCACGGCTCGGTCACCGTCCCGCTCACCATCACCGTCCCCGGGAGCGCCGAACCGGGCGACCACCCCGGCGCTCTCGTCGCACTCGACGAACGCGTCGACCCCGCCGACGCCGGTTCCGTCGCCGTGGGCATCCAGAAGGCCGTCGGCGCCCGGATCTATCTGCGGGTGAACGGACCGACCATGCCCGCGCTCTCCGTGGACGACATCCGGGTCGAGCACACCCAGCCGCTGGTCCCCGGCACCGGGCGGAGCCGGGCCGTCATCTCGTACACCCTCCACAACCGGGGCAATGTCACCCTCAGCCCCAAGGTCGCCCTCAAGGCCGAGGGGCTCTTCGGCCGCACCCTGCTCGCCCGCGACCTGAAGCGGATCCCCTCCGAACTGCTGCCCCGCCAGGAGGTACGGCTGACCGAGCAGTGGGCCGACGCGCCCCAGCTGGAATGGGGCGAGATCCGGCTGACCGCGAGCGCCCGGCAGACCCGCGAGTCCGCCGCCGTCCCGTACTTCGCCCTGCCCTGGCTGATGGCCGGGATCCTGCTGGTGATCGTCGGCGGGGGTGCGGCGATGTGGATACGGGCCCGCCGCAGCCGTGCCCGTACCGCCTGAGGCGACACCCCGGCAGGCCCCGCCGCGGCCCTTGGTGCGGCGGGGCCGCCGGGATCGGGGACAATGGGCGCCATGAGCGTTCGACCTGACACAGAAGCCGCCGCGCGGCAGGCCGCGGGCAAGGCCCCCCACCGGGCCGGTTTCGCCTGCTTCGTGGGCCGCCCCAACGCGGGCAAGTCCACCCTCACGAACGCTCTGGTCGGCCAGAAGGTGGCGATCACCTCCAACCGGCCGCAGACCACCCGGCACACCGTGCGCGGCATCGTGCACCGCGACGACGCGCAGCTGATCCTGGTCGACACGCCCGGCCTCCACAAGCCGCGCACCCTGCTCGGCGAGCGGCTCAACGACGTCGTGCGGACCACCTGGGCCGAGGTCGACGTCATCGGCTTCTGCCTGCCCGCCGACCAGAAGCTCGGCCCCGGCGACAAGTACATCGTCAAGGAACTCGCGGGCATCAAGAAGACCCCGAAGATCGCCATCATCACCAAGACCGACCTGGTCGACTCCAAGCAGCTCGCCGAACAGCTGCTCGCCGTCTCGCGCCTCGGCGAGGAGCTCGGCTTCGAGTGGGCGGAGATCATCCCGGTCTCCGCGGTCAAGGACACCCAGGTCGACCTGCTCGGCGACCTGATCGCCCCGCTGCTCCCGGAGAGCCCGCCGCTCTACCCGGAGGGCGATCTCACCGACGAGCCCGAGATGGTCATGGTCGCGGAGCTGATCCGCGAGGCCGCGCTCGAAGGCGTGCGGGACGAGCTGCCGCACTCCATCGCGGTCGTCGTCGAGGAGATGCTGCCCCGCGAGGGCCGCCCGGCGGACAAGCCGCTGCTCGACATCCACGCCAACGTCTACATCGAGCGCCCGAGCCAGAAGGGCATCATCATCGGCCCGAAGGGCAAGCGGCTGAAGGACGTCGGCACGAAGTCCCGCAAGCACATCGAGGCGCTCCTCGGCACACCGGTCTTCCTGGACCTCCATGTGAAGGTCGCCAAGGACTGGCAGCGCGACCCGAAGCAGCTGCGCAAGCTGGGGTTCTGAGGCGGGTCACGCGAAGACCGGTCTCACGCGCCCTCCTTCAGGACGCGTGAGACCAGGGCCCGCTGGGCGTCGGTCAGCCTCGGGTCGGCGCAGTGGACCGTCCGGTCGCCGACCGTGATCCGGTACCGGAAGCCGTCCGGCACCCCTTTGGGCGGGGTGTCGTGGCCCGCGGCCAGCGCCGACTCGGCCAGTGCCTCCCACTCCGGGGCGTCGTCCCGCCCGGCGGTGTCGACCTCGCTGTGGCGTGCGACACCGGCGAAGCCGCCGGTCCTGCTGACCTGAATCCGCATGCGATGTCCTCCAACGCCGGGCGTCCGGGTGCTAAGCGGTCGGTACGCCCACTTCCGACCATGCCTTCAGGACGGCCTCGGTCTCGTCGCCCTCGCCGAAGCGGCTGCGGGCCGCGGCGACCGTCAGCCGGGCGAAGGACGCGAAGTCCGCGTCCACGGCCAGTTGACCACCTGTGAGCACATCGAACCAGAGCTGCCCGGCACGCTCCCACGCGTTGCCGCCGAGCGCCGTCGCCAGCAGATAGAACGCGCGGTTCGGGATGCCGGAGTTGAGGTGCACCCCGCCGTTGTCCTCGCTGGTGTGGATGTAGTCCTCCATCGACGCGGGCTGCGGGTCCTTGCCCAGCACGTCGTCGTCGTAGGCCGTGCCCGGCGCCTTCATCGAGCGCAGCGCGACGCCCTGGACACCGGGCGCCAGCAGTCCGGCGCCGATCAGCCAGTCCGCCTGGTCGGCGCTCTGGCCCAGCGTGTACTGCTTCACCAGGGAGCCGAAGACGTCGGACATGGATTCGTTGAGCGCGCCGGACTGGCCGTAGTAGCTCAGATTGGCGGTGTACTGGGTCAGGCCGTGGGTCAGCTCGTGGCCGATCACGTCGATGGAGACGGTGAAGTCCAGGAAGATCTCCCCGTCCCCGTCGCCGAAGACCATCTGCTCGCCGTCGAAGAAGGCGTTGTTGTACTTCTCGTCGTAGTGCACGGAACCGATCAGTGGCAGTCCGTTGCCGTCGATCGAACGACGGCCGTACGCCTTGAGCAGCAGTTCGAAGGTGGCGCCGAGCCCCGCGTACGCGCGGTTGACGCTCGCGTCCTGCGTCGGATCCTGGCCCTCGGAGCGGACCTTGGTGCCCGGCAGGCGGGTGCGGTGGCGGCAGTCGTAGAGCGTCCGGTCGGGCTTGTCGGAGGCTTCCCCGTCGGTCGCGGGGGCGACGGGCACGGTGACGACCGTGGCCATCTGGCGGCGGGTGCGGCGGGCCGCGTCGCTCTCCAGGGTGCGACGGGAGGGACCGGCGAGATCGGGGTTGTCGGACTGCGACAGCTTGTCGAGGACGTGAGGCGGCACGATCGTGCAGAAGACGGGGTGGAACCCGTGCGGTGACTGAGGCTGCATACCACCGACTGTGGCAGCAGGTAATCGCGATGTCACTGGTTGCGATCAGGATTGACGAAATGGAGTGATCGGTCACTGTTGGGCGTTTCCTGCGCCCGGTCCCGCATACTGATACGGGACCGACGTATCAGGCGCCCCTCGGTTAGTCTCTTCGCATCATGCGTTTCGGGCTGCTTCTTCTTAGCTGCCGCGGCGAGGGCCTGTAGTCGTAGGCCGACCCCCTCCCCGCGGAGTCTTGTGTTGCAGCGACACAGTCGGCCGTCCCACTGGTTGGACCCCGAGGAGCCCTACGCCATGACTGCCGTGAATCCCGCCCAGACCCCCGCCGAGTCCGCCGTCGGCCGTCCGACGCCGGTCACCAACGCGACTCGGCTGCAGAAGCCCTCCGGGATGCCGATCCACAAGTACGGCACCTACGACGCCGTCGACATCCCCGACCGCACCTGGCCGGACCAGCGGATCACGGTCGCGCCCCGCTGGCTCTCCACCGACCTGCGCGACGGCAACCAGGCGCTGATCGACCCGATGTCGCCGGCCCGCAAGCGCGAGATGTTCGACCTGCTCGTACGCATGGGCTACAAGGAGATCGAGGTCGGCTTCCCGTCCTCCGGCGAGACCGACTTCGCCTTCGTCCGTTCCATCATCGAAGAGGGCGCGATCCCCGAGGACGTGACGATCTCCGTCCTGACGCAGGCCCGAGAGGACCTGATCGAGCGGACCGTGGAGTCCCTCGTCGGCGCCCACCGCGCCACCGTCCACCTGTACAACGCGACGGCGCCCACCTTCCGCCGGGTCGTCTTCCGCGGCTCCAAGGCCGACATCAAGCAGATCGCCGTGGACGGCACGCGACTGGTCATGGAGTACGCGGAGAAGCTGCTGGGCCCGGAGACGATCTTCGGCTACCAGTACAGCCCCGAGATCTTCACCGACACCGAGCTGGACTTCGCCCTGGAGGTCTGCGAGGCGGTCTGCGACGTCTGGCAGCCGGAGGAGGGCCGCGAGATCATCCTCAACCTGCCCGCCACCGTGGAGCGTTCGACGCCCTCCACGCACGCGGACCGGTTCGAGTGGATGTCGCGCAATCTGTCGCGCCGCGAGTTCGTCTGCCTGTCGGTCCACCCGCACAACGACCGCGGCACCGCCGTCGCCGCCGCCGAGCTGGCCATCATGGCCGGTGCCGACCGGATCGAGGGCTGCCTGTTCGGCCAGGGCGAGCGCACCGGCAACGTCGACCTGGTCACCCTGGGCATGAACCTGTTCTCGCAGGGTGTCGACCCGCAGATCGACTTCTCGCAGATCGACGAGATCCGCCGCACCAGCGAGTACTGCAACCAGATGGAGGTCCACCCGCGCCACCCCTACGCGGGCGACCTGGTCTACACCGCCTTCTCCGGCTCCCACCAGGACGCCATCAAGAAGGGCTTCGACGCCATGGAGGCCGACGCGGCCGCCCAGGGCAAGACCGTCGACGACATCGAGTGGGCGGTGCCGTACCTGCCGATCGACCCGAAGGACGTCGGCCGCAGCTACGAGGCCGTCATCCGGGTCAACTCCCAGTCCGGCAAGGGCGGAATCGCCTACGTCCTGAAGAACGACCACAAGCTGGACCTGCCGCGCCGGATGCAGATCGAATTCTCCCGGATCATTCAGGCCAAGACGGATGCCGAGGGCGGCGAGGTCACCCCGACGCAGATCTGGTCCACGTTCCGCGACGAGTACCTGCCCAACCCGGAGAACGCCTGGGGCCGCGTGCAGCTGCGCACCGGCCAGACCACGACCGGCTCCGACGGCCAGGACACGATCACCGTCGAGGCGACCGTGGACGGCGCGGACACCGTGCTGAACGGCACCGGCAACGGACCGATCTCCGCGTTCTTCGAAGCGCTGCAGGCCATCGGCATCGACGCCCGTCTGCTGGACTACACCGAGCACACCATGAGCGAGGGCGCCAGCTCCCAGGCCGCCTCGTACATCGAGTGCGCGATCGACGGAAAGGTCCTGTGGGGCATCGGTATCGACGCCAACACCACCCGGGCCTCGCTGAAGGCGGTCGTCTCCGCCGTCAACCGCTCCAGCCGCTGATCCGGCGCCCGCGAGGGCGTGAGCCGCACGGCCGAGGACCCCGTCCACCCGCATCCGGGGGGCGGGGTTCGGCCATCTCCGGAGGGTTGTGACGAGCGAGGTGCTGACGCCACATCACGACTGTGGTTAACATCACGTCCACACGGCAATGTTGCCGGAGCGTTACGGAGGTGTGCGACGTGCGGTCAGCCCTGGGACAACGCGCCATGAAGCTGCGTATCTGCGGCATCCGCACCATCTGGGACCCCGTGGGCGACGGCGAGTTCTTCTGCCCCGGCTGCGGCGGCGACCGCAACTACCGCCGGCTCACCGGCCGTCGGCGCTTCGCGGTGCTCGGCGTGCCGATGCTGGCGCGCGGCACGGTGGGCCCGGTCGTCGAATGCGCCGCCTGCCGCGAGCACTTCGGCACCGACGCGCTCGACCACCCCACCACCACCCGGCTCTCCGCCATGCTCCGGGACGCCGTCCACACCGTCACGCTCGGCGTCCTCGCGGCCGGCGGCACCACCTCCCGCACGGTGCTGGAGACCGCGGCCGCCATCGTGCGCGGCGCCGGTTTCGACGACTGCACCGAGGAACAGCTCTGCACCGTCGTCGAGGTGCTCGCCGCCGACACCGGCGACGGCTCCGCCTTCGGCCCCGCGGCCGAGGCCTGCGGAGCGGCCCTCGCCATCGAACTGCACGAGGCGCTGGAGCCCCTCGCCCCGCATCTGGCCCCCGCCGGACGTGAATCGATTCTGCTCCAGGGCGCCCGGATCGCGCTCGCCGACGGCCCGTACGGACAGGCGGAGCGGGAGGTGCTGACCACGGTCGGCGGCGCGCTGCAGCTCTGCGCCCAGGACACGGCCCGGCTGCTCGCCGAGGCGGCGCGCACCCCCTCCTGACCGCCCCGGAGGACCGGTGAGCCGGCTCCGTACCGGACAATGGTCGTATGAGCTTGTTCCGGGACGACGGCGTGGTGCTGCGCACGCAGAAGCTGGGCGAGGCCGACCGGATCATCACGATCCTGACCCGCGGCCACGGCCGGGTCCGCGCCGTCGCGCGCGGGGTGCGGCGCACGAAGTCCAAGTTCGGAGCGCGGCTGGAACCCTTCTCCCACGTCGACGTGCAGTTCTTCGCCCGCGGCAGCGAACTGATCGGCCGCGGACTGCCGCTCTGCACCCAGAGCGAGACGATCGCCCCGTACGGCGGCGGCATCGTCACCGACTACGCCCGCTACACCGCCGGCACCGCGATGCTGGAGACCGCCGAGCGGTTCACCGACCACGAGGGCGAGCCCGCGGTCCAGCAGTACCTGCTGCTCGTCGGCGGGCTGCGCACCCTCGCCCGCGGCGAGCACGAGCCCCACCTCATCCTCGACGCGTTCCTGCTGCGCTCGCTCGCCGTCAACGGCTACGCACCCAGCTTCGAGGACTGCGCCAGGTGCGGAATGCCCGGACCGAACCGGTTCTTCTCCGTCGCGGCGGGCGGTGTCGTATGCGGCGACTGCCGGGTGCCCGGCAGCGTCGTACCCTCGGCTGAGGCCGTCGCCCTGCTGAGCGCGCTGCTCAGCGGCGACTGGGAGACGGCGGACGCGTGCGAGGCGCGTCATGTCAGGGAGGGGAGCGGACTGGTGTCCGCCTATCTGCACTGGCACCTGGAGCGCGGGCTGCGCTCACTGCGGTACGTAGAGAAGTGACTCAGGCAGATCAGGCACAGGGAGCGAGACAGTTCATGGCAGTACGCGGGATGCTCGGCGGCCGTAACCGGCGCGACTACAAGACCCCGGAGCCGCACCCCTCCGGTGCCACGCCCCCGAAGATCCCCGGCGAGCTGGTGCCCAAGCACGTGGCCGTCGTGATGGACGGCAACGGCCGCTGGGCCAAGGAACGCGGCCTCCCGCGCACCGAGGGCCACAAGGTCGGCGAGGGCGTCGTCATGGACGTGCTCAAGGGCTGCATCGAGATGGGCGTCAAGAACCTCTCGCTGTACGCGTTCTCCACCGAGAACTGGAAGCGGTCCCCGGAGGAGGTGAAGTTCCTGATGAACTTCAACCGGGACGTCATCCGCCGCCGCCGCGACGAGATGGACGAGCTGGGCATCCGCATCCGCTGGGTGGGCCGCATGCCCAAGCTGTGGAAGTCCGTGGTCCAGGAGCTCCAGGTCGCCCAGGAGCAGACCAAGGACAACGACAGGATGACGCTGTACTTCTGCGTCAACTACGGCGGCCGGGCGGAGATCGCCGACGCCGCGCAGCGCATCGCCGAGGACGTCGCGGCCGGGAGGCTGGACCCGTCCAAGGTCAACGAGAAGACCTTCGCGAAGTACATCTACTACCCGGACATGCCGGACGTCGACCTCTTCGTGCGACCCAGCGGGGAGCAGCGCACGTCCAACTATCTGATCTGGCAGAGCGCCTACGCCGAGATGGTCTTCCAGGACGTGCTCTGGCCGGACTTCGACCGCCGCGACCTGTGGCGGGCCTGCCTGGAGTACGCCCGGCGGGACCGGCGTTTCGGTGGTGCGGTGGAGGCGGAGCAGGAGCCGAAGGGCTGAGCGAGGGGTCCGGGGGCGGCGCCCCCGGACCCTCACTTCTCGGTCTGTGCGCACTCCGCGCAGGTACCGAAGATCTCCACCGTGTGGGCCACGTTCACATAGCCGTGCTGGGCGGCGATGGTCTCCGCCCACTGCTCCACCGCGGGGCCCTCGACCTCCACGGCCTTGCCGCACATCCGGCACACCAGGTGGTGGTGATGGTCCCCGGTCGAGCAGCGCCGGTACACGGACTCGCCGTCCGTGGTGCGCAGCACGTCGACCTCGCCGGCGTCGGCGAGGGACTGGAGGGTGCGGTAGACGGTGGTCAGCCCGACCGAGTCGCCGCGGTGCTTGAGCACGTCGTGCAGCTCCTGGGCGCTGCGGAACTCGTCCACCTCGTCGAGCGCCGCCGCCACCGCCGCCCGCTGCCGGGTCGACCGGCCGCGTACCGGGGCCGCGTTCGTTCCACTGATCGGCGCCGTCGCCACAGCAGCCTCCTCGTGTCGCCCGTACCTGTGTCGGGCCATTGTGCCAGCCCGTCCCGGCGCCGCGGTCAAACCCGGAGCTCGTCCGGGGCCGGACGGGAGGCCGGTACCTCCAGGGTGCACTCCTCGGACGCCGCTTCGCTCCGGCGGGCGCGGCTTCTGGCCAGCGGGGTCGCCAGCAGCGTCAGCGCGACGAAGACCGCGATGGCCAGCAGGACGATGGTCGCGCCGGGCGGAATGTCCTGGTAGTACGAGGTCACGGTGCCGGCCAGGGTCACCGCCGTGCCGATGACGACCGACAGCACGAATGTCACCCGGAAGGACCTGGAGATCTGCTGCGCGGCCGCGACCGGCACCACCATCAGCGCACTGACCAGCAGCAGCCCGACGACCCGCATCGCGACGGTGACGGTCACCGCCGCCGTCACGGCGACCAGCAGATTCAGCGCCCGCACCGGCAGCCCGGTGACCCGGGCGAACTCCTCGTCCTGGCTGACCGCGAAGAGCTGACGGCGCAGCCCCAGCGCCACCAGCAGCACGAAGGCCGCCAGCAGGCAGATCGAGACGATGTCCTCGGAGGAGACCGTGGACAGCGAACCGAAGAGGTACGACGTGAGGTTGGCGTTGGAACCGGTGTCGGAGAGGTTGATCAGCAGCACACCGCCCGCCATGCCGCCGTAGAACAGCATGGCCAGCGCGATGTCGCCGCGGGTGCGTCCGTACCAGCGGATCAGCTCCATCACGACGGCACCGGCGACGGCGACCGCGGTGGCCATCCAGACCGGGCTGGTGGAGAGCAGGAAGCCGAGCCCGACGCCGGTCATCGCGATGTGGCCGATGCCGTCGCCCATCAGGGCCTGGCGGCGCTGGACGAGGTAGATGCCGACGGCGGGGGCGATGACGCCGACGAGCACGGCGGCGAGCAGGGCCCGCTGCATGAAGGGAGGGTTGAGGAATTCCATGATCAGCTCAGCAGTCCCGTCCGGACGGGCTCGATGGCCGCGTGGGGGTGTACATGGTCGTGTCCGGGCAGGGCGTGCTGGCCCAGCGCCTCCGGCGGCGGCCCGTCGTGCATCACACAGCCGTCGCGCAGCACGATCGCGCGGTCGATCAGCGGCTCCAGCGGGCCGAGCTCGTGCAGCACCAGCAGCACCGTGGTGCCGGCCGCGACCTGCTCGCGCAGGGTCGCGGCGAGGATCTCCTGGCTGGCCAGGTCGACGCCGGCCATCGGCTCGTCCATGATCAGCAGCTCGGGTTCGGCGGCCAGCGCGCGGGCGATCAGCACCCGCTGGTGCTGTCCGCCGGAGAGCGCGTCCACCGAGTCCTTGGCGCGGTCGGCGAGGCCGACGAGCTCGATGGCCCGGTCGACGGCGGCCCGGTCGGCCTTGCGGAGCAGGCCCAGCCTGGTGCGGGACAGCCGCCCGGAGGTGACGACCTCGCGGATCGTGGCGGGGACGCCGCCGGCCGCCGTGGTGCGCTGGGGCACGTAGCCGATCCGCGCCCAGGTGCGGAAGCGGCGCAGCGGGGTGCCGAACAGCTCGACGGTGCCGCCGGTGAGCGGGACCTGCCCGATGACGGAGCGTACGGCGGTCGACTTGCCCGAGCCGTTGGCGCCGAGCAGGGCGGCGACCTCGCCGCGGTGGACGGTCAGGTCGATGCCCCGCAGCACCGGCCGTGCTCCGAGCGTGGCCGTGGCGCCCCGCAGGGCTATCACGGGTTCGGTCGTGGTGCTCCCGGTCTCGGGCATGAGCGCCTCCGGTGCTGCTGTGGCGGGTGGTTCGGGGGTCACTTCGCGCCGAGCGCCTTCTGCAGGGCGGCGAGGTTGGACCGCATGACCTCGATGTAGTCGCCGCCCCTGGACTTGGCCGTGATTCCTTCGAGCGGGTCCAGGACATCGGTCTTCAGGCCGGTGTCCTTGGCGACGGTCCTCGCGGTCCTGTCGCTGGCGAGCGTCTCGAAGAATACGGTGGTGACCTTGTTCTTCTCCGCGATGGTGTGGATCTCGCTGATCCGGGCGGGGCTGGGCTCGGCCTCGGGGTCGACGCCGGCGATGCCCTCCTGGGTGAGGCCGTAGCGTTCGGCGAGGTACCCGAAGGCGGAGTGGGTGGTGATGAAGGTCTTGGTGGAGGTGTTCCTCAGCCCGTTCACGTACGCCGTGTTCAGGCCGTCGAGCTCGGTGACCAGCGCGTCGGTGTTCTTGCGGTAGTCCGCGGCGTGGTCGGGGTCGGCCTTCTGCAGGGAAGCGCCCACGCCCTTGGCGACCTCGGCGTACTTCACCGGGTCCAGCCAGATGTGCGGGTCGGCCCCGGCCTCGTCGCCGTGGTGCTCGTGGCCGTGCTCGTCGGCGCCGGTCTCGGTGCCGTGGTCCTCCAGCGTGGTGAGCTTCGCGGCGTCGGTGACGTGCTTCGCGCCGGACTGCGCGATGGCGTCGTCCACGGCGGGCTGGATGCCCTTGAGGTAGAGGACGAGGCCGGCGTCGGTGAGCCCGCCGATCTGCCGCGGGCTGAGCTCCAGGTCGTGCGGCTCCTGGCCCGGCTTGGTCAGCGTGGTGACCGAGACGTGCTTTCCGCCGATCTGCTCGGCCAGGAACTGCATCGGATAGAACGAGGCCACCACGTCGAGCCTGTCGCCGTTCTTGCGGTCCGCGGCGTCGGAGGAGGAGCAGGCGGTGAGGGCGGTGAGGCCGAGGACGACTGCTCCGGCGACGGCGGCGGTGGGTATGAGGCGGCTTACGTTCATGACAGTCATTTTCAACAAAACTGGAAACGATTGTCAACAAGGCTGATGAGATGACTTTGCGGCCGACCATGCCGGTACCGATTTGATCCAGGGGGCGTGCCCGCCGGTAATCTGAGGTATTCGCCCACCCGTCTCCCGACCACCACCCCCCCACTGAGGCGCTTCGCGCCGCCCCTGTCCAATTTCGTCGTAAATGAAGAGAGCACCGTGGCCGCCGACAAGATCGACTCCATCGTCAGCCTGAGCAAGCGCCGTGGCTTCGTCTACCCGTGCAGTGAGATCTACGGAGGCCAGAAGGCCGCCTGGGACTACGGGCCGCTGGGCGTCGAGATGAAGGAGAACCTCAAGCGCCAGTGGTGGCGCTACATGGTCACCTCGCGCGAGGACGTGGTCGGTCTCGACTCGTCGGTCATCCTCGCCCCCGAGGTCTGGGTCGCCTCCGGTCACGTCGCCACGTTCACCGACCCGCTGACCGAGTGCACCTCCTGCCACAAGCGCTTCCGCGCCGACCACCTGGAGGAGGCGTACGAGGAGAAGCACGGCCACGCGCCCGCGAACGGCCTGACCGAGCTCAACTGCCCCAACTGCGGCAACAAGGGCACCTTCACCGAGCCCAAGCAGTTCTCGGGTCTGCTCTCCACCCACCTCGGCCCGACCCAGGACTCCGGCTCGGTCGCCTACCTGCGCCCCGAGACCGCCCAGGGCATCTTCACCAACTTCGGCCAGGTGCAGCAGACCTCGCGCAAGAAGCCGCCGTTCGGCATCGCCCAGATGGGCAAGTCCTTCCGGAACGAGATCACTCCGGGCAACTTCATCTTCCGCACCCGCGAGTTCGAGCAGATGGAGATGGAGTTCTTCGTCAAGCCGGGCGAGGACGAGGAGTGGCAGCAGTACTGGATGGACCAGCGCTGGAACTGGTACACGGACCTCGGCATGCGCGAGGAGAACATGCGCTGGTACGAGCACCCGAAGGAGAAGCTCTCCCACTACTCCAAGCGCACCGCCGACATCGAGTACCGCTTCCGCTTCGGCGGCAGCGAGTGGGGTGAGCTGGAGGGCGTCGCCAACCGCACGGACTACGACCTCAAGGCGCACTCCAAGGCGTCCGGCTCCGACCTGGCGTACTACGACCAGGAGGCCGGCGAGCGCTGGACCCCGTACGTCATCGAGCCGGCGGCCGGTGTCGGCCGGGCGATGCTCGCCTTCCTCCTCGACGCCTACATCGAGGACGAGGCGCCCAACGCCAAGGGCGTCATGGAGAAGCGCACCGTGATGCGTCTCGACCCGCGCCTCGCGCCGGTCAAGGTCGCCGTCCTGCCGCTGTCCCGCAACCCGCAGCTGTCGCCGAAGGCCAAGGGCCTCGCGGCCGACCTCCGGAAGAACTGGAACATCGAGTTCGACGACGCGGGCGCCATCGGCCGCCGCTACCGCCGTCAGGACGAGATCGGTACGCCGTTCTGCGTCACCGTCGACTTCGACACCCTCGACGACAACGCGGTGACCGTGCGCGAGCGCGACACCATGAAGCAGGAGCGCGTCTCCCTGGACCAGATCCAGGCCTACCTCGGCGCCCGCCTGCTGGGCTGCTGACGTACCGCTCACGCCGACGAAGCCCCCGGTTCCCCGTGCGGAACCGGGGGCTTCGCCGCACGCCGGGCACCCGGGCGCGGGGGCCGGGCCCAAAAGCGGGTGCGGGGGCCGACCGGGGCGGGGTACGGTTCCGGCATGTATTCGTTCTTCCAGATCTACGAGTGAGCGCGCGGCGGCCCCGACCACCCGCCGCCCACCGGACCGATCCAGGTCGCTTCAGACCTCACTTCGCACTACGAACGGGAGAACGCCGTGGCCAAGAGCCGTAACAACCTTCTCGGTGTGGGCGGACAGCGCAAGAAGCTGTCCCGCGCCGATCAGCAGGGCGTGGGCGCCGCCCGCACCACCGACCGCAAGGCGGCCGCCGACCAGAAGCAGGAGCTGCTGCGCAAGATGCGCGAGCGCGCGCAGTCCGGCACCGCCTCCCAGGAGGCCCCGGCGGACGATGCCGCGGACGCGCCCGGGCAGGACGCCCCGGCGCAGAGCTGACGCCTCCTCATCACCCGTACGACCGTGGGCCCGGATCACCCCGTGATCCGGGCCCACGCCCTTGTCCGCGCCCCGTGCTCACGCCACCCGGCGCGGCAGCCGCAGACTGAGCAGCGTCGTCAGCGCCACCGCGGCCAGCTGCACCAGCAGCGTCACGACCAGCGCGTCCCGCATGCCCGCGCCCGGGACCAGCGAGAGGAACAGCGTGCCGAGCGTGGCCACCCCCAGGGCCAGCGCGGCCTGCTGGGTCGTCGTCATCACCCCGCCGCCCACTCCGGCGCGCGCGGCCGGTACGTCGGAGAGCACGATCCGGAACAGGACAGGCAGCTGGAGCCCCTGCCCGAACCCCGCGACCGCCACCCCCGGCAGCAGCCCCAGCGCCCCGAGGCCGGACCACTCACGCCACACGGTGAGCGCCAGCACCAGCACCCCCACCGCCTGGATCAGCCCGCCGGCCGTCACGACCCGGCTGCCGTACCGCAGGACCAGCCGCGGACCGGCCAGCGACGCGGCGAAGAACGCCACTGCCATCGGCGCCATCGACAGACCCGCCGCGGCCGGGCCCAGCTCCAGCCCCTGCTGCAGGGCCACCGCGATGACGAACATGAAGCCGCCGAAGCCGATCGAGAACGGCACCACCAGCGCCAGCCCGCGGCGCAGCGACTCCAGCCGCAGCAGGCTCGGAGGCACCAGCGGGGTCAGCCCGAGCCGGTCGGCCCGCCGTTCGACCCGGTAGAAGGCGTACGCGGCGAACGGGAACAGGGTCAGCGAGACCAGGGTCCACACCGGCCAGCCCGCGGCGCGCCCCTCCGTCAACGGGGCGAGCAGCGTCACCAGCGACACGGTCAGCAGCAGCGTGCCCGGTACGTCGACCGGCGCCGGCCGCTCCGAGCGCGTCTCCGGCACGACGCGGGCGGCCAGCACCAGCCCCACCGCCGCCACCGGAACGTTCACCAGGAACACCGAACGCCAGCCCGCGCTCTCGCCGAACACCGACGACAGCGGCGCCGCGGCCACCAGGACACCGCCGAGGATCTGGCCCGCAACCATGGAGAGCCCGGCCGTCGCCCCGTACAGGCCCATCGCGCGGGCCCGCCGCTCTCCCGAGGTGGCCGCCTGGATGGTGGCGAGCACCTGCGGCAGCATCAGCGCGGCCGCCGCGCCCTGGGCCACCCGCGCCCCCACGAGCGTCCAGGCGTCCGGGGCGAGCCCGCAGGCGAGCGAGGTGACACCGAAGGCGGCGATGCCCAGCAGGAAGAGCCGACGGCGCCCGGCCATGTCGCCGAGCCGGCCGCCGAGGACGAGCAGCACGGCGTAGGCGAGGCCGTAGCCCGCGACGACCAGTTCGAGCAGCGCGGGGCCCGCGTCCAGATCGTGGTCGATCGTCGGCAGGGCGACATTGACGATGAAGAAGTCGATGAGCGGCAGCGCCGCACCGAGCAGCACGGTGAACAGCCCGAGCCTGCCGAGCACCGGAGCGGGGTGGTCGTGCCGCACCACGGCGTCGGTGGTGGCGGTCGCTTGCGTCCGTACAGTTGATTCACTCACGTCATCGAGAATCGCCGCAGCCCCAGCCTGGTACCAGAGTGTCTTTATCCTGGTACAAGGAGCACCTGGCAGAGCGCCGGGCGGCTCGGCAGGCTGGAGGCATGGCGACGATGGTGAGCGAGCTGCCCGAGGTGCGCGTGGTGCCCGGGGTCCCGCCGGCTTCGGGGTGGCGGGACCCCTCCGAGCCGGACGTCCGGCGGCAGGAACTCGCGGACTTCCTGCGCAGCCGCCGCGAGCGGATCACCCCCGAACAGGTCGGCCTGCCCCGGGGCCGCCGCCGGCGCACCCCCGGCCTGCGCCGCGAGGAGGTCGCCCAGCTCTCCGCCGTGGGCGTCACCTGGTACACCTGGCTGGAACAGGCCCGCGACATCCAGGTCTCGCCCCAGGTGCTCGACGCCCTGGCCCGGGCCCTGCTGCTCGACCGCAGCGAACGCGGTCACCTCTTCTCGCTCGCCGGAGCCGTCGACCCGTCACCGGGCGCGGACTGCCCGAGCGTGACCCCGGCGCTGCGCGAGATGCTGCGGCAACTGGACCCGATCCCGGCCTGTGTCCAGAACAGCCGCTACGACATCCTGGCGTACAACCGGACGTACGGCAGGCTGCTCTGCGACCTGGACGCGGTCGCCCCCGAGGACCGCAACTGCATGATCCTCGCCTACACCAACGCGCAGTGGCGCTCCGCCGTCGTCGACCTCCCCGAGGTGAACCGGCTGATGGCCGCCAAGTTCCGCCGGGCGATGGCCGAGCATCTGGCCGAGCCCGCCTGGAAGGCGCTCCTCGGGCGGCTGGAGGAGACCTCCGCGGAGTTCCGGGAGATCTGGGCCCGGCACGAGGTGGTGGGCGCGGGCGGCCGGACCAAGATCTTCCGCAACGCCCATGTCGGGCTGCTCCGCCTCGAACACACCGATCTCTGGCTCGGCCCGTCGAGCGGGCCGCGCATGGTGACATACGCCCCCGCCGACGAGGAGACCAGGGAGCGCCTGGAGCGGCTTCAGGCCCTGGAACTCGCCGACGCCTGACCCCCGGACGGGGCGTCCGCCGGCCGCTCCAGCCGCTCGGCGGTCCGGCGCGCCGTCTCCCGCGCCCAGCGCCCGCTGGTCAGCGCACCCACCAGCAGGACGCACAGCCCGCACCCGCCGAGGATCCACCAGGCGGACGTGCTCGCGTCCACGAAGGCCGCCGCGTACGCGGCGCCGCGCGGCGCCCCGGCTCCGGCGACCCCCGCCGCCAGTACCGCGCCGATCACGGCGACCCCGAGCGTTCCGCCGATCTGCCGGCTGGTCGAGGCGACCGCGGCCGCCACCCCGGCCTGCGAGCGCGGCATCCCGGATACGGCCGTGTTGGTGATCGGCGCGTTCACCATGCCGAAGCCGAGGCCGAACAGCACATAGCCGGTGAACAGCAGGACGTTGTCGGTCTCCGCGTCGAACACGGCGAACAGCAGCCCGCACGCCGTCATGGCCACGCCCGCCACGAGCAGCGGCAGCCGCGGCCCCCGGCTGCCGACGAGCCGCCCGGACAGCGGCGCGCAGACGAAGGTCAGGGCCGCCATCGGCAGCATGTACAGACCGGCGTGCAGCGCACTCAGCCCGCGCACGTTCTGCAGGTAGAGAGTGTTGAGGAAGAGGAATCCGCTCAGCGCGGCGAAGGCGCAGACCGCGATGACGGTGGCCCCGCTGAACGGGGCGCTGCGGAAGAAGCGCAGATCGATCAGGGGCTCGGCACGCCGGGGCTCGTACAGCAGCAGCCCGATCAGGGAGCACCCGGCGAGCGCGGCGAACAGCAGGATCCGCGGCGAGTCCCAGCCCTGGGAGGGCGCTTCGATGATGGCGTACGTCAGCGAACCGAGCAGCCCGATCACCAGCAACTGCCCCACCGGATCGGGGCGGCGCGGCTTCGGGGCACGGGACTCGGGGACGTAGCGCCAGGTGAGCAGGAGCGCGGCGAGACCGACCGGCAGATTGATCCAGAAGATGGACCGCCAGCCGACCGAGTCCACCAGCAGCCCGCCGATCACCGGGCCCGCCGCCATGGAGATGCCCACGACACCGCCCCACACCCCGATGGCGCGGGCCCGCTCACGCGGGTCCGTGAAGGTGTTGGTGATGATCGACATCGCGACGGGGTTGAGCATCGAGCCGCCCACCGCCTGCACCATCCGGAACACCACCAGCGACTCCAGGTTCGGCGCCACGGAGCAGAGCAGCGAACCGAGGGTGAACAGGACCAGCCCGGTCTTGAAGACCTTGCGGCGCCCGATCCGGTCGGCGGTGGAGCCCGCGAGCATCAGCAGCGACGCCAGGACGAGGGTGTAGGCGTCGATCGTCCACTGCATTCCGGCGACGGTGGCGTGCAGCTCCTTCTGCATGGAGGGCAGGGCGACGTTGAGCACGGTGTTGTCGAGACTGACGATCAGCAGGCTCATGCAGCAGATCGCCAGTACCAACTGCCGTCGGCGGTGACTGAGCTCGGGCATACATGGATAGTACGGTTAACTAACGAACTCCGCTGCCGGAGGGCACGGCGCCGTACGCGACAATGGAGCAATGACCACGCTCGCCCCCTCCCTCCCGTTGCTCCGGATCGGCCCGCACACGGTGCAGCCGCCGGTGGTGCTCGCCCCCATGGCCGGCATCACCAACGCCCCGTTCCGCACCCTGTGCCGGGAGTTCTCCGGCGGCAAGGGGCTGTTCGTCAGCGAGATGATCACCACGCGGGCGCTGGTCGAGCGCAACGAGAAGACCATGCAGCTGATCCACTTCGACGCGAGCGAGACCCCGCGTTCGATCCAGCTCTACGGAGTGGACCCGGTCACCGTCGGCAAGGCCGTCCGCATGATCGTCGACGAGGACCTCGCCGACCACATCGACCTGAACTTCGGCTGCCCCGTTCCCAAGGTGACCCGCAAGGGCGGCGGCTCGGCGCTCCCGTACAAGCGGCCGCTGCTGCGCGCGATCCTCAACCAGGCCGTCTCCAACGCCGGCGACCTGCCGGTCACCATCAAGATGCGCAAGGGCATCGACGACGACCACATGACCTACCTGGACGCGGGCCGGATCGCGGTCGAGGAGGGGGTCACGGCCGTCGCCCTGCACGGCAGGACGGCCGCCCAGCACTACGGCGGCACCGCCGACTGGGACGCCATCGCCCGCCTCAAGGAGCATGTCCCGGAGATCCCCGTCCTCGGCAACGGCGACATCTGGTGCGCGGACGACGCCCGCCGGATGATGCGCGAGACCGGCTGCGACGGCGTGGTCGTGGGCCGTGGCTGTCTGGGCCGTCCCTGGCT
This sequence comes from Streptomyces sp. NPDC002403, assembly GCF_053593015.1. Taxonomy (NCBI): domain Bacteria; kingdom Bacillati; phylum Actinomycetota; class Actinomycetes; order Kitasatosporales; family Streptomycetaceae; genus Streptomyces; species Streptomyces sp. NPDC002403. The sequence goes on along the minus strand of NZ_JBSFBQ010000005.1, from coordinate 49,494 downwards.
CTTCGGTGACCTGGTGAGCGAGTTCGAGGGCACGGGGACGCGGCAGGCGCCGGGGCTCCGGCAGGTCGCCGACGTGATGCTGCGGCACGCGACGCTGCTGGGGGAGTGGATCGGCGACGAGACGCGCGGGGTGATCGACTTCCGCAAGCACGTCGCCTGGTACCTCAAGGGCTTCGCGGTCGGCTCGGAGATGCGCAAGAGGCTCGCGGTCACCTCGTCGCTGGAGGAGCTCGGCGGGCAGTTGCAGGAGCTGGACCTGGACCAGCCGTGGCCGGACGGCGCGGACGGGCCGCGCGGGCGCACCTCGGGCAACAACCGCGTCGTGCTGCCGGACGGCTGGCTGAAGGACCCGTACGACTGCGCGGGCGTGAGCCCGGACGCGGAGCTGGACACCTCGGGCGGCTGAGACCGGCCGGAGGTCTCCCGGCGGGCTTTGAGGCGGTCCGCCCGGTCTTCCGGGCCTTTCACGGGCACGCGGCACCATAGGCACCGCGTGCCTCTTCTTTTTCCTTGCTCATCTGAGCGCCACATTCGGCCGGAATCGGCGGCGATTCGGTCAGAGGTGGCTCGAACGAGTCGTAAATGGGCATCGCGCGCTGCACTCCTCCCGTCCTGGTCGCACTTGGGTGATCAAGGCGTGACGCGCGGTCGCCGATCAGGCGTCCGGATGGTGACATCTGAGCGCCCTTCGCGGAGTGATTCTCGCCACCCTGAGAGTCCGCATGCTCAGATGAGCGCAATTTTGAGGGCTTGACTTCTCAAATGATGGCACTCGGTGCCAGGGGCCTCAAGTTTGATCGATCGACGCCTCCATCGCGGAGTGTCGTCGAACTGCCGAAAATCCGCTCCTCTGGGTGATTATGTGTTCAAGAGGTGAATGAATGGCTCCGATCGAGCGATGGACGGCGTCACTTTCGATCTGCTGGCGGACGGGTGGTTGAGGCCTCAAGACGCGCAAGTGGACGTACCCAGACACCTTCGATCTGGGTATGTTCCTCGCCGTCAGGGCAGCCACCGCGTCCTCGAGGAGTCGAGACCCGTGTCGGAAAACAAAGATCCCCACGTAACCACCCCGGAATCCCGGGAGTCCGAGGGCGAGAAGTTCGTTTATGACTTCACCGAGGGCAACAAGGATCTGAAGGACCTCCTCGGCGGCAAGGGTGCGAACCTCGCCGAGATGACCAACCTCGGGCTCCCCGTCCCTCCGGGATTCACCATCACCACCGAGGCGTGCAAGGTCTACCTCGAGAGCGGCGAGGAGCCGGCCGCGCTGCGTGCCGAGGTCAGCGCGCACCTCGACGCCCTTGAGGCGCGGATGGGCAAGAAGCTCGGCCAGGCCGACGACCCGCTGCTGGTCTCCGTCCGCTCCGGCGCGAAGTTCTCGATGCCCGGCATGATGGACACGGTCCTCAACATCGGCCTCTCCGACGAGTCCGTGGTGGGGCTCACCGCGCAGGCCGGGGACGAGCGGTTCGCGTGGGACTCCTACCGCCGCCTCATCCAGATGTTCGGCAAGACCGTCCTCGGTGTCGACGGCGAGCTCTTCGAGGAGGCGCTGGAGGCGGCGAAGGAGGCCAAGGGCGTCACCGTCGACGTCGACCTCGACGCGGCCGATCTGAAGAAGCTGGTCGAGCAGTTCAAGAAGATCGTCGCCCGGGACGCCGGACGCGACTTCCCGCAGGACCCGCGCGAGCAGATGGACCTGGCCATAAAGGCCGTCTTCGACTCGTGGAACACCGACCGGGCCAAGCTCTACCGCCGCCAGGAGCGCATCCCCGGCGACCTGGGCACGGCCGTCAACGTCTGCTCGATGGTCTTCGGCAACCTCGGCCCCGACTCGGGTACGGGTGTCGCGTTCACCCGCGACCCGGCCAGCGGCCACCAGGGCGTCTACGGCGACTACCTGCAGAACGCGCAGGGCGAGGATGTCGTCGCCGGTATCCGCAACACGGTGCCGCTCGCCGAGCTGGAGTCGATCGACAAGAAGTCGTACGACCAGCTGATGCAGATCATGGAGACGCTGGAGACCCACTACAAGGATCTCTGCGACATCGAGTTCACCATCGAGCGCGGTCAGCTGTGGATGCTCCAGACCCGGGTCGGCAAGCGCACCGCCGGTGCCGCGTTCCGTATCGCGACCCAGCTCGTCGACCAGGGGCTCATCGACGAGGCCGAGGCACTCCAGCGGGTCAACGGCGCGCAGCTGGCGCAGCTGATGTTCCCGCGCTTCGACGACGCGGGAGTCGCCGACGGGAAGGGGCCCGAGCTGCTGGGCCGCGGCATCGCCGCGTCCCCCGGTGCCGCGGTCGGCAAGGCCGTCTTCGACTCGTACACCGCGGTCAAGTGGTCCCGTTCCGGCGAGAAGGTCATCCTGATCCGCCGCGAGACCAACCCCGACGACCTCGACGGCATGATCGCGGCCGAGGGCATCCTGACCTCGCGCGGCGGCAAGACCTCGCACGCCGCCGTCGTCGCCCGCGGCATGGGCAAGACCTGTGTCTGCGGCGCCGAGGACCTGGAGGTCGACACCAAGCGCCGCCGGATGACGGTGGGCGGCCGGGTCATCGAGGAGGGTGACGTCGTCTCCATCGACGGCTCCACCGGCAAGGTGTACCTCGGTGAGGTCCCCGTCGTGCCGTCCCCGGTCGTCGAGTACTTCGAGGGCCGGATGCACGCCGGTGCCGACGACGCCGACGAACTGGTCGCCGCCGTGCACCGGATCATGGCGTACGCGGACCGGGTGCGCCGGCTGCGGGTGCGGGCCAACGCCGACAACGCCGAGGACGCGCTGCGGGCCCGCCGCTTCGGCGCCCAGGGCATCGGCCTGTGCCGCACCGAGCACATGTTCCTCGGCGAGCGCCGCGAGATGGTCGAGAAGCTGATCCTCGCGGACACCGACACCGAGCGCGAGACCGCGCTGGAGGAGCTGCTCCCGCTCCAGAAGGCCGACTTCATCGAGCTGTTCGAGGCGATGGACGGACTGCCCGTCACCGTACGGCTGCTCGACCCGCCGCTGCACGAGTTCCTGCCCGACATCACCGAGCTCTCGGTGCGGGTCGCGCTCGCCGAGTCCCGCAAGGACGCCAACGAGAACGACCTGCGCCTGCTCCAGGCCGTGCACAAGCTGCATGAGCAGAACCCGATGCTCGGCCTGCGCGGGGTCCGTCTCGGTCTCGTCATCCCCGGACTGTTCGCCATGCAGGTACGGGCGATCGCCGAGGCCGCGGCCGAGCGCAAGAACGCCAAGGGCGACCCGCGCGCCGAGATCATGATTCCGCTCGTCGGCACGGTCCAGGAGCTGGAGATCGTCCGAGAGGAGGCCGACCGGGTCATCGCCGAGGTCGAGGCCGCCACCGGCACCCGGCTGAAGCTCACCATCGGCACGATGATCGAGCTGCCGCGCGCCGCTCTGACCGCGGGCCAGATCGCCGAGGCCGCGCAGTTCTTCTCCTTCGGTACGAACGACCTGACGCAGACCGTGTGGGGCTTCTCCCGCGACGACGTGGAGGCCTCGTTCTTCACCGCGTACCTGGAGAAGGGCATCTTCGGGGTGTCGCCGTTCGAGACGATCGACAAGGACGGTGTCGGCTCGCTGGTCCGCAGCGCCGTCGCGGCCGGCCGGGCCACCCGCCCGGACCTGAAGCTCGGCATCTGCGGTGAGCACGGCGGAGACCCGGAGTCGGTGCACTTCTTCCACGAGGTGGGCCTGGACTACGTGTCCTGCTCCCCGTTCCGTATCCCCGTGGCCCGGCTCGAAGCGGGCCGGGCAGCGGCGGGTTCGGCGGGCAGCGACAGCCGCTGACCCGGCACCGAATCCCCTGACTCCGCTTCCGGAGCCGCCGTCGGCCCCTCACCACCCTCACCGGCTCGACGGCGGCTCCGGAACACTCCAGGACGGCGGCACCCTGTGCGGGGGTGCCGCCGTCCCGTTTCGTTCTGGGGAAATCCCTGTTCGGCGTTGTTCCTTTTTCTTCGCGCATTAGACAGGGTTCGTTCAATAAGAAAAGAAATGGGCCGGGATGCGGTCCATGGATCCCCATCCATGGACCGCACCCGGGTTACCCCCATCGGGCGCGGTGCCGCACCGTCGTCCACCGCCGCCGGGCGCGCGAAACCCCCCACGGCCTTCACTCGCCCTTCCGGTGGCGCCGGAATCGTGCCCGACGTCGTACAGCTTTTCGGGTGATGGCGGGTGGGGGCGAGGCGTTTCACCTCTGGCCGAAACCCCGTGGTGACTTGCTGTTACGGATCACCTACCCTGGGGTGGGGGTAATTGCGAGTGCAACAGGTGGGGGACCGGTGCTGCGTATCCATATGTCCGGAGTGGACCTTTCCAAGGTGCGGATGGCCACCCGGCCGGACGCGCTGTGGGAAACCGCTCTGAGTTTCCACCGGCTGAGGGACCGGCGCGGTTCCGCGGTGTTCGGGAAATGGCGTACGGAAACCCGGCGTCGGTTGAATGGTGAAGTACGCCTGCTGTCCGCGCTGATTCCACCGCGCGGCTATTTCCCGGATTTTCTGACGCCTTCTCAGGAAAGCGGCGAGCCGTACGGCATCGACGCGGGAATGGAGGCATTACGCGGCACCCCGCCCGGCCGGGTCCTCGCCGAACTCGCCCTGCTCGCCGCCGAACGCCGCGATCCGGTCCGCTCCCCGGACATTCGCGCCGAACCCTTCGGCCGCCTCGCCGACGCCCTGCGCAGCTACCACCGCGCCGCCATCGAGCCGTACTGGCCGCACATCCGGGCCAGCGTCGAGGCCGACCGCGCGGTCCGCGGCCGCGCCCTGCTGGACGGCGGCGCGGACGAACTGCTCGCCTCCCTCCCGCCGATGATCCGCTGGCGGGCCCCCGTGCTGGAGGCGGACTACCCCGTCGACCGGGACGTCCGTCTGGACGGCCGGGGGCTGCTGCTCCAGCCGTCCTTCTTCTGCCGTGTCACACCCGTCGTCTACCGCGACCCCGAGCTGCCGCCGGTCCTGGTCTACCCGGTCACCCACTCCCGCGCCCCGGTCTTCGCCGAACCGGGCCCCTGGCTCGGCCGGCTCCTCGGCAACACCCGCTCGACGGTCCTGAGCGCCATAGGAAACGGCTGCACGACCAGCGAGCTCGCGCTCCGGGCCGGAGTGTCCCTCGCCTCGGCGAGCCAGCATGCCTGTGTGCTGCGCGAGGCCGGTCTGATCCACACTCTGCGGCACGGCGGCTCGGTCCTGCACACACTGACCCCCCTCGGCGGATCGCTGCTCCGGGGCGGCGCACCGCTCGCCATGTCCTGAGGGAGCGGGCGACAGGCGGGCGCCGGGCGTGACGGCACGCGGGCGGATGTGTCGGCAGGCGGACGGGCTCCCGAGCGGCGAAAATTCTTTCGCAGGCGGCGATGAGTTCCGCGATGCCCCGCCGTCTACCTGTCGTACACGTTCGAACAACAGAGAGCGAAGCGGCCATGCCTCAGATGATCTTCGTCAACCTGCCGGTCAAGGACCTCGAAGCGACCAAGGCCTTCTTCGGGAAGCTGGGCTTCTCGTGCAACCCGCAGTTCACCGACGAGAACACCGCATGTCTGGTCATCAGCGACACCATCTTCGCGATGCTTCTCACCGAGCCGCGCTTCAAGGAGTTCACCAAGAAGGAGATCGCCGACGCCTCGAAGTCCACCGAGGTGATCCTCGCCCTGAGCGCCGAGAGCCGGGAGAAGGTGGACGAGCTGGTCGACACCGCCCTCGCCTCCGGTGGATCGCCGGCCAACGAGACGGTGGACTACGGCCACATGTACGGCCGTTCCTTCCAGGACCCGAACAACCACATCTGGGAGGTCATGTGGATGGACCCGGCGGTCGTCGAGGCCTAGGGCGCCTCGTTCGGATCGGACCGGGCTCGCGGGGTCCGGATCGGGCCGGATCAGGGGGCGAGGTCCGGATACGTCACCCCCGTGAGCTGCTCGGACGCCACCCAGAGCCGCTCGCTCGTCACGTCGTCGCGCGTCCAGCCCGCCCGCCAGGACGGGGCGGGTGCGCCGCGCCAGCCCAGCGGCCCCGGCCCGGTGAACGAGTCGGGCCGCACGCCGGGCGCGGTGGCCGCGTACAGCGTGGGCAGCGCACCGGCCGAAGCGGGCTGGGCGACGATCCGGTTGCCCAGCTCGAAGAACCGCTCCACCGCCCGGCGGTTCTCCATCCGGGCGGCGGCGGACTGGAGGTTGGTCGCCGCGTATCCCGGGTGCGCGGCGGCGGCCACCAGCCGGGAACCGGCCCTCGTGAGCCGTCGCGCCAGCTCGTGGACGAAGAGCAGATTGGCGGTCTTCGAGCGCCCGTAGGCGATCCAACGACGGTAGTTCCGCTCGCTGTTGAGATCCCCCATGTCGAGGTCGGACAGCGCGTGCATCCCGCTGGATACGGTCACCACCCGCGCCCCGGGGGTGTCGAGGAGCCGGGGGAGCAGCAGCCCGGTCAGGGCGAAGTGCCCCAGGTGGTTGATGCCGAACTGCCTCTCGAAGCCGTCGGCCGTCGTCCCGTACGGGAGGGCCATCACGCCCGCGTTGTTGACCAGCAGATCGAGCCGGGCGGGCGCGTGGGTCGCGGCGAACTCGCGCACCGAGCCCAGATCGGCCAGATCGAGCGGTACGAACGCCACGTCCGCACCGGTCACGGCCCTGCGGATGCGGGACTCGGCCTCCCTGCCGCGCGTCTCGTCACGACAGGCGAGCAGGATCCTCGCGCCGTGCCGGGCCAGTTCCCGCGCGGTGTGCAGGCCGATGCCGCTGTTGGCTCCGGTGACCACGGCCGTACGGCCCCTCTGGTCCGGGATGTCGTTCGCGTTCCAGCCGTGGCTCATGGGCCCAGCGTACGGCGGCTCCGGAAGCTCAGGTTTGGCTCAATCCGATGGACTGTGCATGGATCGCCTCTCTAGGGTCGCGATCATGCCCGATATAACCATCACCACCCTGATCGTCCTCTGTCTCGCCGCAGCCGCCGCGGGCTGGATCGACGCGGTGGTCGGCGGCGGCGGACTGCTTCTGCTGCCCGCGCTGCTCCTGGGTCTGCCGCACGTCCCGGCCGCGCAGGTGCTGGGCACCAACAAGGCTGTCGCGATCGTCGGTACGTCGGGCGCCGCCGTGACGTACGTACGCAAGGCGCCGGTGAAGGTCGGGAACGCGCTGCGGATCGGACTCGCGGCGCTGGCCGGATCGATGGCCGGGGCGTTCTTCGCCGCCGGGATCAGCAGCGAGGTGCTGCGGCCGGTGATCATGGTGGTGCTGCTGGCCGTCGCGGCGTTCGTGATGCTGCGGCCCTCGTTCGGCAAGGAAACGGGCGACGGCGTGCGGCAGCAGGTCACCCGGGCCCGCGTGATCACGGCCATCGTGGTGGTCGGCGGCGGAATCGGCTTCTACGACGGGCTGTTCGGCCCCGGCACGGGAACATTTCTGGTGCTGGCGCTGACCGCGGTGCTCCGGCTCGACCTGGTCACGGCGTCCGCCACCGCCAAGATCGTCAATGTCTGCACCAACGGCGGCGCGCTGGCGATGTTCGCCTACCAGGGCAGTGTGCTGTGGCAACTGGCCGCGCTGATGGCGGTGTTCAACCTGGCGGGCGCTCTCCTCGGGGCGCGGATGGCGCTCAGGAAGGGCAGCGAGTTCGTCCGCGGTGTGCTGCTGGTCGTGGTGTTCTCGCTGGTCGCGAAGCTGGCCTTCGACCAGTGGACGGCCTGAACGGGCCGTGCCCGGCGGCCGGGTTCAGCGGACGGTGGTCAGATGCGCGTACGCCACCACGTTGCCCCGGTAGCCCGTCGCCTCCGAGAAGCCGCCGCCGCAGGTGATCAGCCGCAGCGAGGCGAAGGACGAGGCGCCGTAGACCCGCTGGTCGGGGAAGTTCTCGTTCTCGTAGACCTCGATCGCGTCGATGGAGAAGACGGCGGTACGGCCGTCCTGGCGGACCACCTCGACCGTGCTGCCCTTCTGCAGGGCGCCCAGGTCGTAGAAGACCGACCGCCCCTGCGCGTTGTCGACATGACCGGCGACGATCGCACTGCCCTTGGAACCCGGGGGAGTACCGTCCCGGTACCAGCCCACGACATTGACGTTCCCGGCCGGCGGCACGTCGAGACTGCCGTCGGCCCCGAGCCCCAGACGGATCATCGGGGCGTCGACCCGGATGCTCGGGATGCGGATGCGTACGGGGGCCGAGGGCTTCAGCGGTTCGGCGACCGGTGATCCCGGCTGCGGTGTCGGGCCGCCGGCGAAGGCCTGGGCGGCGGTCGGCCGGGGCGGGACCAGCCGGGCGTCGGAGCCGTGCTGGATCAGCCAGACACCGGCCAGCGCCGCGATGACCAGCAGCCAGCCCTTGGCCTTCTCGGACACGGTCGTCCTCCGGGAGACGGAACGGGAACGGTCCCGTCCCGGTGGCGCGCGGCCACCGGGACGGAAACCGGGCGGTACGGAGACGTGAATCCGTCTCCGTCAGCCGGCTCTCTGCGTGCCGCTCGCCCGGCGACGCAGGAGCCAGGCTCCGCCGACGGCGGTCGCGGCGAGAACGCCGGCGCCCGCCGCGATCTGGGTGGTGTCGGGCCGGACGCTGCCGCCGACTCCGGTTTTGACGTGCCCGGTGGGGCCCGTCGGGGTGTCCCCGGGGCGGTCTCCCGACGAGGACGCGTTGTCGCGCCCGGACGACGAGCCGTCGTGCTTGCCCGAACCCTCCTCCTCGGTCCGGCCGGCGTTCTCGCCGCGGTCCGTGCCCTCGGTCCGGCCGGCTTCCTCGCCACGGTCCGTGCCCTCGGTCCGGCCGGCCTCCTCGCCGCGGTCCGTGCCCTCGGTCCGGCCGGCCTCCTCACCGCGGTCCGTGCCCTCGTCCCCGGACGGCTTGTCGCGCCCGCCCGGGTCATTGAGGCCGGAGAGGGCGTCGCCCCCCGTGACGGAGTCGAGCAGCGAGGGCGCGAGGCCGGAGAGCTTGTCGAGGGTGAACGAGTTGTCCGTGCCGGACCCGGTCCCGTCGCCCCCGGTTTCGTCGCCCCCGGCCCCGTCGGCCGTGGTGGCCCGTGCCCCGAGGTCCCCGGGGGTCCTCGACACGGCACCGGCCGCGCCGGTCCGCAGTGCGCCGGCATCACCTGCGTACGCGGACGGCCCGGCGGCGAGAAAGCCGAGCGTGGCTATGGCGACCGCGGATGCGGCGGTACCGGTCACTAGGCGGGCAGGACGCATGGGGGGTTCCTCCGGCGATGGCGCGAGTAGGCGTGTCCTGACCCCGAGCTAACGGGCGGTCCGCCGCCGACGCCTGCTGACACCGAGTCAGCTCTCACTCGTACGGACCGGCGTGGCCTCCTTGCCAAGGTGTGAACGTGCAGGTCACGGCGGTGATCGAGGTGGCCGGGGCCGGTCCCGTGCCACCCGGTGCCGATCGGGTGATGCCGCCCGGGGAGAAAGTGGCGCACGTCACATGCATGACCTCGCAGGTGCCGGGCACACGTCTCACACCCCCCACGGGACGGTGTACGAGGCCGCCCCCGGCCGCCGCCCCCACCGGCCCATCCCCCCTGGGTCCGGTGGGGGCGGATCCGCGCCGGAGGGAATCGGACCGCACACGCACAGTCACTGATCATTGCCGATTGCTGCGGCAGTATGTCGACCTCATGGCGAGAGCGGCCAAAGGCTGGTGCGGGCCCACAGGTGCGGACCAGGCTGGCGTTCGCACATTCGTGCTCACGCTCCGTACGCAGAAAGTCCTCGCCGCACATGCACACGCCCCCCGGACCCGGCACCCCAGAGGTGCACCTCCCACGTGCGGGGAGGAGGTCGTGGACATGGTGCGCCATGTGATCCGCAAGGCGGCCGGCTGGCTCCTGATGATCGTGGTCGCGACCAACGCCACGTACTTCCTGGCCAGTTGGTTCCTGGACCCCCGGTCGAACTTCAAGGAGCTGCGCCCGGTCCGTACCGAGGAGCAGATCGACCGGGCCCTCGCGCCGTACAACCTGAGCCCGCAGGAGCCGCTGGTGCACCGGTGGTGGGACTGGCTCACCTCGGTGGTGTTCCACTTCGACTGGGGCAGGTCGCCCACCGGCGTCTCCGTCAACGGGGAGATCGGCTACCGGGCGCTCATCAGCGGGGAACTGGTCATCATCGCGACCGTCCTGTCCGTGGTCATCGGTGTGGCGCTGGCCGTGTACACCGCCTCGCGGCAGTACGGCTGGGCCGACCGGATCTCCCAGGCCGTGTCCATCGCGGTGTTCAACATCCCGACGTCCGTCGCCGCGCTCGCCGTGGTCTTCGTCGCCATCTGGCTGAACCAGAACGCCGGGCTGCACTTCCTCTACGTCGCCGGGGAGAACTCACCGGGCGTCGAGGGACTGTTCCCGACGATCGGCGACCGTCTGCTGCACCTGATCCTGCCGACCCTCAGCCTGACGCTGATGGGCTATGTCGGCTACCACCTGACGCAGCGTTCGCTGCTGCTGGACACGATCAACGCGGACTTCGTGCGTACCGCCCAGGCCACCGGGCTCACCCGGTCCAAGGCGATCCGCAGGCACGCCCTGCGTGCCGCGCTCATCCCGACGGCGACCTCCGTGGCGTTCAGCATCCCGGCCATGTTCACCGGCGCCGTCATCACCGAGACGATCTTCGGCTGGAACGGCATGGGCCGCTACTTCATCCAGACCATCGGCAAGAACGACGTGCACGGCACGGTCGCGACGGCAGCCTTCGCCGCGGCCCTGACCGCGATCGGCGCGATCCTCGCGGACATCGCCACCGTCTTCCTCGACCCCCGGGTGAGGGTGAACTGACGTGGCCACAGACATGACGGCCAACGCCTCGTCCGAAGCGACGAAGGACACGCCCCACCTCGGCCTCGGCCGGCTCTACCTGCGGCGCTTCCTGCGCAACCGCCTCGCCGTCGTGGGTGTGGTGATCTTCGTGCTGCTGGTGCTGTTCAGCGTGTTCGGAGGCCTGTTCACCTCCTACGCGTACTCCGACGCCGACTTCGCCGCGCTCACCGGGCCGCCGAGCTCCACCCACTGGTTCGGCACCAACCAGGGCGGGAACGACGTCTACGCCTCGGCCGTGCACGGGCTCCGGCGCTCCCTGGCGATCGCCGTGAGCGTCTCCGTCCTGACCATCGTCGTCGCCGCGGTCATCGGCTCCAGCGCCGCCTACTTCGGCGGCCGGGTGGAGAAGGCGACACTCGCCGTCATCCACTTCCTGCTGGTCGTCCCCTCGTTCCTCATCCTCGCCCTGGTCTCCCACCGCCTCGCCGGCGACTGGCGGGTGCTCATCGTCGTGCTCACGGTGTTCGGCTGGATGTCCACCGCACGGGTCATCTGGTCCGTCTCGACGTCACTGCGGGAACGGGACTACGTGAAGGCCGCCGAGTTCATGGGCATCGGCGCACCGCGCATCATCCTGCGCCACATCATCCCCAACCTCGGCTCGCTGCTGATCGTCAACCTGACGCTCGGCGTCGTCGCGACCGTACTCAGCGAAACCGCCCTGTCCTTCCTCGGCTTCGGCGTCCAGACCCCGGACGTCTCCCTCGGCACGATGCTCGCGGACGGTGCGAGCACCGTCACGAGCGCCCCGTGGCTCTTCGCCTTCCCCGCGGGCCTGGTCGTCCTGCTCACCGTGTCGATGACCTTCGTCGGCGACGGGCTGCGCGACGCCCTCGACCCGACATCCGTGACCGGTGCGGCAGGAGGCCGACGATGAATCCCACGACCCCATCCCCGGCACCCGCCGACGCCACCCCCGTGCTCTCGGTGCGGGACCTGCGTATCACCTTCCCCTCGGAGGCCGGCCCCGTCGAGGCGGTGCGCGGCGTCGACTTCGACCTGCTGCCGGGCCGGACGCTCGGCATCGTCGGCGAGTCCGGCTCCGGCAAGTCGGCCACCGCCATGGCCGTGATGGGCCTGCTGCCGCCCTCCGCCGAACTGCGCGGCCGGGTGGTGCTCGGCGGACGCGATCTGATCGGCCTCGGCGACAAGGAGCTCTCCGCGATACGGGGCAACTCCATCGGCATGGTCTTCCAGGACCCGCTGTCCGCGCTCACCCCGATCTTCTCCGTGGGCAGACTGCTCTCCGACGCCCTGCGCGTCCATCAGGACCTGACGAAGCAGGCGGCCTGGGAACAGGCCGTCGAACTCCTCGACCTCGTCGGCATCCCCGACCCGCGGGGCCGGGCCAAGGCGTTCCCGCACGAGTTCTCCGGCGGGATGCGCCAGCGCGTCGTCATCGCGATGGCCATGGCCAACAAGCCGTCGGTGCTCGTCGCGGACGAGCCCACCACCGCCCTCGACGTCACCGTGCAGGCCCAGATCCTGGACGTCCTGCGGCTGGCGCAGAAGGAGACCGGGGCCGGACTCGTCCTCATCACGCACGACCTCGGGGTCGTGGCCGGCCACGCCGACGACGTCGCCGTGATGTACGCGGGCCGGTTCGTGGAGCGCGCGGGCGTCGACGAACTGTTCCGCCGGCCGACGATGCCGTACACCGCGCGGCTGCTCGCCGCCGTGCCCACCGTGGACAGCGGGGTCCACCGCCCCCTGGTCCCGATCGGCGGGGAGCCGCCCGCCCTCGTGGACCTCCCCGGCGGCTGCCCCTTCGCGAGCCGCTGCGCCGTCGTCCAGGACACCTGCCGGACCGACGAGCCCGCACTGCGCGAGATCACCGGGCACGGACACGTGGCCTGCCTGCGCGCGGACGAGATCGCCGACGGCACCCTGGACCCCGCCGGGGACACCGGGCCGGAGGGCCTCCCGGGCGGCTCCGGGCCCACCGCGGCCGGCGACGTGGTGCTCCGGGTCGAGGACCTCGTCAAGACCTTCCCCGTCACCAGGGGCGCCCTCCTCAAGCGCCGGGTCGGCACCCTGCACGCCGTCAACCGGGTCGGCTTCGAGCTGCGCGCCGGGGAGACCCTCGGCCTGGTGGGCGAATCGGGCAGCGGCAAGACCACGACGCTGCTGGAGATCCTCCGGCTGAAGCAGCCCGAGGGCGGGCGGATCGAGGTCGCCGGCACCGATGTCGGCACGGTCGCCTCCGCCGCCCGGACACGGGAGCTGCGGCAGGACGTACAGATCGTCATGCAGGACCCGCTGGGTGCCCTGAACCCGCGGCTGCCCGTCTTCCAACTGCTCGCCGAACCCCTCCAGGCCATCGGGCGGGACCGCGAGTCGATCCGTTCCCGGGTCCATGAACTCCTGGCACTGGTCGGCCTGGACGCCGCGGTGAGCGGCCGCTTCCCGGCCGCGCTCTCCGGCGGTCAGCGCCAGCGGGTCGGCATCGCCCGCGCCCTGGCGACCGAGCCGAAGCTGCTCGCCCTCGACGAGCCGCTCTCGGCCCTGGACGTGTCGGTGCAGGCCGGGGTGATCAACCTGCTGGCCCGGCTCAAGCGCGAACTCGCTCTCGCCTACCTCGTGGTCGCCCACGACCTGGCCGTGGTCCGGTACATCTCCGACCGCATCGCGGTGATGTACCTCGGGCACATCGTCGAGACCGGGGAGACGGAGGCGATCTTCGCCGACCCCAGGCACCCGTACACCCGGGCACTGCTGTCGGCGATCCCGGTGCCCGACCCGCGGCGGGAACGGGCCCGCGAACGCGTCGTGCTCCAGGGCGAGCAGCCGAGCGCCACCCGGCCCCCCGCGGGCTGTGTCTTCGTCGACCGCTGCCCCCTGTACCGCTCCGCCGACGAGGACGTGCGCCGGCGCTGTCGCACGGAGCGCCCCGAGCCGGCGGCGGTCGCCGGAGACCCAGGCCACCAGTACGCCTGTCACGCCGTCTGAGCCCGCGCACCGCACTCCGGGGCACCGCGCCGCCCCGCCCGTGAACACAGCTCGTCCCACCCACCCCCGAACCAGAAGGACTTCCGCCATGCGCGCAAGACTGGCCCTGCCCATCGCTCTCGTCGCCGCCGTCTCGGTCGCAGCCACCGCGTGCGACGCCTCCTCCGGGAAGGGCGGTTCCGACGCGGCGGGCAAGGACACGCCCAAGGCCGCGTCGGCCGCGGCCGACTACAACCCCGTGCCCTACGACCGGCTCAAGGACGGCGGCACCTACACCACCGCCGGGACCTTCGACGACCAGGGCAACCCCTTCAACGTCAACGCCACCCTGACCGCTTCCCGGGTCTGGGCCTGGTACAACGCCGACGCGATCACGTACTCGCCCACCGGCGAGGTGCAGTACAACCCGGACTACTACAGCGATGTGAAGGTCTCCGTCGAGGGCGGCAGGCAGACGGTCACGCTGACCATCAACGAGAAGGCCGCCTTCAACGACGGCACCCCGATCGACTGGACCGCCATCGAGGCCACCTGGAAGGCCAACAACGGTTCGAACAAGGCCTTCGACGCCTCGTCCACCGACGGCTACGACCAGATCTCCTCGGTCCACAAGGGTGCGAACGCCAAGCAGGCCGTCATCGAGTTCAAGGGCGTCAACGCCTCCTGGACGACCCTGTTCACCACCTTCCTGCACCCCGAGGCGGCCACCGTCGCCAACTTCAACAAGGCGTACGTCAAGAAGGCCCACCCGGAGTGGGGAGCGGGCCCGTACACCGTCGGCGAGTGGGACACCCACTCCGGCGGCATCACCTTCGTCCGCAACCCGAAGTGGTGGGGCAAGAAGGGCAGGCTCGACAAGCGCGTCTACGTCAACCTGGAGTCGACCGCCGCGGTCAACGCCTTCAAGAACGGCCAGCTCGACTACACCTCGGCCGTCGACGCGGAGAGCCTCAAGCAGGTCAAGGGGCTCAAGGGGACGGAGATCCGCAGCGGCGGCAGCCCCTTCGAGTACTCGCTCTACTTCAACACGAAGTCGGCCAACCTCGCGGACACGGCCGTCCGCAAGGCCATCCAGGAGAGCATCGACCGCTCCCAGATCGCGAAGATCCAGTTCCAGGGGCTCGACTACAAGGAGCCGCTGCCCGGTTCGGCGGTGCTGTACAGCTTCCAGAAGGGGTACCAGGACAATGTCTCCGCCGTCCTGACGTACTCACCGGACGAGGCGAAGAAGACACTCGACGCGGCGGGATGGAAGCCCGGCAGCGACGGCATCCGGGTCAAGGACGGCAAGAAGCTGGAGGTCGGCTACACGATCCTCGGTGACGAGCCGCTGGACAAGGCCATCGCCGGTGCCTTCACCGCGATGCTGAAGCCGGTCGGCGTCGAGGTCGTCACCAGGAAGGCCGACGCGGCGGACTTCTCGAAGATCCTCAGCGAGCGCAGGTTCGACCTCTTCCTGTCCGGCAACCGCTCCATGGACCCGTTCGGCGCCCGCTACCTGTGCGACTTCTACTGCTCCGACCGTGACTCCAACATCACCGGCTCCGGTACGCCGGCCCTGGACAAGGAGATCCGCGCCACCGGCGAGATCGCGGACCTCGACGAGCAGATCGCGGCGGTCAACAAGGTCGAGCGGAAGGCGCTCCAGCAGTACGCCTTCCTGCCGCTGTTCAGCGGTCCCTCGACGTACAGCGTGAAGAAGGGCCTCGCCAACGTCGGCGCCACCATCTTCCACAGCCCGCTCCCGGAGACGGTCGGCTGGGAGAAGTAGCCCGCACCCCGGCGGAGTCCTGCCCCGGTACGGTCGCCCGACCGTACCGGGGCAGGATCGCAGGACCCGGCCGGACGGGCTTGACCTCAAGTGTGGTTGACATACGAGTCTTTCCGCATGGACCTCACCACAGTTGCCCCGTCCGCCGCATCCACGACCGGCGCCACCGCACCCCTGAAGGTCGCGGTCATCCTCGCCAGCAACCGCGAGGGGCGGTTCGCACCCGTCATCGCCGACTGGTTCCTCTCGCACACCGCCCCGCACCCCGACATCGAGACCGATCTGATCGACGTCGCGGAACTCGACCTCCCGGTCGCCCTCTCCTACCGCCCCGACACCGGGGCACAGGCCCGGCTCGCGGCCGTCGCGTCCAGGCTGGCGGCGGCCGACGCCTTCGTCGTCGTCACGCCCGAGTACAACCACTCGTACCCGGCCCCCCTGAAGAGCCTCATCGACTGGCACCGCGCCGAATGGCAGGCCAAGCCCGTCGCCTTCGTCTCGTACGGCGGGGTCTCCGGCGGGCTGCGCGCCGTCGAGCACCTGCGGCAGGTCTTCGCGGAGCTGCACACCGTCGGCATCCGCGAGACGGTGTCCTTCCACAACGCGGGCGCCCTGTTCGATGACGAGGGCAGGCACCTGGACCCGGAGGGCTGCGACGCGGCGGCCAAGGTGCTGCTCGACCAGCTGGTCTGGTGGGGGCACGCCCTGCGCGACGCCAAGGCCGTCCGCCCGTACGGCGCCTGACCGCAAGCGCCGCGCCGCGGCGTCCTGGACAATCGACGGGTACCGGGACACACAGGACCGACCCCGCAGGAGCCGAAGGTGACGACGCCGGCATGGCTGACCGTACTGACCACGACGGACAGTGAGGAGAAGGCCCATGCCCTGGCGCAGGGCGTGGTGGAGGCACGGCTCGCCGCCTGCGTCCAGATCTCCGCGCCCGTCACCTCGGTCTACCGCTGGCAGAACGCCATCGAGACCACCGAGGAGTGGCAGCTGCTGTTCAAGACGACGACCGAGCGGTACGACGAGCTGGAGGCCCATCTCCGGGCGGCGCACGACTACGAGACCCCGGAGATCGTCGCGATCCCGGTGGTACGGGGCAGCGCCCGCTACCTCGCCTGGGTCTCGGCCGAGACCGCACCGGTCACGTCCCTGTAGCCCCGGGCCCGCCCCGGGGCTACCGCCCGTGCTCCGCCGCCAGCGCCTCCCCGATCCCGGGCTCCCGCGGCCCCAGGAAGTGCGGGTCGCGCCCGAACGCCGCGTCCAGCGCCGCCTTCCCCGCGGCGAACACCTCCCGCGTCCCGCCGTAGTACCAGGTCGCGTCGTGCACGGCATCCACGCCGACGCCGTACGCGTCGATCCCCGCGGTACGGCACAGCGCGACCGCCCGGCGGATGTGGAACCCCTGGCTCACCAGCACCGCGCGGTCGACCCCGAAGATCTTCTTGGCCCGCACGCACGAGTCCCAGGTGTCGAAGCCGGCGAAGTCGCTCACGATCCGCTGGTCCGGCACCCCGTGCTCCCTGAGATAGGTGCGCATGGCATCCGGTTCGTCGTACTCCTTCCGGCTGTTGTCACCGGTCACGAGCACGACCTTCACCTTCCCGTCCCGGTACAGCTCGGCGGCGGTCTTCAGCCGGTTGGCGAGATACGCCGACGGCCTGCCCTTCCAGAGCCCCGCCCCGAACACCACGGCCACCTCGTGCGCGGGCGCGTCCGCCGTCGTCCCGACCCGGGAACCGGCGGCGGCGTACGTCCAGGTCGAGGGCGCCAGCGCGAGCACACACGCGACCATCACCCCCTGCACGGCCCTCCGCTGCCCACGCCGCGTCCGCGGCCACCGGGGCCGCAATCGCCCGGGCAGCTGTCGTCCCGGCCACTTCACCCGCATGGGAATCCCTCGTTCCGTACTCCGTCGTTCCATAGGATCGGACGACTCCTGGGTCGAAAGGGTTCTCGAACGGGCAGAATCCGTCACCCGGTCACAAACGGAACCCGCAGAACCGCAACGGCGGAAATCCGGCCGACGGGCATCTCCGGGCCGCCGCCTGAGCCTTCTTGTCGGCCCGGCCGTTTACTGTCGGAACCATGGACGGCATGGACAGCACACAGGACCACGGCACGGCTCCCTACGGCGCGGCCGACTCCGAGCGCTGGGACACCGAGCCGGACAAACGCCCGGGCCGTACGGCTTTCCAGCGCGACCGCGCCCGGGTGCTGCACTCCGCCGCGCTGCGACGGCTCGCCGGGAAGACCCAGGTCGTCACCCCGGGCACCCGCAGCCACGCCTGGGACGCCAGCCCCCGCACCCGGCTCACCCACTCCCTCGAATGCGCCCAGGTCGGCCGCGAGCTCGGCGCGGCGCTCGGCTGCGACCCCGACCTGGTCGAGACCGCCTGCCTCGCCCACGACCTGGGCCACCCGCCGTTCGGCCACAACGGCGAGCAGGCGCTCAACGACTTCGCCTCGGACTGCGGCGGCTTCGAGGGCAACGCCCAGTCGCTGCGCCTGCTGACCAGGCTCGAACCGAAGCGGTTCGTCCCCGACACCCGCACCGGCGAGCTGGTCAGCGTCGGGCTCAACCTGACCCGGGCCGCCCTGGACGCCGCCACCAAGTACCCCTGGCCGCGCGGCCAGCACCCCACCGACCCCGGCTCCCCGAAATTCGGGGTGTACGAGGACGACCTGCCGGTCTTCGCATGGGCCCGCGAGGGGGCCCCGAAGGACCGCAAGTGCTTCGAGGCCCAGGTCATGGACTGGTCCGACGACGTCGCCTACTCCGTGCACGACTTCGAGGACGGGCTGCACGCCGGCCACATCGACCCCGACTGCCTCTACGCCGAACCGGAGCGCAACGAGATCTGGGCGGTCGCCGTCGGCCGCTACGTACCGGCGGACACCGAGCCCCAGGAGCTGGCCGACGCCCTGGACCGGCTCATCGCCCAGGACTGGTGGCCGCACGGCTACGACGGGTCCGCCGTCGCCCAGGCCCGCCTGAAGGACGCGACGAGCCAGCTGATCGGCCGGTTCTGCCTCGCCGCCGAGAGCGGCACCCGGCACACCTACGGAACGGGCCGCCTCGGCCGGTACGCCGCCGAACTGGTCGTCCCCCGCGAGACCCGGAACGAATGCGCCGTGCTCAAGGCGGTCGCCGACCGCTACGTCATGCAGCGCGCCGAGCAGGAGGCGATCCGCGCCGACCAGCGGATCGTGATCGCCGAACTGGCCGCCGCCCTGACCGCGCGCGCCCCCGAAGGACTGGAACCCCAGTTCCGGGCGCTGTTCGACGCCGCCCGCGACGACAGGGCCCGCAAGCGGGTCCTGGTCGACCAGATCGCCGCCCTGACCGACGCCTCGGCACGCTCTCTGCACGCGTCGTTCACGGAACGCAGACACCGGGTGTGACCTGATCGGGGTACACCCTCTTTCGCCATCACGCTGCGTGCGGGACGCTCGCAGATGGCGGCGCCGCGAAGCAAGCACCCAGGAGGCATCAAGTGGTCGACGCACATCGGACGTTCGTCATCGTCGGCGGAGGGCTGGCGGGAGCGAAGGCAGCCGAGACGCTCCGGGCGGAGGGTTTCAGCGGGCGGGTGATCCTGCTCGGCGACGAACGGGACCATCCGTACGAACGCCCTCCGCTCTCCAAGGGCTACCTCTCCGGCAAGGAGGACCGGGACAGCGTCTTCGTCCACGAGACCGCCTGGTACGCGGGTGCCGACATCGAGCTGCACCTGGGGCAGCCCGTCACCTCGCTCGACCGGCAGGCCCGCGCCGTACAGCTCGGCGACGGCACCGTCGTCCACTACGACAAGCTGCTGCTCGCCACCGGGGCCGAGCCGCGCCGCCTCCCCGTTCCGGGCACGGACCTGGCCGGCGTCCACCATCTGCGCCGCCTCGCCCACGCCGACCGGCTGCGCAACGTACTGGCCGCACTCGGCCGCGACAACGGCCACCTGGTGATCGCCGGGGCCGGCTGGATCGGCCTGGAGGTCGCGGCGGCGGCGCGCGGCTACGGCGCCGAGGTCACCGTCATCGAACCGGAGCCGACCCCGCTGCACCAGGTCGTCGGCCCCGAGCTCGGCCAGATCTTCACCGATCTGCACACCGACCACGGGGTCCGCTTCCACTTCGGCGTCCGCCTCACCGAGATCATCGGCCAGGACGGCCTGGTGCTCGCCGTCCGCACCGACGACGGCGAGGAGTACCCCGCCCACGACGTCCTCGCCGCGATCGGCGCCGCGCCCCGCACCGCCCTCGCCGAGACCGCCGGGCTCGCCATGGCCCCGCGCGCGGACGGCGGCGGCATCGCCGTCGACGCCTCCCTGCGCACCAGCGACCCGCACATCTTCGCGGCCGGTGACGTCGCCAATGCGGACCACCCGCTGTTCGGCGCCCGGCTGCGCGTGGAGCACTGGGCGAACGCGCTGAACAGCGGTCCGGCCGCGGCCCGCGCCATGCTCGGCCAGGAGGTCGGCTACGACCGGGTGCCGTACTTCTTCTCCGACCAGTACGACCTCGGCCTCGAATACTCGGGCTGGGCGCCGCCGGGCAGCTACGACCAGGTGGTCATCCGGGGCGACGCGGGGAAACGGGAGTTCATCGCCTTCTGGCTGAAGGACCGCCGGGTGCTGGCCGGGATGAACGTCAACGTGTGGGACGTCACCGAGACCGTGCAGGGGCTCATCCGGTCCGGCCGGCAGATCGACCCGGACGCGCTGGCGGACCCGTCCGTACCGCTGGAGACCCTGTCCTGAGCCGTGCCGGACCGGCCCCGCCGCTGCGCGCGGCACCGCCGGGTTCCACGGATCACATCGGCGCGCTCCACGGCTGTCGTACCCCACCCGTAGACTTCACCCGTGGCAGGCAGGATCAATGACGACGACGTGAAGGCGGTAAGGGACGCGGTCCCGATCGACGCCGTCGTTTCCGAGTACCTCCAGCTGCGCAACGCGGGCGGTGGCAACCTCAAGGGCCTCTGCCCGTTCCACGACGAGAAGTCCCCCTCCTTCCAGGTCAGCCCGAGCAAGGGTCTCTTCCACTGCTTCGGCTGCCAGGAGGGCGGCGACACGATCGCCTTCGTGCAGAAGATCGACCATCTGACGTTCGCGGAGGTCGTCGAGCGCCTCGCCGCCAAGGCGGGCATCACCCTGCGGTACGAGGAGGGCGGCTACAACCCCTCCCACCAGCGCGGCGAGCGCATCAGGCTGGTCGAGGCACACAAGGTGGCCGCCCAGTTCTACGTCGAGCAGCTGGACGGACCCGAGGCCGGGATCGGCCGGAAGTTCCTCGCCGAGCGCGGCTTCGACCAGGCGGCCGCCGCCCACTTCGGCGTCGGCTACAGCCCGGCGGGCTGGGACCACCTCACCCGCTATCTGCGCGGCAAGGGCTTCAGCGACAAGGAGCTGATCACCTCCGGCCTCTCCCAGGACGGCAGGCGCGGCCCCATCGACCGCTTCCGCGGCCGGCTGATGTGGCCGATCAGCGACACCTCCGGAGACATCGTCGGCTTCGGCGCCCGCAAGCTGCGCGACGACGACAACGGTCCGAAGTACCTCAACACCCCCGAGACCTCGATCTACAAGAAGTCCCAGGTGCTGTACGGCATCGACCTGGCGAAGAAGGACATCGCCAAGGCCAGCCGGGCCGTGGTCGTCGAGGGCTACACCGACGTCATGGCCTGCCATCTCGCCGGGATCACCACCGCCATCGCCACCTGCGGCACGGCCTTCGGCGGCGACCACATCAAGATCCTGCGCCGGCTCCTGATGGACAACGGCAGCGCCCGGGTGATCTTCACCTTCGACGGTGACGCGGCCGGGCAGAAGGCCGCCCTGCGCGCCTTCGAGGACGACCAGAAGTTCGCCGCGGAGACGTACATCGCGATCGCCCCGGACGGCATGGACCCCTGTGACCTCCGCCTGGTCAAGGGCGACGAGGCGGTCCGTGACCTGGTCGAACCCCGCACCCCGCTCTTCGAGTTCGCGCTCCGCCAGATCGTCGGCCGCTACGACCTGGAGACCCCGGCGGGCCGCGGCGCCGCGCTCGACGAGGCGGCCCCCGTCGTGGCCCGGATCAAGAACAGCTCCTCGCAGCACGAGGTCGCCGTCCAGCTGGCCGGCATGCTCGGCATCCTGGACACCCAGTTCGTCGTCAAGCGCGTCGGCCAACTCGCCCGCTGGGCCCGTGAGCGGGGGGACCAGCGGGGCCCCGCCCAGCCGCCCTCCCGCGGCGGCCGCCGCGACGAACGGATCCAGGCCCCCGCCACCCCCTCCGGCCCCGCGCTCAACCTCCGCAGCCCCGCCCACCGCACCGAGCGCGAGCTGCTGAAGCTCGCCCTGCAGAAGCCCGCCCTGGTCTCCCCGGCCTTCGACGCCTACGGGGCCGACGAGTTCACCGCCCCGCCGTACGCGGCGGTGAGGCAGTGCATCGCGGAGGCCGGCGGCGCCGAGCTGGGCGTCCCCGAGACCCGCGAATACCTGGTCCAGGTCCTGGACGCGGCCCCCAACGACACGGTCCGCAACCTGGTCACCGAGCTCGCCGTCGAGGTCTTCCACGGCAAGACCATCGACGAGAACTACGCGGGCATGCAGCTCGTCCAGGTCCGGCTGCGCGCCGTGGACCGCCGGATCGACGACGTACAGGGCAGCCTCGCCCGGCTCGGCAGCAATGTCGCCCCGGACCATCTGGCGGCCGCGCAGAACGAGGTCTGGGTGCTCCAGCAGTACGCCCAGTCCCTGCGCAGCAACGGGGCCGACGCGCTCTGACGCGCCGCCCCGGCGGCGGGAGCGCCCCCGCGTAACCGGCCGGTCACGGACCGGACTCAGAAAGTCGCCGCACGCCCCTCGTGGCGGCGATGTGTCTTCCCCCACACTGGGGGCGGTGCCTGAGACATCGGAGCGCGGCCGGCCCACCGAACGGTGGTCCTCCATCCCCGCGGTCCGGCAGCGATCACCTGGAGGTCGCCCCCGTGCAGACCCGGACCCTGACCGAAACCGAGCATGTCTCGGCCATCCCCGCGCAGAACCGGGCCGTGCACCATCCGGAGGGCGCGGTGGAGCCGCCGACACCGGACGAGCCGCCGGAGCCGCTCATGGAGGAGCCGCCCCGGGCGCCCGAGCCGCGGGGCCGTCCGGAGACCGCCGGTCCGTCCTCCGACCTCTTCCGGCAGTATCTGCGGGAGATCGGCCGGATCCCCCTGCTCAGCGCCGCCGACGAGGTGGAGCTCGCCCGCCGCGTCGAGGCCGGGCTCTTCGCGGAGGAACGGCTCGCGAGCACCCCCGACCCGGACACCCGGCTGGCCGTAGACCTCGACCGGCTGGTGGTCATGGGGAGGATGGCCAAGCGCCGCCTCATCGAGGCCAACCTCCGGCTCGTCGTCTCCGTCGCCAAACGCTATGTCGGCCGCGGGCTGACCATGCTCGATCTGGTCCAGGAGGGAAACCTCGGGCTGATCAGGGCCGTCGAGAAATTCGACTACGCGCGGGGCTACAAGTTCTCCACGTACGCGACCTGGTGGATCCGGCAGGCCATGTCCCGCGCCCTCGCCGACCAGGCGCGGACCATACGGGTCCCGGTCCATGTCGTCGAACTGATCAACCGCGTCGTACGCGTCCAGCGCCGGATGCTCCAGGAACGCGGCTACGAGCCGACGGCGGAGGAGGTGGCCGGCCAGCTCGACCTCACCCCGGAGCGGGTCGGCGAAGTCCTGCGGCTCGCCCAGGAACCCGTCTCGCTGCACGCCCCCGTCGGCGAGGAGGACGTCGCCCTCGGCGACCTGATCGAGGACGGCGACGCCGCGTCCCCGGTCGAGTCCGCCGCGTTCCTGCTGCTGCGCGAGCACCTGGAAGCGGTGCTCTCGACGCTGGGCGAGCGCGAGCGGAAGGTGGTCCAGCTGCGCTACGGGCTGGACGACGGGCGGCCCCGTACCCTGGAGGAGATCGGCAGGATCTTCGGCGTGACCCGCGAACGCATCCGCCAGATCGAGTCCAAGACCCTCAACAAGCTGCGCGACCACGCCTTCGCCGACCAGCTCCGCGGCTACCTCGACTGACGGCACGAGGGCCCGCACCGCCGGGCGGCGGTACGGGCCCTCGTATCCGAACGGACGGTGCGCCCAGGGCCTCTGGTTTGGATCATGCCGGGCTCGCGGGGCCCGGCACGCACACTCGCCCTAGTCGACTTCGGCGACCGCCTGCGCGAACTGCGCCGAATACAGCCGGGCGTAGGCGCCCTCGGCAGCCAACAGCTCCTCGTGCGTGCCCTGTTCGACGATCGATCCGTTCTCCATCACCAGGATCACGTCGGCGTCCCGGATGGTGGAGAGCCGGTGCGCGATCACGAAGCTCGTACGGCCGTGGGCCAGCCGCGCCATCGCCTTCTGGATCAGCACCTCCGTACGGGTGTCGACGGAGCTGGTCGCCTCGTCGAGCACCAGGATCACCGGGTCGGACAGGAACGCCCGCGCGATGGTGATCAGCTGCTTCTCGCCCGCGCTGACGCCGGTGCCCTCGTCGTCGATCACCGTGTCGTAGCCGTCCGGCAGGGTACGGATGAACCGGTCGGCGTGGGCCGCCTTCGCCGCCTCCTCGATCTCCTCGCGGGTGACCTCGCGCGAAGCGCCGTACGCGATGTTGTCCGCGATCGAACCGCCGAACAGCCAGGTGTCCTGGAGGACCATGCCGATGCCCTGCCGCAGCTCGTCGCGCGACATCTTCGTCACGTCGACCCCGTCCAGCGTGATCCGGCCGCCCGTCACCTCGTAGAACCGCATCAGCAGATTGACGAGCGTGGTCTTGCCGGCGCCCGTCGGGCCGACGATCGCGACCGTGTGACCGGGTTCGACGTTCAGCGACAGATCCTCGATGAGCGGCTTCTCCGGGTCGTAACGGAACGACACCTTCTCCAGCGCGACGCTGCCCCGCAGCTCCTCGGGACGCTCGCGCTCGCCGGGCGCGGGGTCGACGCCCTGCTCCTCGGCGTCCAGCAGCTCGAAGATCCGCTCGGCCGAGGCGACACCCGACTGCACCAGGTTCGCCATCGAGGCGACCTGTGTCAGCGGCATCGAGAACTGCCGCGAGTACTGGATGAACGCCTGCACGTCACCGATCGACAGCGTCCCCGAAGCGACCCGCAGACCACCCACGACGGCGATCAGCACGTAGTTCAGGTTGGAGACGAACATCATCAGCGGCTGCATGATCCCGCTGTTGAACTGCGCCCTGAAACCGGCCTCGTACAGTGCCTCGTTCTGCTCGGCGAAGTCCTTCGCGGACTCCTCCTGCCGGCCGAAGACCTTCACCAGGGTGTGCCCGGTGTACATCTCCTCGATGTGGGCGTTGAGCTTGCCCGTCACCTTCCACTGCTGCACGAACTGCGGCTGCGAGCGCTTGCCGACCTTCGTGGCCACGACCACCGAGAGCGGCACCGTCACCAGCGCGACCAGCGCCAGCAGCGGCGAGACCCAGAACATCATGACCAGCACGCCGACGATGGTGAGCAGGGAGTTGATGAGCTGGCCCATCGTCTGCTGCATCGTCTGGGAGATGTTGTCGATGTCGTTCGTCGCCCGGCTGAGCACCTCGCCGCGCTTGGCCCGGTCGAAGTACGACAGCGGCAGCCGGGACAGCTTCGTCTGGATGTCCTCGCGCAGCTGGAAGATGACCTGGTTGATGACCCGGATCGACAGCCGGGTCGCCACCAGCATCAGCAGACCGGCGCCGACATAGACCGCCAGCGCCACCAGCAGTACGTCGCCCACCGCACCGAAGTCGATGCCGTGACCGGGGACGAAGTCCACCCCGGAGAGCATGTCGGCCAGGCCGCTGTTGCTCTTGCGCAGGCCCTCGACGGCCTGTTCCTTGGTCGTCCCCCCGGGCATCTGCCGGCCGACCACCCCGGCGAAGACCAGGTCGGTCGCCCGGCCGAGGATCTTCGGCCCGATCACCGAGAGAGCGACACTGAGCACGGAGGCCAGCAGCATCACGTACAGCGAGGTCTTCTCCGTCGCGAAGCGCTTCAGCAGCCGCTTCGAGGACCCCTTGAAGTCCATCGACCGGTCGGTCGGCGCCCCGCCCGCCATCATGCGTCCGCCAGGCCCGGCCATTACGCGGCCTCCGCTTCCGTCAGCTGGGAGAGCACGATCTCCCGGTACGTTTCATTGCCGTCCATCAGCTCGTGATGGGTACCGGAGCCGACGACCCGGCCCTCGTCCAGCACCAGGATCCGGTCCGCATCGCGGATGGTGGACACCCGCTGCGCCACGATCACCACGGTCGCCTCGGCCGTCTCCTGCGAGAGGGCCCCGCGCAGCGCGGCGTCGGTGGCGTAGTCGAGCGCGGAGAACGAGTCGTCGAAGAGATAGATCTCCGGCCGCTGCACCAGCGTCCTGGCGATGGCCAGCCGCTGTCGCTGCCCGCCCGAGACATTGGTGCCGCCCTGCGCGATCGGCGCGTCCAGACCGTGCTCCAACGCCGTGACGAACTCCCTGGCCTGCGCGACCTCCAGCGCGTGCCACAGCTCCTCGTCGGTCGCGTCCGGGTTTCCGTACCGCAGGTTCGTCGCGACCGTCCCCGAGAACAGATACGGCTTCTGCGGCACGAGGCTCACGGTCTTCGCCAGCAGCGCCGGCTCCAGCGTCCGCACGTCCGTGCCGTCGACCAGCACCTGGCCGTCCGTCACGTCGAACAGCCGCGGTACGAGCCCGAGCAGCGTCGACTTCCCGCTGCCCGTCGAGCCGATGATCGCGGTGGTCTCGCCGGGGCGGGCCACCAGGTCCACCGACCGCAGCACCGGCTCCTCGGCGCCCGGGTAGCGGAAGTCCGCGCCGCGCACCTCCAGATGACCGTGGGCGAGCAGCTTGCGGACCGGCTTGACGGGCGGGACCACGCTGGACTCGGTCTCCAGGACCTCCTGGATGCGCTCGGCGCAGACCTCGGCGCGCGGCACCATCATGAACATGAAGGTGGCCATCATCACCGACATGACGATCTGCATCAGATAGGCGAGGAAGGCGGTCAGTGCGCCGATCTCCATGCCGCCGCTGTCGATGCGGTGGGCACCGAACCAGAGCACGGCGATCGACGAGACGTTCACGACCGTCATCACGGTGGGGAACATCAGCGCCATCAGCCGGCCCGTGGACAGCGCCACGTCCGTCAGCTCGGTGTTGGAGCCGCGGAAGCGCTCCTCCTCGTAGCCGTCACGGACGAAGGCGCGGATGACGCGGTTGCCGGTGATCTGCTCGCGCAGCACCCGGTTCACCGTGTCGAGCCGCTCCTGCATGGTGCGGAACAGCGGACGCATCCGCTTCACGATCAGGCTCACCGCGATGCCGAGCACCGGCACCACCGCCAGCAGCACCGCCGACAGCGGGACGTCCTGGCCGAGCGCCATGATGATGCCGCCGACACACATGATCGGGGCCGACACCATCAGGGTGAACGTCATCAGCACCAGCATCTGGACCTGCTGGACGTCGTTGGTCGTACGGGTGATCAGCGAGGGTGCCCCGAACCGCCCGACCTCACGCGCCGAGAAGGACTGCACCTGGTCGAAGACCGACGCCCGGATGTCGCGGCCGAGCGCGGACGCGGTACGGGCGCCGAAGTAGACGGCCCCCATGTTGCAGACCACCTGGCCGATGCTGACGGCGATCATGATGCCGCCGAATTCGAGGATGTAGCCGGTGTCCCCCTTGACGACGCCGTTGTCGATGATGTCGGCGTTCAGGGTGGGCAGGTAGAGGCTGGCGCAGGTCTGCAGCAGTTGGAGGAGAACCAGCAGCAGGATGGGTTTTCTGTACGGACCGAGATAGGCCCGCAGGAGTTTTATGAGCACGCGTGTCTCTCGGAGTCGGCAGAGGGCGGGAGTCGATCCATTTTCCGGCACCGGTGGCAGTGACTGCGAGCGATTTTACTCAAGACCAGGTCAAAAAACAGACCGAGTACACAAGTGGAGGGGGTCATCTCCACCGGTGTACCCGGCCGTGTCGCACAGGTGGGCGGCTCAGCCCGCGGAGTCGAACGCTCCGGGGTGGATCTGGTCCCGCGTGGCCACGTACTGCTGGCGCACCGCCTGCCCGGCCGCCAGCTCCTCGCCCGGCTCCAGCACCTGCGCCGCGGCGCCCTGCCAGGCCGGGGGAGCGAGCGGATCGGCCGTCCCCTGCGAGACCCCCAGCGCCCAGGCCGCCTGCCGGGCCGCGCCCAGTGCCGCGTACTCGGCGGGCTGCGGCACGACCACCTGCGTACCGAACAGCGCCGGGGCGAGCCCCCGCACGGCGGGCAGCTCGGCCGCCGCCCCCAGCAGGAACACCCGCCGCACCTCGACGCCCCGGCCGCGCAGCACGTCGAGCGCGTCGGCCAGCGAGCACAGCATCCCCTCGAACGCCGCCCGCGCCAGGTGTTCCGGCCTCATCGACTCGCGGCGCAGCCCGCACAGCGTCCCCGCGGCGTGCGGCAGCCGAGGCGTCCGCTCGCCCTCCAGGTACGGCAGGAGCACCAGCCCGGAGGCGCCCGGCGTGGACTTCAGCGCCAGCGCGGAGAGTTCTTCGAGGCCCTCCACGCCGAGCATCTCGGCGGTCCCGCGCAGCGCCCGTACCGCGTTGGAGGTGTGCACCACCGGCAGATGCTTCCCGGTGGCGTCCGCGAACGAAGTGATCATCCCGGCCGGATCGGACAGCGCCTCGTGATGCACCGCCATGACCGAGCCCGACGCCCCCAGCGACACCACCGCGTCGCCCACCCCGACCCCGAGCCCGAACGCCGCCGCCATCGTCTCGCCGGTCCCCGCGGAGATCAGCAGCCCCTCGGGCGTCGTCCCGGCCGCGTCGGCGGGGCCGAGCACCTCGGGGAGCGCGGCCTGGTGGCCGAGCGCCATCTCCACCAGATCGGGCCGGTAGGAACCGGTGTCCGCCGACCAGTAGCCGGTGCCGGACGCGGCGCCCCGGTCGGTGGTCCGCCGGGCCGGACGGCCCAGCAGCTGCCACACCAGCCAGTCGTGCGGCTGGAGCACCGCGGCCACCCGCCGGGCCGCCTCCGGCTCGTTGCGCGCCAGCCAGCGCAGCTTCGCCACCGGCTGTGCGGCCTGCGGCACCGCCCCGACCGCCTCGGCCCAGGCCTGCCGCCCGCCGAGCCCGTCGATCAGATCGGCCGCGGCGGCCTGCGCCCGCTTGTCGTTGCCGAGCAGCGCCGGGCGGACCGGATTGCCCTGGTGGTCCAGCGGCACCAGGCCGTGCTGCTGGGCGGAGACGCCGATGGCCTGCACCCCTTCGAGCAGCCCGCCGGTGGCGGCCTCGCCGAGCGAGAGCAGCCACGCCTGCGGATCGACCTCGGTGGCCTTCGCCTCGACGGGGTGCGCGGCGAACCCCCGGCGCAGCACGGCGCCGGTGTCCGCATCGCAGACGACGATGTGCGTGAAGGCGGAAGAACTGTCCAAGCCGGCGACTATCCCCATGCACAAGATTCTGCCGCACCGCCGGGGCTTTTCCGTACCGGTGGTGCGGCAGTGACGGGGGCGGCCCCGCTACGTGTTGCTGGTGCCCCAGTCGTCCTCGCCGTTCCGGCCGCGGTCCCGCAGCGAGCGCACCCGGCCGGCCACCGAGGCGGGGACCTTCTCGCCGACCTTCTCGCTCACCGCGTGGTACGCCTTGCCGGCCAGGTCACGGCCGCCCTGCGCCGCGGACTCGGCGGTGTTGCGCACGGCCGGATTCTGGGCGAACTGGCGTGCGGACTTCTTCATCTGCTCGTAGCGCTCGCGCCCGGCCCTTGTTCCGATCACGTATCCGAGGGCCAGTCCGGCGATGAACGTGAGCCGGTACCGCATGGCTGCCACCCTTCTTTGACTCACTGCGAAGCTCAGTGCGACGTGTGCTGCCCGCCTACCCGCGGGCACCGGAGATCACCCCGGGGGATACCGATTGGCAAAGCACCCCCCTGCTTGCGCTAATGTATGTGTCGCAGCGAACGCGCGCCGCCCGGCAGCAGCCAGGCAGGTAGGGTTCGGTGCAGACGCAGCAATCCCCTGTAGCTCAATTGGCAGAGCAGCCGGCTGTTAACCGGCAGGTTACTGGTTCGAGTCCAGTCGGGGGAGCGCGATCCCCTGTAGCTCAATTGGCAGAGCATTCGGCTGTTAACCGGAGGGTTACTGGTTCGAGTCCAGTCGGGGGAGCGGAACGGAAGAGGACCCCACGGGGTCCTCTTTCGCATGCCCGGCGGCGGTCGTCACCGTGGTGCGCCTGGGATGCATGCGACTCTTTCGCGTGTACTTCGCTCCGTACGGAACCGGACGGCCGACACCGAGGTCTTCATGGTCATGCGAAGCCGACCATCCGGAGCGAGAGATCGTATGACCGGCTATGCTGCGGCAGACGGCGCGCACACTTGTACGCGCCACGCCGAAAAGGGGCGGTAGCTCAGCCGGTTAGAGCAGCGGACTCATAATCCGTCGGCCGTGGGTTCGAGTCCCACCCGCCCCACCGAGCAACCCCAGGCAGAATCGTTTTGGCCTGGGGAAACACGTTCTTGTGGGGCATTTCGCGTGCAGCGGACGGCTCACGGAGGCGCGGCGAACGCGCGCCTTCGCGTGCCGCAGCGGGGTCCTGTCGCAGGTCCCTGCCGGTCGCCGTTCGTGGGTGCTTCGGATGCGGCCGTGAGCCGCAACTGAATGGGGTGGGGAATGTCCAGACACAGGCTGTCCAAGAAGGGCCGTTACATCGCGTGGGCGACGGCGGGTGCCGTCGGGGTCGCGGGTGCCGGGTTTGCGGCACAGACGTCCATGGCGGCCACCGCTTGGCCTGCGCAGAAGACCTACACGGGCCGGGCGTTCGACACGTGTACCGCACCCTCGCTCACTGCGATGAAGGCGTGGCACACGGGGTTCTACGGCGCCGCCGCCGTCTACATCGGCGGGAAGAACCGTGGCTGCGCCCAGCCCAACCTGACCAAGTCCTGGGTGAAGTCGGTCAGCACCACCGGCTGGAAGCTCATCCCGCTCTACGTCGGCGCGCAGCCACCCTGCCAGAAGAGCGCGAACCCCGAGAAGTTCACCTCCTCCACGGCCGCCTCCGTCGGTGCGAGCAACGCCAAGGACGCGGTGGCCAAGGCATCGGCACTCGGGATGAAGGCCGGCAGTCCCATCTACCTGGACATGGAGCCGTACGACATCACCGACAAGGCGTGCAACGACGCCGTCCTGACGTACGTACGCTCCTTCACCAGGACTCTGCGCGATGCCACGTACCGCGGAGGCTTCTACGGTTTCAGCAGTTCCAGCGCCAAGGCCATCGCCACCGCCACGAACCGGACGGACCTGCCGGGCAACCTCTGGTACGCGCTGTGGGACAAGAAGAACACGACCACCACGGACTGGCCGTGGAAGCCGACCCAGTTCACCGACCACAGCCGCGGCCACCAGTACATGGTCAACAGCAAGGAGACCCGCGGCGGTTACACCATCACCGTCGACCGCAACGCATGGGACGCCCCGGTCGCGATCATCGGCTGACGGGAACGCGTGGTCGTCGACCGGCACCCGGGGGTCTCTCGTCCGGATCGGGCCGGCTCAGGTGAGCGGGCCCGGAGCAGGTGACACGGTCGGCGAGGCGTCGCGCAGGGCTATCGGTTCGCCCATCGCGACGAGGATCCGGCGGCTGCCGCGATAGGCGTCGCGCCCGTGCGCGGACAGGATGTTGTCGACCAGCATGAGGTCACCCGGCTGCCAGCTCTCGCGCCGGGTGGCGGAGTCGTAGGCCTTGTTGAGGGCGTCCACGTCGTGGGCCGTCAGCGCACTGCCGTCGCCGAACGCCGTGTCGAACGGCAGCCCGTCCGTTCCGAAGGTCATCTCCATGACGTCCCGGACGTCCTTGTCCAAGGACCAACGGCTCCAGAAGGCCGCGTGATTGAACCACACCTCCTCATGGGTCCGGGGATGGCGGACGAGTGCCGAGCGCCTCTGGACGGTGCGCAGCCCGGCCTCCCCCTGCCAGGAGTGGCCGATGAGATTGCGTTCGCAGTACTCGGCCACGTCCTCGCGTTCGTCGGTCGAGAAGGCGGTCTGCCACGGGAGTCCCGCGTGGGCGTGGTAGTTGCGGTTCAGTAGCCAACCGGTGGCGCGGAAGCGTTCCACGAGGTCGGGGGGCAGAGCCTCCCGTACCCGACGGACATCGGCGACCGTGGTCGCGCCGCCCGTGTCGGGGGCGTCGAGGCAGCAGAAGAGCAGCAGTCCGGGGAAGTCCAGGGTGTAGCTGTTCTCGTTGTGCTGGCGGATCGTCTGCATGGGGGGGAGGTCGGTCGACGAGTACACGTCGGCGCCGAAGTCGCTGCGGGGTGTGGCCTTCTCCCTGTATGCGGCTCGCTGCCGCACCAGGACGTCGCGCAGCCCGGCGAAGTGCTCCTGCCGCTCGATGGGAAGGCCCCGGATCAGAAGGTGTCCGTGGCGCAGGAGTTCGGTCCGGATGGCCTCGATGTGCTCCACGACCCAAGCTCGTGCGGACGCCTGGCCGGCCAGCCGCGGTGTCCGGAGGACCGGCGGCTTGCCGGGCAGGGACTGTATGGGGAGGCCGGTCGGCTGGGGCAGGGCGGTTTCCGGGGTCATCCGGGATGTCTCCGATCCTGGTTCGGGGTAAACGGGTGGGCACACGGCCGGGCAGGCTTCGAACGCCTCGTCTACGTGCTCCGGTCCGACAGCGACTGCGGGGCGTACGACTGCGCCAGCCACTCGTCGTTGTAGATCGTCTCCAGGTAGTTCGTTCCGAAATCCGGTGAGATGGCGACCGCGGTGACGTCGTCGCTCACCCCGTTCGCCTTCATCCAGGCGAGTGCGCCGCTGACCACGGTTCCCGTCGAGCCACCGAAGAGGAAGCCGTGTCTCACGAGCTCGCGGCACATCCTGACCGTCTCGGCCTCGGAGACGTGGACGACGTCGTCCACGCACGACATGTCGAGAATCCCCGGCCGCACGCCGGAGCCGAGACCGGGGATCATGCGCCGGCCCGAGGGTTCACCGAACGTCACCGAACCGACGGCGTCGATGGCCACGATGGTGACCGACGGCTGGTTCGCGCGGAAATAGTGGGCGCATCCCATCAGGGTCCCGGTCGTTCCCGCTCCGACGAACAACAGGTCGAGAAGGGGGAACGCCTTGGCGATCTCGGCCCCCGTGGTCCGGTAGTGGCCCATCCAGTTGCCGTCGTTGGCGTATTGGTTGAGCCACAGGTATCCGGGGTTCGCCGCGCACAGCTGTCGCACGTACGACAGCCGGGCGGCGAGGAACCCGTTCTCCAGGTCCGGCTCGGTGACGACATGCACCTCGCTGCCGAAGGCCTCCATCAGCCGCCGGGCGGCGAGTGTGCAGCGAATGTCGGTCACACAGATGAACCGGTAGCCGCGACTGGCCGCCACGATGCTCAGTGCGACGCCCATATTGCCCGAGGAGGATTCGATCAGCGTCGCACCCGGGAACAGCTCCCCGTCACGTTCCTTCGCCTCCACCATTTCGGTGGCAGCCTTCAGCTTGACGGAGCCGGCGAAATTGAAGCCCTCGCACTTCAGGAGGAGCGGGTACCCCGTGCTCGGACGCAGATCGACGTAGAGATCCTCGACATTGAAATCTGTGGGATTCGAGATGATAGCCGTCACGTAATGCAACCCATTCTCGTCAAGAAGCTCCAGCCGGCCCGCTCGTCAATGTTCGCAATTGGTTCGATATTTGAGCTATACGAGATATGGCGGCGGGTGCGGTTCCGGCTCGTGAAGGTCGTCCGGGCGCACAGGGAAAGGGCAGTTGTATCAGTCTTCGCAGTCCTCCCGGAGGTGCTGGAGAGGGCTGCCGGGGCGATGGATGTGCCATCCGCGGGCTTCTGTGGTGCACTGGATCCGGAGTCTGGCATTCAAATCTGCCAACTTTCTGTTGCATGTTCCTGCCTTGATTTCTTTGCAGGTCATTGAGCAGCGGCGATGCATTGCGTGACGGGCCAATATCGCCATGATTCAGGCATGCCGTAACGACTTGGCTAAATGCATGATCAAAGTGATTTCACCCTGTGTGATTTGGCCAAATGAGCGGTCCGAATACGTCCCGGGCGACCGGTACTTCGCAATTAAATGACTGTTGACTCCTGTCCCTGAGCACACATACAGTCGCTGAGGCGGCGATGAATCGATCACCAGACCGTGCGCTTTACGGCTCACGGGTACGGGACGGGGGCGGGACCGATGCTTCTCTTGCTAGTTCGGCGACCGCGCCGGTCGATCCGGGGTTGTTGCGGAAAGTGACCGCCTACCTGCCGGCCGCCCTCGACGCATGCCTTCTGGCGCTGCGTCCACTCCCGTGATTTTCTGTCGCGTATCGGCCAGTGCCCATTGTTGCGGTGCAGTGCACAACTGAGAGTGCGCTTTCCAGCCGAGAGTTCTCCCTATTCCAGAAAAAGCGACAACGTTGCCTCGTGTGCCATCTGTCCCTGATGTGACCAAGGAGGAGTTCAAGTTGATGGAATTCAGGATTCTCGGCCCGGTCGGAGCCTGGGTGGATGGCGAAGAGATTCCGCTCAACGGGACGAAGCAGCGCACCATGCTTGCCGCTTTATTATTGGCCGGTGAACGCGTACTCCCTGACTATCGCTTGGGCGAGGCCCTCTGGGGGAAACGACCTCCAGGAACTTACCAGGCGCAGATATACACATACGCCTCGCGTCTGCGGCGACATCTGGAAAATCATGTCGAGATAATGCGCAGAGGGTCGGGCTATATGCTGCGGATCACCTCTGGGTGCTTCGATTACGGCGACTTCACAACGCTTTCCCACTCCGGCCGGGCCGCCCTGCGGGAAGGGAGATACGGGAGAGCCGCGGAGTTGCTGCGGGCCGCACTCGGTCTCTGGCGGGGGCCCACCCTGACCGATGTGACCGAGCATCTCGGCGACACCGAGAGGCCGAGCATCGAGGAGGCCTACATGGAGACGCTGGAGAGCCGCATCTCCGCGAACCTGGCGCTCGGCCGGCACGCGCAGCTCACCTCGGAGCTGGTCGGGCTGGTGCACGCCCATCCGCTGCGGGAGCGGCTGCGGGCCCAGCTCATGCTGGCGCTCTACGTCGGCGACCGGCAGGCCGATGCCTTCACGGTCTTCCACGAGGGCAGACGGTTGCTGGACGAGGAGCTCGGGGTGGATCCCGGCCCGGCGCTCCGCCGGACGTACCAGGCGATCCTCACCGGCAGCGTCGGCGAGCTGGAACGTGAGGTGCTGGTCGGCCCGGCGGAGGCCGACCCGGCCGGCGAGGACTCCCCGTGGCACCGCGAGTCCTTGCTCGCGGTGAACGGGGCCGGTCATCCGTAACGCTTCAGCTCGGTGAAGAAATCGGCGACGGTGTGCAGGGAGCCTTTCATGGATACCTGGTTGTAGATGTGGTTGGCCACAGCCAGGTCCAGTACTCCGAGGCCGAACGGGGAGAAGACGACCGGCCGATCCGGCGGGCAGACCACTTGCCGGGTCAGTACGTCGTACAGGGTGCCGGCCACGAACGCGCGATGGCCGACCAGCTGCTCGGTCAGGTGCAGCGAGGTGTTGGCCTTCATGCAGTGCTCGATGTCGTCGGTGACATTGTGCGACGCCAGCAGGATCTCCGGTGACAGATCGCGCAACGAGATATGCAGGACCAGGGGATTGTGGGTGAACCATTCGGGATCGGTCACATGCGGCCGGGCCGCAGTGGTGGCGAAGACGACCAGGTCGGAGGACCTGACCAGTTCCTCCGCCGTCGCATGGACCGTGATCTGTCCGTCCTCGGTCCGTGCGAGATAGCCGCGGAAGGCCTCCGCGTGCTCGGCCGAGAGATCGTGAATGCCCAACTCGTCGAAGGAGAAGCCGTTTCCGGCAAGGTAGGAGTGGATGAAACGGGCGATGAGCCCGGTGCCGAAGAAACCTACCCGGGTCGGACGCCCGCCCCGCTGTTTGCTGAGCTCGTCCGCGGCCAGTGCCGCGGACGCCGCGGTGCGCGCCGCGCTGATGACGGAGCTTTCGAGGCAGGCGAACGGATAGCCCGTGCGGGCGTCGTTGAGGATCAGGACCGCGGAAGCGCGCGGAATGCCGGCGGCCACGTTCTCGGGGAAACTCGAGATCCACTTGATCCCGTGCACGGCGTCCTCTCCCCGCAGGGAGGCGGGCAGCGCGATGATCCGTGACGAAGGGCGGTCCGGGAAAGTGAGGAAGTAGGAGTCGGGATTCACCGTGTGGCCGGTTCCGTGCAATCGGTAGGCGGCCTCGACGATCCGCGTGACCTCGTCCTCCTTCCCGTTGATCACCTCGTGCACCTGGGCGCCCGGGATCACGCTGAAAGAGGGGGCGGGGGAGGGAGCGGGCTGGTTCATGGCTGCCTTTCCGACAGGTCGGGCCGGTGGGATGGGATCACGGAACAGCCCTTACGGCTGTTCCA
The DNA here is from genome assembly GCF_053593015.1 of Streptomyces sp. NPDC002403. Taxonomy (NCBI): domain Bacteria; kingdom Bacillati; phylum Actinomycetota; class Actinomycetes; order Kitasatosporales; family Streptomycetaceae; genus Streptomyces; species Streptomyces sp. NPDC002403. Next base: position 13,539 of record NZ_JBSFBQ010000005.1, on the reverse strand, counting down.
CGGGCCGGAGATCGTCCTTGTGCAGGGTGGACCGGAGGTCGGATCTCCGCAGTTCCTCGTCGGCGGTCAATTCGATCCGGTCCACCGCCCGGCGCAGGATCGGCGGCCCCATCAACGACGTCACCACCGCGATCAGCACGATGACGGTGTACATCGCCGTGTTCAGCACACCGAGGCGCAGGCCGACCATCGCCACGATCACCTCGACGACACCTCGGGCGTTCATGCCGGCACCGAGCGCTATCGCCTCCCAGCGGTTGAGGCCACTGGCCCAGGCGCCGATGAAGGCCCCCACGAACTTGCCGACGATCGCGATGATCAGCAGGATCACCGCGGTGAGCAGCACGGCCGGATCGGCCAGCGCGGTCAGATCCATCCGCAGGCCGGCCGTCGCGAAGAACAGCGGCGCCAGTACCGCCACGACGAAGGTGCGCAGGGGCGCCAGCCGGGTCAGCACGTCCTTGCCCGCCCCGCGGATCAGGATTCCGGCGACCAGCGCGCCGAAGACGCCCTCGAAACCGATCGCGTGCGTAGCCGCGCTGAACGCGATGACCAGCGTCACGGCCACGCCGAGGGTCACCCCCGGGTCGTCCGACCTGACGGTCGTCCGCATGGCGCGGTGCACGAGCGGGCGGCCGATGAGTGCCGCGGCCGCGAAGAAGAGGAGCAGGAGACCCGCCGACCGGACCAGGCTTCCGGCATTCAGTCCGCTCGTGGCCATCGCGGTGACGACGGAGAGACCGAACCAGCCCAGCACGTCGTCGACCGTTCCCGAGATGAGGATGAGCTGCCCGACGTTGCGGTGCAGCATGCCGAGATCCATCAGCGTCTTGGCGATGACCGGGATGGCGCTCACACACATCGCGATGCCGATGAACAGGGCGAAGACCTTGCGGTCCGAGCCCTCCGCGAGCAGCGAGGCGGGCAGCAGGGATCCCGCGGTGATGCCGAGGCCCAGCGGAATGGCGAAGCCGGGCAGGCTGACGCGCACGGCCGTGGTGGCTCGTTTCCGGATCAGTCCGGTGTCCATGTGCAGACCGGTGATGCCGACCAGCAGCAGGACGCCGAGCTGGCCCACGGCATCCAGCAGATGCGCCTGCGTCGGCACCTCGGGGAAGAGCCATGCGGACACCTGGGGCAGGGTGTGCCCGAGCAGGGACGGCCCGAGGACGACGCCCGTCAGCAGCTCGCCGACGATGGGGGGGAGCGAACAGCGTGCCGCGAGCCGTCCCAGGAGGGTCGCGACCAGCAGCAGAAGTGCCACCTGGACCAGCAGCATGGCCAGTGGATGCCCGCCCAGGGGCGGCACCGGTTCTATCGCGATGACCACGGACTCTCTCCCTCGATTCAGTCGGACATGGCGACGAGGACCCGGCGCGGACCGGTGAAGGGCCTGCGGCCGTGACCGACCAGCATGTTGTCGATGAGCAGCACGTCACCGGTCTGCCAGTCGACGTCCACAGCGGCCTCCAGACCGCGGTCGCGCACCTGGGTGATGTACTGCGCCGGGATCGGGGAGCCGTCGGCGAAGGTGACGGACTGGGGCAGATCCTTCTCCGGCATGATCCGGTGGAGCGCTGCCGCCGTCTCGTCGCCCAGCCCGGCGGCGTGCCACTGGTCGGCCTGGTTGAACCAGACCTCGGCACCGGTCACCGGATGCCGGGCGGTCGACGGCCGTACCTGGCTCACCCGCAGCCCGCCGTCCCGGGTCCACTCGTGGTTCGCGTCGCTGTCGGCGAGGATCGCCTCGACCTCGGTGCGTGAACCGGTCTCGAACGTGTCCTGCCAGCTCTTGCCGAAGCCGTGTCCGCCGTGCAGGTTCTGCGCGTAGCGCACCCCGCCGGCGAAACGCTCGCGCACCTCGGGATCGAGAGCCTCCAGCCAGCGCACCCCGTCCACCAGAGGAGTCGCGCCGCCCGACCCGGCGGCCCGTTCGCAGAAGAAGAGCAGCCGGGCCGGCCACCGGTGGGCGTAGCTCAACTCGTTGTGCATCGAGATGGTGTACTCCGGCGGGTACTCCGTCGACGTGTAGACGTTCTGCCCGACCTTGGTACGGGGCGAGTTGCCGTTGACGTAAGCCAGTCGATTCGGCAGCAGCAGGTCCATCACGGATTCCAGCTCGGCTGTCCCGACCTCGAATCCGCGGAATACCAAGGATTTCTCCCGGGTCAGCAGAACGTCCAGATCACCGAGACCGCGCAGATGGCTGATCAGGCCCTCCGGCGTCGCTTCGGCCTTTATGTCGGCCGGCGTGACGACAAGGGGCGCCCAGGCGCTGTAACCGTCCGTCATGGCTTCTCCTAGCGGCAGGACCTTGGTCGGTCCGACCCTGGAGAGCACGTCTATATTTCATCGCTACCCGGCCTATCGGCCCCCTCCCGCACCGGGTCCGGTCGGAACCGGAGGCTGTATAGGCGGTCTATAGCTGAGATACCCAGGGTGGTCTTCACCGTGCAGTTCTGTGTACGGGATTTCCTGGAAACAGCGAGCGACGGAGTCGAGAATGATCGACCGGGACGCGATCCGGCTTCCTTTGTCCGCCGGCCAGCAAGGGGTCTGGTTCGCCCACCAGATGGATTCCTCCGGGTGGGCGTACAACTGTGCGGAGTACATCGCTGTCGACGGCCCGGTCGACGTCGCTCTGTTCGACAGGGCCTGGAAGATCCTGCGCGCCGAGGCCGATGTCGTCCGCATCGGGTCGGTGGTCCAGGACGACGGTCTGTGGCAGGTGCTGGACCCGGGGCACGCGGCAGCTCTCCCGCTGATCGATTTCTCCGGCGACGACGATCCGGACGACCTGGCGCACCGGTGGATGCGGAACGATGTCCGGCGTCCTGTGGATCTGAGCACAGGACCCGTCACCGCGTTCGCCCTGATCAAACTCTCCGGGAAGAGGTTCTTCTTCTACTACCGCATCCACCATGTGGTCATCGACGGCTACGGCGTCCATCTGCTGGGGCAGCGGCTCGCGGAGATATATTCCGAGCTGGCCGCCGGCCGGACCTCTGTCGCCCGGGTGTTCGGTCCGCTGAAGGACCTTCTCGACGGCGAGGCCGAGTACCGTGCGTCCGAGGCCTTCGCGGCGGACCGGGCGTACTGGGTCGAGCACTTCGGTGACCGGCCGGGGCCACTGCGGGTCCCCGGCCGCCGGGGTGCCGGATCGAGCCTGCCGGAGGAGCGGCTGCGGCTGCGGCTGACGGCCCCGTTCCCCGACGACGATCTCGAACTGCTGCGGAAGACAGCCGCCGTGTCCGGCACCACGTGGCAGATCCTGCTCATGGCCGTCGTCGGGGCCTATGTCCACCGGGTGACCGGACGCCAGGAGGTGACGCTCGGCGTGCCGGTGGCGGGACGTCGCAGCGTCGCGGCGCGCCGGATCCCCGGCATGGCGACCAACAGCGTGCCGGTGCGTCTGGACGTCGCCCCCGGGACGACTCTGGCCGATCTGGTGCCGCGACTGACGAAGGAGGTCGGCAACGCACTGAAGCACGAACGTTTCCGGCTGGAGGACCTGCAGCGCGAACTCGCCCCGGAGGGCGGAGCGGGCGCCTTGATGGGCCCCGTCGTCAACTTCATGCCGTACGGCGGACCGCTCCGTTTCGGCGACGCCCCGGCCACCAGTCACAACCTGGCCTCGGGACCGGTCCTCGACCTGTTCGTCACCTTCCGGCCCGGGCCCGGCGGCGAGGCCATGTCCGTGGTTCTGGACGGGAATCCCGAGACGCAGGACCTGGAGAGCCTCTCGGCGCACCAGGAGCGACTGATGGCCTTCATCCGTACCGTGGCCGCCGCTCCGGACACCCCGATCGCCGCGATCGACGTGCTCGGCGCGACGGAACGCCGCGGGCTCCTCGTGGAACGCAACGCCACCGCGCTGCAACTGGACGACGAGACGGTGCCCGGGCTGTTCAGGAAGCGGGCGGCCGCGGCCTCGTCGCACATCGCGCTCGTCCACGGTTCCCGCACCATGACGTACGGGGAGCTCGACGGACGGTCGGACCTGCTGGCCCGGGAACTGGGCGCGAGAGGCATCGGCGCCGAGGACCTCGTGGCCCTCGCGCTGCCGCGCTCACCGGAGCTGATCACCGCCATGCTGGCCGTGCTCAAGGCCGGTGCCGCCTTCGTGCCTGTCGACGTGTCCTATCCCACCGAGCGCTTCGTCCACATCGTCGGCGACTCGTCCCCCGCCTGTGTGGTGACCACGAAGGAGGAGACGCGGCTGCCCGACGGCGTCGTCCGCATCCTCCTCGACGGCACGGACATCCCGCCGGGTCCGGCGCGCGCCGCGGTCGGCCCGCCCGCTCCGGGCCCCGACGACCCGGCCTACGTCATCTACACGTCCGGCTCCACCGGGGCCCCCAAGGGCGTCGTCGTGCCGCACAGGGGCCTCAGGAACCTGGTCGAGGGCAACGTGCGACGGTACGGCCTCGGCACCGGGAGCCGCGTGCTTCAACTGGTGTCGCCGAGTTTCGACGTGGCGATGGCCGACATCTGGCCGACCCTGCTGGCGGGCGGCCGGCTGGTGCTGGCTCCCGAGGGAAGAACCCTGACGGGAGAGGAACTGGCCGCGCTGCTGAGCACGCAACGGATCACGCAGGCCGCGATCCCCCCGGTCTTCCTGTCCCGGACACCGGCCGAGAACCTGCCGGAGCTGAACGTTCTGATCACCGGCGGTGAACCCCCGGCCCCCGAGACACTGCGACGGTGGGCCCCGGGCCGGCGGATCTTCAACGAGTACGGCGTCACCGAGGCGACCGTCACCACCACCGTGAGCCCGCCGCTGGACCCGGCGGACACACCGTCGATCGGCCGTCCCGTCGCCAACTCCCAGGTGTACGTGCTGGACGACGCCGTGCTGCCGGTCCTCCCCGGGGCGGCGGGGGAGCTGTACATCGGGGGAGCCGGGGTCGCCCGGGGCTATCTGCGCAGGCCGGAGCTGACGGCCGAACGGTTCCTGCCGTGCCCCTACGGTCCGCCCGGGTCGCGCATGTACCGCACCGGCGATCTCGTGCGCTGGCGGGCCGATGAACAACTCGACTATCTCGGGCGTGTGGACAGCCAGGTCAAGGTCCGCGGCTTCCGCATCGAGCTCGGTGAGATCGAGGCGGTGCTCGCCGGCCAGGAGTCGGTCCGGGCCGTGGTGGCGGCGGTGTGGGAGGACCGGTCGGGCAACAAGCGGCTGGTCGCCCACGTGGTGCCCGCACCCGGCATTGTGCTGGATACCGAGGAGGTGCGCCGGGAGGCCGCGCTCTCGCTGCCGGAACACATGGTTCCCATGGTGGTGGAGCTGGACGCCGTGCCGGTCACACCGAACGGCAAGGTGGACCGCGGCGCGCTGCCCGAGCCGGACTTCTCCTCCGCCGGGACCGGGCGGCCGCCCGCGGACGACCGGGAGGAGATCCTCTGCGCGCTGTTCGCACAGGTACTGGGGTCGGACCGGTTCGGTGTGGACGACTCGTTCTTCGGTCACGGCGGCGACAGCATCCTCGCTCTGCAACTGGTCGCCCAGGCGCACCGGGCCGGGCTCGGATTCGAGGTGGGCGATGTCTTCCGCCACCCGACCGTCGCGCAACTCGCCCCGCACACCAGCATGGTGACCCGCATGGAGGACCGGGCCGAAGGGGCCGGAAGCGGGAGCGGTCCGGTCGCCAGGAGCGGCCCGCCGGCGCATGGCGGCCCGCCCGGCGCCGCCGGCCTCACCCCCGCCGATCTGCCCCTGGTCGACCTGGACCAGACGGGGATCGACACACTGGGCGCCGCCCACCCCGGTATGTCCGACGTACTCCCGCTCACGCCCCTCCAGGAGGGCCTGCTCTTCCACAGCATCCTGGCCGAGGACGGCGTCGACGCCTACGCGGCACAGCTCCGCTTCGACCTCGCCGGTCCGCTGGACACGGCGGTGCTGAGAGCGGCCGGCACATCGCTGCTGAAACGGCACGCCGGTCTGCGGGCCGCCTTTCGGCACACCGACACCGAGGAGCCCGTACAGATCATCTGCGACGGGCTGCGGCCGTCCTGGGCCGAGCGGGACCTGTCGGCGCTGCCGGAGGACGAGCGGGAGGCCGAGGCGCTGCGGCTGGCGGCGGAGGAACGAGGCCGTCCCTTCGACATGACGGCGCCACCCCTGCTCAGGTTCCTGGTGCTGAAGCTGGCCGACGGCCGCCACCGGGTCGTTCTGACGGCCCATCACATCCTGTGGGACGGCTGGTCCACGTCGATCCTGGTGCGTGAGCTCTTCGCCCTGTACGGGCAGGGCGGCGACGGTGCCGGGCTGCCTCCCGCCCGTCAGCACCGTGACTACCTGGCCTGGCTGTCCACCCGGGACCGGACCGAGTCCCGGCGTGCCTGGGCCGCCGCTCTGCGGGGCCTGGCCGGCCCCACCTATGTCGCCGACGGCGTGACGGGGCCGGCCGCGGAGCACCAGGCCCACCTCACCCAGGAACTCGGTGCGGTGCTGACCGGCACGCTCTCCGCGTCCTGCGTCGACCACGGCGTCACGCTGAGCACCGCCGTGCACGGCGCGTGGGGGCTGCTGCTCTCCCGGATCACGGGAAGCGACGACGTGCTGTTCGGCACCTCCGTCTCCGGGCGCCCGTCCCAGCTGCCCGGGGTCGAGAGCATCGTCGGCCTGCTCGCCAACACGGTCCCCTACCGTGTGCGGCTGCGGGCCGGTGAACCCTTGATGGCGACACTGGCACGGCTTCAGGAGGAGCAGCTGTCCCTGGTGCCCCACCATTACCTGGGGCTGGCCGACATCCAGCGCCAGGCGGAGGGCCCACGGGGCGGCACCGCGCTCGGCTACAGCGGTGGCGCCCTCTTCGACACCGCCATCACGTTCGTCAACGGCGCCCTCGAAGCGGGCGGGCCGACCGGTGTCGACGGTCTGCGGCTGACCGCCCTCGGCGTGGAGGACGGCACCCACTACCCGCTCCGGCTGGTCGCCCTGCCGGGCCGCATGCTGACCCTGAGGCTCGGCTACCGGGCCGACGTCTTCTCCCGGACCGACGCGAGGCGGCTGCTCGCCCGGCTGGTGGACACGCTGGAAACGCTCGCCGGCCGGGACTGACCGCCACCGGCCGGCCCGACATCCCCGCACCACCCCCACCCATCCCGAGGAGGCGAGGCGGCCTTGCGGACGCCCGACGTATTCATCAAGGGGCTCGGCACCTTCGTGCCCGACCCGGTCGCCATCGAGGAGGCCGTCGAGCAGGGTCACTACCCCGCCATCGACGTCGAGCTGCACGAACTGGCCGGCGCGGCGGTGGCCGGAGAGACCCCGGCCCCCGAAATGGCCCTGCGCGCCGCGCAACAGGCGTACAAGCGCTGCGGCCACCGCCCCGAGGACACCACCGTCCTGCTGTACGCCGACTCCTGGCACCAGGGCCCCGACGGCTGGCAGCCCCAGTACTACCTGCAGCGCCACCTGGTCGGCGACGACGTGCTGTCGGTCGAGGTGCGGCAGGGCTGCAACGGCATGTTCGCCGCGCTGCAACTCGCCGCGGGCTACCTGCGGGGCATGCCCGCGGCGCCGGACGGAGGCGAGCCGGCGACCGCGTTGCTCGTCGCGTCCGACAACTTCGGCACCCCGATGATGAACCGGTGGACCATGGGCCCCGGCTACGTCGCCGGGGACGCCGCCAGCGCGGTCCTCCTCACCACCGAACCGTCCTTCGCCCAGCTGCTCGCCGTGGGTTCGGTCTCCGTGTCCGAGGCCGAACAGATGCACCGGGGAGCCGAGCCGCTGTTCCCGCCCGGCCCCACCGTCCAACGCCCCCTCGACTTCCGGGCCCGCAACGCCGAGTTCAAGCAGGCCGCTCTCGCGGAGGGCGTCGGAACCCGGGCACTGGTCAAGGTCCACGGGATGACGCTGGCGCTGGTCGAACGGACGCTGTCCGAGGCGGGTGTCGGACTGGGCGACGTCACCCGGGTCGCGTACATGAACTACTCCCGGGAGATCGTCGAGCAGCGCTGCATGGCCGCGCTCGGCCTCCCCATGGAGAAGTCGACCTGGGAGTTCGGCCGGACCGTCGGACATCTCGGCGCGAGCGACCAGATCGTATCCCTCGACCACCTGGTGGGAACCGGCGAACTCGGGCCAGGTGACGTCTTGTTGATGCTCGGAGTCGGACCGGGCGTCACCCTGTCGAGCGCGGTCGTGCGGATCCGCGACATCGCCCCGTGGCGCAGTTGAACAAGGCTAAGGAGACCGAAGTCGTGTCCATACGAGACGAGTTCGCGGCCGAGGCCGCGGCAGAGACCGGCACAGCACCGGTCACCGGGCCGGAACCGATAGCCGTGATCGGGGCCGGCTGCCGGCTGGCGGGCGACGCCGACTCCCCCGGCGAGTTCTGGGACATGCTGCTGTCGGGCCGTGACGGCATCGGCGACATGCCCCAGGACCGTTGGGGCATCTACCGGGACCTCGGCCCGGAGCACGGCGCCGTGGTCCGCCGCTCCGACGTACCCGGCGGCTTCATCCGGGACATCGAGGGCTTCGACTCCGCCTTCTTCGGCCTCACGCCCCGCGAGGCGGAGCTGATGGACCCGCAGCAGAGGCTGCTCCTCGAAGTGGTGTGGGAGGCACTGGAGGACGCGGGCATCCCGCCGCAGAGCCTCGGCGGCGGGGACACCGGCGTCTTCGTCGGCATCGGCTCGGACGACTACGGGCGACGGCTGCTGGAGGACCTGCCGGCGATCGAGGCCTGGACCGGTATCGGCAGTGCGATGTGCGCCGCCGCGAACCGGATCTCGTACGCCCTCGATCTGCACGGCCCGAGCATGGCCGTGGACACGGCGTGCTCGGCGTCGCTGGTCGCCACCCATCTGGCCTGTCAGAGCCTCCGGGCCCGGGAGAGCGGCATCGCCCTCGTCGGCGGCGTCAACCTGATCATCTCGCCCGGCCTGTCCGCGACGCTGGAGTCCGCCGGTGCCACCGCTCCCGACGGCCGCTGCAAGCCCTTCGACGCCTCGGCCAACGGCTACGGGCGCGGTGAGGGCGGGGCGGTCCTCGTGCTCAAGCGACTCGCCGACGCACAACGCGACGGCGACCGGGTACTCGCCGTCGTCCGGGGCAGCCACATCAGCCAGGACGGCCGGACCAACGGCATCATGGCCCCCAGCGGAACGGCCCAGCAGCGGCTGCTGGAGGAGACCCTCCGCCGCACGGGTGTGACCGCGGCATCGGTCGACTACGTCGAGGCCCACGGCACCGGCACCAGGGTCGGCGACCCCCTCGAAGCAGGGGCGCTGGGCGCCGTGTACGGCGAGGGACGGCCCGCCGGTGAACCGCTCCTGTTCGGTTCGGTCAAGCCGAACGTGGGCCACCTGGAGGCGGGTGCGGGCGTCGCCAGTCTGCTCAAGGCCGTCCTTGCCCTCGCCCACGGCGAGATCCCGCCGAGTCTCAACCACACCCGGGGCAACCCGGCCATCGACTGGGACTCGGGCGGTCTGCGCGTCGTCACCGAGCGCACCCCGTGGCCCGACCGCGGCCGGCCGCGCCGCGCCGGTGTCTCCGGCTTCGGCTACGGCGGCACCATCGCCCACGTCATCCTGGAGCAGGCGCCCGAGCCCGTCGCCCCCGCCGCTCCGTTGCCGCGACCGGCCACGGGCCCACGGCTGTTCCCGCTGTCCGCGAAGTCCCCGGCCGCCCTGCGCGACTACGCCGGCCGACTGGCCCGATGGCTCGCCGAGGAGGGCCGGGGAAGCGGCCTGGACTCCCTCGGGCACACCCTGGCGGTACGCCGTTCGCATCTGGAGACCCGGGCCGCGGTCGTCGCGTGCGACCGGGAGGAACTGGCGGCCGGGCTGCGGACGATCGCCGAGGGCGACGAGTCGCGCGAGGCGGTCGTCGGCTCGGTCCCGGCGGACCCGGGCAAGGGCCTGGTGTGGGTGTTCTCGGGACATGGCTCGCACTGGGCGGGCATGGGACGCGAACTGCTCGCGTCGGAGTCCGTGTTCGCCGAGGTGATCGACGAACTGGACCCGGTGTTCCTGGAGGAGATCGGCTTCTCTCCCCGACAGGTGCTGCTGGACGGCGACTTCGAGACCGTGGACCGCATCCAGACCATGATCTTCGCGGTGCAGATGGGTCTCGCCAGGGTCTGGCGGGCGTACGGAGTCGAGCCCGACGCGGTGATAGGTCACTCCGTGGGCGAGGTGGGAGCCGCCGTGGCCTGCGGCCTGCTCTCCCTCGCGGACGGCGCCCGGCTGATCTGCCGCCGGTCGAAGCTGCTGCGCCGGGTGGCCGGACACGGCGCGATGGCGATGGCCTCCGTCTCCGCCGAGGAGGCCGCCGAGCGGCTCGCGGGCCGTACCGATGTGGTGGTCGCCATCGCGGCGTCGCCGAACTCCACGGTCATCTCGGGTGACACCGCCGGTGTGGAGGCCCTCGTCGAGGAGTGGCGGACCGAGGGCCTGCAGGTGCGCCGGGTGGCCTCCGACGTCGCCTTCCACAGCCCGCAGATGGACCCTCTTCTCGACGAACTCGCGGCTGCGGCACACGACCTGAGACCCGGGGAACCGCGCATTCCCATGTACTCGACCGCGCACCCCGACCCGCGCAGCACTCCCGCCGCCGACGGCGCCTACTGGGCGGCCAACCTGCGCAACACCGTCCGGCTGGCGGCGGCCACCCGCGCCGCGGCGGAGGACGGCCACCGCGCGTTCCTGGAGATCTCGGCCCACCCCGTGGTGGCCCACTCGATCGGCGAGACGCTGGCGGAGGAGGGCATCGAGGACGCCTTCGTCGGCTCCTCCCTGCGCCGCAACCAGCCGGAACCGGACACCTTGCTCTCCGCCCTCGCCTCCGCGCACACCCACGGCATCGGCCTGGACTGGGCACGTCTCCAGCCGGCCGGTGAGCTGGTCCCCCTGCCGCGGGTCGCCTGGCAGCGCAGGCCGCACTGGCGGGAGACGGCCTTCCCCGGCGCGGGCCAGGGCCGCGGGCACGATGTGGACGCGCACGAACTGCTCGGGCAGCCCCTTTCCGTCTCAGGCCGGGCCCTGCGGCTGTGGCGCACCCTCCTGGAGGACTCGAACCGGCCCTATCCCGGCAGCCACACCATCAACGGGACCGAGATCGTCCCGGCCGCCGTACTGCTCAACACGTTCCTGGCCGCGTCGGGCGGCGGACCCGGGAACACGGACGGGACGACGTCCGGATGTCTGCGCGAGATCGCGCTGCGCCTGCCGCTGCCGGTGTCCGAGCGCCGTGAGCTCCAGGTGGTGCGGGAGGACGACGGGCTCCGGCTGTCCTCGCGGCCGGCCGAGGGCGACGGCTCCTGGCTGACCCATACGACCGCCACGACGGGGTCGGCCGACGACGCGCCCCTGGGCGGAATGCCGACGCCGCCCGACGGCCTGGTCCCTGCCGACCCGGGCGCGATCCAGCGGCACCTCGCCTCGGTCGGCGTCCCGAGCATGGGCTTCGACTGGACCGTCGAGAGCCTCCTGCGCGCCGAGGGCACACTGCACGCCCGGGTACGTCCCGCCCTGCCGGACCGAGCACCGGTGACCTGGGCCCCGATCCTCGACGCCGCCCTGTCCATCGCTCCCTCCGCGTACCCCGGGCCCGCGACGCTGCGCATGGTGGCCGGCCTCGCCGAGATGCGGGTCGAGGGGAATCCGCCGCCGGTGGCCGAGATCAGGGTCACCCACGACCCGGCGGCCGACCTGGTCGATGTGCTGATCGCGGACACCGACGGCCATGTGCTGGCCGCGCTGACCGGCGTACGGTACGGCGGGATCGGCAACGACTCGATGGCGGCGGCGCCACCCCGTGACCTGGTCCACGAGATCGCCTGGCGTCCGCTGGGCCTCGCACCGGAGGCGGAGGCGGACCCGGAGCGCACCGGGCGGGACGTGGTGCTGATCGGTGCCGTCGACCATCCGCTGGCGGGCGCGCTGCGCGAGCGGGTCACCGCCGAGGGCCGCCGGTTCCTGGCCGTGAAGCGCCCCGGCGACCTCGGAGTACCGGCGGCCGGGTTCGAGGCGGCCACGGACGTACTGGTGCTGCCGCCGCAGCCCGCGCCGCAGGACGCGGTACCCGACGCCGCGGCCGCGAACGCCTGGCTGCTGCTGGAGACCGCACAGTGGCTGGCCGCGCTGGGCACCGTGAGGTTTCCCCGGCTGTGGGCGGTGACCACGGGGGTGCGGGAGAGCCGGGACACGACCGGGCCGGCGCACTCCGCGCTGTGGGGGCTCGGCAGGATCGTCGCCGGTGAGCACGGTGAGTTGTGGGGCGGCATCGTCGACCTGCCGGCGGACGCCGCGGAGGGTGCGGCGGGCCGGCTGCTCGACGTGGTGCGGGCGGCACCGGGTGAGGACGTGGTGTCACTGCGGGCGGACGGTGCCGCGGAGGTGGCCCGGCTGGCCCGTACGGAGCGCGAGGAGCAGCACGACGCCGTGGCCTGCCGGTCCGACGGCACGTATCTGATCACCGGCGGCCTCGGTGTGCTGGGTCTGGAGGTCGCCCGGTGGCTGGCCGGGCGGGGCGCTCGGCGCCTGGTGCTGGCCGGCCGGAGCGGGCTGCCGCCGCGCGCGGAGTGGGACGGTGCGACCGACGAGGTCACCCGGCGCCACATCGCGGGCGTCAGGGCGCTGGAGGCGGCGGGGGTGACCGTGCGCGCGGTGGCCCTGGACATCGGTGACAAGGCCGCCGCGGCCCGGCTGCTCGCTCCGGACGCCCTCGGCATGCCGCCGATCAGGGGCATCGTCCACGCGGCGGGCGTCCTCGACAACCGCATGGTCCCGGATGTCGACGAGGAGTCGCTGCGGGCGGTGATGCGGCCCAAGGCGCAGGGCGCGTGGGTGCTGCACGACCTGTTCCCGGTCGGCACCCTGGACTTCTTCGTGCTCTTCTCCTCCTGCGGCCAGCTTCTCGGACTCCCGGGCCAGGCCAGTTACGGATCCGCCAACGCGTTCCTGGACGCGCTGGCGCACCACCGGGGCGACACCACGAGCTTCGGCTGGACCTCGTGGCGCGGTCAGGGCATGGCCGTGAACGAGGTCGTGGACCTGGAGCTGCGCGAGCGGGGCGTCACCGACATCTCGCTGTCCGAGGCGTTCGCGGCGTGGGACCACGCGGCGCGCCGGGGCACGGGGCACTTCCCGGTGCTGCGAACGGTACCGCTGGAGGCGGGCACCGAACGGCTGCCGCTGCTGCGGGAGATCGGCACGGCGGAGCCCGCCGCGGCCGGTGGGGGGCCGGCCGACGACGACCTCTTCGCAGGTCTGTCGGGGGAGGAGCTGCGCGAGCGGCTGACCGAGGAGATCGCCGGCCAGATCGCCGGCGAGATGAGGCTGCCGGTCGCGTCGCTCGACGTGCGGCGCTCGCTGGTCGAGCAGGGCCTCGACTCGGTGATGACGATCGTCATCCGCAAGCGGCTGGAGAAGCGCTTCGGCCACAAGCTGCCGGCCACGCTGCTGTGGCACCAGCCGACGGTGGTGGCGATCAGCGGGCATGTCGCGGAGCTGCTGTCGGAGCAATGACCCCCACCGCACACGAGGCCGCCCCCCTCTCCGGCCGGAGAGGGGGGCGGC